>JBFFZF010000151.1:0-11968 GCA_041568755.1 Longimicrobiales bacterium | reverse complement strand
CGTCGACGTCGACCTCCCACAGCGGCTCGGTCATGCGCCGGCGCAACGCGTCGGGCTCGCCGTCCGCGATCAGCCGGCCGCGGTTCATCAGGATGAGCCGGTGGCAGTTCTCCGCCTCTGCCATGTAGTGCGTCGACACGAGCACGGTCGTGCCGGCCGCAGCCATTTCGTTGATCAGGTCCCAGAAGCTGCGACGCGCGACGGGATCGACGCCGGATGTCGGCTCGTCGAGGAACAGCAGAGGCGGCTCGTGCAGCACGGCGCAGCCCAGCGCCAGTCGCTGCTTCCAGCCCAGCGGCAGTTCGGCGGTCAGCTGACGCTCGCGGCCCTCGAGTCCGGCCATGGCCAGGACCCAGGCGCGGCGCGCGGCGCGCCGGACGCCGGTGACGCCGTACAGGCCCGCGAACAGGTCGATGTTCTCGCTGATCGTGAGATCACCGTACAGCGAGAAGCGCTGCGACATGTAGCCGATGCGCTCGCGCACCGCCAGCGGATCGGCCCGCACATCGACGCCGGCCACCCACGCGCGACCCGCGCTGGGGCGCAGCAATCCGGCCAGCATGCGGATCGTGGTCGTCTTGCCGGCGCCGTTCGGTCCGAGGAACCCGAAGATGTCGCCCTGCCGGACGGTGAAGCTGACGTGGTCCACGGCCACGAACGCACCGAAGTTGCGCGTCAGGCCTTCGACGTGCACCGCGGCGGTACTCATGACGCAGCGCTCTCCGGCGTCCGTGCGACACGCTCGATGAATACGTCTTCGAGCGAGGGCTCGATCCTCTCGGTGTGCTCGACGGTCAGGCCCGCAGCCCGGACCTGCGCCAGCGCCGCGTCGGGCGAAGTACCGGGCTCGAGCAGCAGGTGGATGTTCCGCCCGAACAGCGCGGCGCGCCGGACGCCCGGGCCGGTGACGAGGATGTCCCGGGCCTGGCGAGGCGCGTCCGCGCGCACGAGGAAGAGGCCGCCCGCGAGCGTGGCCTGCAGCGCCGCGGGGCTGTCGAGCGCGATCAGGCGGCCCTGATCGAGCAGCGCGACGCGGTCGCAGCGTTCCGCTTCATCGAGGTACGACGTGGAGACCAGGACGGTCACCCCGTCTGCCACCATTTCGTGCAGGATCAGCCAGAGATCGCGACGCGAGATCGGATCCACGCCAAACGTCGGCTCATCCAGCAGCATCACATCCGGTCGGTGCACGAGCGCGCAGGACAGGGCGAGCTTCTGCTTCATGCCGCCTGACAGCGCGCCCGCCAGCCTGGTCTGGAACTCGCCGAGCCCGGAGAACGCGTACAGCCGCTCGAGCCGGGCCGGACGTTCTGCCCGCGGGACGCGGTACAGATCCGCGTAGAACGCGATGTTCTCGTGCACGGTCAGGTCCTCGTACAGGCCGAACCGCTGGGCCATGTAAGCGATGTGCGGCTTCACACGCTCGGGGTCGCGCACCACGGAGATGCCCAGGATGGCGGCCTCGCCGGACGTCACGGGCAGCACGCCGGCGAGCATGCGCAGCGTGGTCGTCTTGCCGGCGCCGTCCGGGCCCACCAGCCCGAACAGCTCGCCTCGCCCGACCGCGAAGCTGAGGCCGTTCACAGCCGGGCTGCCGCCGAAATGTCGCGACAGCGCGCGCAACTCGATGGCGGGCTGTCCGCTCATCGGACTAGCGCTCGGTGCCCAGCTGCACGTCGGCGGGGATGCCGGGCTTGAGCGCGAAGCTCTCATCGCCCGCGATCGCGACCTTCACCGCGTACACGAGCTTCACACGCTCGGCCGCCGTCTGCACGTTGCGAGGCGTGAACTCCGCCTCGCTGGCGATGTGCACGACGCGTCCCGTGTACACCGCCCGGGGGTCACTGTCCGAGCGGATCTCGGCGTCCTGGCCGATCGACACGTGACCGATCTGATCCTCGCGGACGTAGATGCGCACCCAGCGGTCGGCCGGATCCATGACGGTCAGGACGGGCAGCCCGGGCGAAACCGCCTCACCCGCTTCGCGGTGCCGGAGCGTGATGATGCCGGCGAACGGGGCCCGGATCTCGGCGTACGTGATGGCGGCCTGTGCCTGCGCGACGACGGCTTCCGCCTGGCGCACGAGCGCGCGCTGGGCCGTGATCTGCTCGGTGCGCGGACCTTCGAGGACCAGCTGCAGCTGCTCGCGCGCCTGCAGGTGCAGCGCGCGCGCGACTTCTGCAGCAGATGCCGATTGCTCCATGGCCTCGCGGCTGACGGCACCGCCCTCGAACAGCGTGCGCGTACGATCGCGCACGCGCACGGCCTCATCCAGCCGCTCCTGCGCCGCGAGAACGGCCGCCTGCGCCTGTGCGCGTTCTTCGGGTCGGGCGCCCCGCTCCAGTTCCGCGAGCCGGGCGTGCGCGGCCGCCAGCTGCGCCTCGGCCTGGGCGAGCCGTGCATCCAGATCCGCCGCGTCCAGACGCGCCAGCAGCTGGCCCGGAGTCACGGCATCGCCTTCGCGGACGAGCACGGCGGCGATGCGCCCGCCTGTCTGAAAACCGAGATCCGCGTCGGTGGCCTCGACGGTGCCGGACGCCTCCAGCCGGTCGGCGCCCGCGTTGTCACGGCCCAGGAAGAACCACAGGGCGGTCGCGCCCAGGACGAGCGCTGGCACGATCACTGCCAACCGTTTGCTCATGATCCGGACTCCAGATGCGTGGCCAGCCAGGCTTCGTTCAGTTCTCCGGCGATCGTCGCGAGCCGGACACGCGTCGCCAGAAGCGCGCGTCGGGCATCGGTCAGCGCACTGCGCACCGCCAGCAGATCGGCTTCCGCGTTGAGGTAGTCGGTCTGCACCCCCGCACCGGCATCCAGCGCCAGCCGCTCGATGCGCACGACCTCCTCGGCGCGTGCGAGCGCGACGTCCAGCGAAACCGCGCGCTCGCGGGCGGAGCGCAGCCCGGCCAGTGCCTCATCCACGGAGGTGGCGAGATCCAGCTGCGCAACGGCGAGTTCCGCGCGCGCGGCCACGAGCTCCGCGTTGGCCTGATCGCGTGCCGCAGCGTGCGCGCCGCCGGTGAACAACGCGTAGCTCAGCAGCACGCCGCCCTGCCATTCGGTAGACTCGAAGCCGCTGCCGGCAGCGTATTCGACGAAGCGACCCGTCAGCTGCACCCGCGGCATGCGCAGCGCCCTCGCCTCCGCCTGACCGGCCTGCGCTGCCATGACGTGACTGCGCAGGCCTTCGAGCTCGGCGTTCGAGGTCGCAACCTGCGCCTGAATGGCGGACCGTTCGGCGGCGTCCGTGCCGGGCGCCAACCGGACAGCCGTGAACGCGCGTTCAGCCAGCGCGCCAGCCTCCAGCGCGGTCCAGCGCGCGAGGGTCCGCACGGCCACATCGACTTCGCCGCGCGCCACGACGACATCGGCGCGGGCCGCGCTGAGCGCCGCCTCCGCGCGCAGCTGGGTCACGCGCGCCGCGCGACCCGCGGCGAAGAACTGCGCTGCGCGTTCCCGCTCCCGTTCCAGCGCCGTAACGCGGGCCTCGTGCGCCACCAGCCGGTCGCGCGCCGCGACGACGTCGATGTAGGCGAGCACCGTGTGCGCGATGACGCGCTGCCGGGTCCCGACCGCCGCGCTGCGCGCGCCGCGCTGCGCCGCGCGCGCCCGGTCGATGCGGGCGCCTCGCGCCGCATCGAGGAGTGCCCAGTTCACGCCGGCGGCACCCTGCGCCAGCAGCCGGTCGAACGTCGGTGGCGACTGCGGATCGAAGCCGTGCAGTGGCGCCACGACCATCGGTTCGGCAAAACGCGTGGCCGATGCCTCGAGCGACACGGCCGGCCAGCGCGCCGCATCCGACGCACGCAGCCGGGCAGCCGCGCCCGCCACGTTGGCGTCCGCCGCCTCCACCGCCGGATGCACGCGCAACGCT
Organism: Longimicrobiales bacterium; assembly: GCA_041568755.1. Taxonomy (GTDB): domain Bacteria; phylum Gemmatimonadota; class Gemmatimonadetes; order Longimicrobiales; family RSA9; genus JBFFZF01. Next base: position 8,094 of record JBFFZF010000151.1, on the reverse strand, counting down.
GCGCGCACCGCCTCGTCTACCGTGAACGGCGTCGACTGCGCCGTAACCGTGCCCGCCACGCACACCACAGCGAGCCACGGGGCCAACCACGCGCTGCGCCGGCCCGTGCGGGATGTCGTCCCGCGGCCCGCGATCACGCACCGCTTCCCGTTCATCGTCGGCCTCCCCTCGGTTCCGCCACGGCCGCACGGACGAAGCGGACCACGTGTTCCGTCACGCGCTCCTGCGTGGCACGGCGGCGCAGATCGACGCGCGCCATGCCGCGCAACGGCTCCCGCATGACCGCCAGGTGCATGGACGGAGACAGGAGCGAAAGGGCGAGCAGGGTCGGGTCACCGGCCCGGATCGTTCGGTCCGCCTGGCCTTCGCGGATCAGCCCGGTCATCGCCTCGAGCACCTTGCGCAGGTGGCGCATGGCCGCACGCGGCGGCATGCCGCTCGCCACCACACCCTGCAGCAGCAGCCGCGGAATTCCGGGATGGGTTGCCAGGTGCACGAAGTGCGCGCGCACCACGGCCTCCACACGCTCGATCGCCGGTCCCGCCGTGTCGAGCGCGGCCATGATCGCGTCGGCCAGGCCGCGCACCATGCGGTCGATGACCGCATCGTAGAACGCTTCCTTCGTACCGAAGTGGTAGGTGATCGCGCCCAGATTGGCGTCCGCGCGTGCGGTGATCGCGCGCACCGAGGCGCCGTCGAACCCGAGTTCGGCGAACAGCTCGCTGCCGGCCTCGAGCAACGCCTCGCGTGTCGAGCCGGGCTGAGCACCCTCGTGGCGGTCGCGTGTCTTCCCGGCTGTTTCATTCATACGTTCATATGAATGCAGCGAACCGCGATCCGTGTCAACAGGGACGATCGCTCACCGAGCGGGGCGAGGGTCCGCGCGCGAGGCGGAGCCGCCTCCGGTCAGCGCGCGGGCAGGCGGAGCGCCGTGATCAGGCGCGCGTGCGGGCGGCGCGCGCGCGCCGCGTCGCGACGACGAGCCAGACGCCGGCCACCGCGATGGTGACGGTCCGGGCGGCCGCGATGCCGAGCGACGGCGCGTCGGGGAGCGCCAGCAGCTCGTGCGCGCCCTCGGCGACAGCGGGGACCGTGAACCAGTAGTAGACGCCGATGGCCAGCGCCGCGGCGAGCCGGATCATCGTTTCATCCCGGACGGCTGCCACCCGCTGCCCCGCTGTGAGAACGGCGATCGACAGCGCAGCGCCGCCCAGCGCCCACGTGTACGCCTGTGCGATGGATGGCGAGTCGGGAACGAAGAAGTAGCCGGCGATGAACCCGGGAAACGCCAGAGCGAAGAGGCCCATCGGCGTGCGCTCCAGACCCATGCCCGCCCGGCCGCGGCTGCGGGCCACCCCGCCGGCGCCGGGCGGCCCGATCAGACGGTGCAGCGATGCCGCGGGGGCCAGGTCGTAGCACTCGCGTACGCAACCCGTGCACGAGCGGCAGTGCCCATGCGCGAGCGGCACGAGCGGCGCCTGGCCGTAAAGCCGCTCGACGGGAAGCACGGGGCAGAACGTTGCACACCAGCCGGCCTTGCCGGTCACCACCAGGCCGGACCACAGCGCGACGACGAGCACTGCGACGACGAACGCCGCGAGCGCGGGACCGTGCTCGTTGAACAGGACCAGACGGAGCGGAACGATCGCGAACAGCAGCAGCACCGCGACGGCCGGCGCGCGCCGCTGCACCCTCGGCGGAAGACGCCGTCCTCCCGTGCGGCCACGCAGCGCGCCGACCTGATGGACCGTCGCGATCGGACACAGATTGCGCCACAGCTGTGGCGCGATCAGCAGAACGGCCGGGACCAGCGGAATCAGCAGGTCCCACGTCAGCCACAACCCGAACGCGGGACGCCACACGAGCAGCGCCACGACACCCACGGCGCCGACCAGCGTCGCGAACTGCGCCGCGCGCCATGCCCCCGACCCCGCAGGCCGGTCCACTCCCCCGCCGGTCGGCGGGCCGGCCACCGCGCCATTTATCATATCAACATGATAAATAGCGGCCCGACCGGGCGCAAGCACGACGGCGGGCGCGGGCCGCGGGAACGACGCGGGGCGGGCAGCGGTTGGGGATGGCGGAGCGCGGGCGGGGCGCCTCCGGCTGGCGGGCGAGGCGATCGTGGGACACGGAGCGGATTCGACGAGGAGAACCGGATGACAATGGCGTCGGCCGTCACGATGCGGGACGCGCGGGCACGGGAACTCCTTCGGGCGCGTGGCTGCACGAGGGCGTGGCTCGCGTTCGGGGTCGTCCTGCTCGGCGCGGCGGCCACGCCGGCAGTTGGCCAGGAGCAGTGGCGGACGGATTTCACGCGCCACACGGTCCCGCTGGAAGAGATCGTATCGGGCGGCCCGCCGAAGGACGGCATCCCGGCGATCGACCGGCCGAGGTTCGTGGCTGTGCGCACTGCGGACCGCTGGCTGGAAGGCCGGGAACCCGTCGTGGTGGTCGCGCATGGCGGCGATGTGCGGGCGTATCCGTATCAGGTGCTGATCTGGCACGAGATCGTGAACGATGTGGTGGGGGGTCTGCCGCTCGCCGTGACGTACTGTCCGCTGTGCAACACGGCGCTGGTGTTTCGGCGTGCGCACGGCGGGCGCACGCTGGATTTCGGGACCACGGGTCGACTGCGTCATTCCGATCTGGTGATGTACGACCGGCAGACGGAAACCTGGTGGCAGCAGGCGACAGGTGAAGCGATCGTGGGCGAGCTGGCCGGCGATACGCTGTCGTGGTTCCCGGCGCAGACGACGAGCTGGTCGGACTTCCGCAGCGCGCACCCGGAGGGCCGCGTGCTGTCGCGCGAGACGGGTTACGACCGGCCTTACGGACGCAATCCGTACGCGGGCTACGATCGGAGTCCAGGCCCGATCGCGGGTTTCTTCAGCAGACCGGCGGACGATCGGCTGCCGGCCATGGAGCGTGTCGCGGCGGCGGTCGTGGGCGGCAGGTCCGTGGCGTACCCGTTCAGCCACCTGCAGGAGATCCGGGTCATGAACGATGAGGCCGGCGGGACGCCGCTGGTCGTTTTCTGGGCCCCGGGTACGAGCAGCGCGCTGGACGCGGCGACGGTCGCGGGCGGCCGCGACGTGGGCGCGTCGGGGATCTTCGTGCGGCGCGCGGGCGAGCGCGTGCTGACGTTCGAACGCGCCCCGCGGGATCGTTTCCGGGACCGCGAGACGGGCAGCGAATGGGACCTGCTGGGTCGTGCGGTGGCGGGCCCGCTGCGCGGCACCCGACTCGAGCGTGTGCCCCACGGGGACTACTTCTGGTTCGCGTGGGCGGCGTTCCAGCCAGCCACGCGGATCCGCCGCTGACCTGCCTCCCATACGGGTCCGGGCCTCAACGCGTCGCGTAGAGGCCGCGGGCCGCGGCCGTTCGGCGGGTTCATGACATCCGGACTCGCCTTTCTGCGCAATGTGGTTCGAGCCGGCCCCGGTGCCGGGGCGGCGGACTGGTTCGGACGGCGGGCCGGTCGCGAGCGCGAACCCGTGGAGCAGGAGGCGTTACGCCATGCACGCAGCGAAGACCATCCGGATCGTCACGGCCCTCGTGGTTGCCGGTTTCCTCGCCCCCGGGAGTGCCGCCGGGCAGTTCGCGACCAGTGATCGCTGGCTGGGCGGGCACGTCGGCCTGAGCGGCGTCGGCAGCGCGCCGGCGTTCGGGGTCAACGGTGAGGTCGGCTACCGGGAGAACATCGGCATCGGCGCGTGGATCGACACCTGGAGCTACGGCGAGTCGTTCGGTTCGACCGGCGGCAGCGTCGAGTGGAACGTGCGTTACGTTTCGATCGCCGGAACGGGCGCGTACCATTTCCCGCTGGAGAATTCGCCGAAGCTGGATCCGTTCCTGGGTCTGGCGCTGGGCTACTTCGTCGTGAGTTCGTCGGCCAAGAGCAGCGTGGGCGGGGTGACGTACGGAGGCGATGCGTCGCGCATCTTCCTGGGCGGCTTCGGCGGCCTGCGCTACCTGTTCAAGGAGAACCTGGCCGGGCTGGCGAGGCTGGGATTCGGCGCGTCGTATCTCACGGTGGGTGTCGACTTCAAGATGTGAGCGGAGGCGCTCGAAGGCCGCGACCGGGCCTTCCCTTCCCGGCGTCTCCCCGACCCGCGCGCGCCCTCGGCGGCCGCGCGGGTCGTGTTGTTTCGTACGGCTCCATGTCGAGGTGCTGTTCAGGACGCGCGGCGGATCTCGAGCGCGAGCCAGGCGCGCGCCGCCCGCCAGTCGCGGGCGGCCGTGGATTCGGAGACTTCGAGCAGCGTCGCGGTCTCGGCCAGATAGAGCACGCCGAAGAAGCGGTACTCCCCGAGCTGGGCCTGACGCGGCTCCATTTTCGCGAGGTGGTCCAGCGCGGCATCGAGGGCAAGGACCTCGGCCGGACTCGTCACGCCCGCGTCGAGCGCATCATCGAACGTGACCAGTGCCACGGCACCGCCGCGCTTGACGGCGGCACGGCGGCGCGCGGCATCGACCAGGACCTGACGCATGGCGCGCGCGGCGATGCGCTTGAAGTGCAGCGGCGAGTCGGGAACGGTGCGCAGCGATCCGGCCAGACGCAGGTACGCCTCGTTCACCAGCGCCGTCGGGTTGAGCGTGGCGCTCGGATCGTTGCGGCGGACGCTGGCAGCGAGCCGACGCAGCTCTTCGTACGTCGCGCTGAACAGCTCGTCCAGCGCCTTCCTGTCCATGCCGGCCGGGCGAAGATCTCCACTCATGCCGTTTCTGCACCCGGTCGCTCGCCCGGCTGCCCGGAGCCCGGGCCGTAGACGAAGTTTTCGATTTCACCGTGGATCCGCTCGATCGTAGCCGGCGACGGCGGACGCGTGAACCGGGACACGGCCAGCGCGAGGGCCGCGTTGATGAGCAGCGACCAGATGCCCGCGTGCATGCCGAACGGATGCGGCCACACGACGAGCGTGGCGTACAGGGTCGCCAGGCCGGCGGCGATGCCGGCGAGCACGCCCGTACGGGTGAGGACGCGCCGCGTGGGGAAGCACACGCCGAGGATGGCCGGCATGAGCTGCAGCGCTCCGGACCCGGACAGCGACACGAGCGTCACGAGGAACGCGAACGTGCGCACGGAGAGCACGTAGCCCACGATGAGCAGGCCAACGATGAAGATGCGTCCGACGTTGATGTAGTGGGACGCGGACGCGTCCTTCCTGATGTAACGTTGATACACGTCGCGTGTGAGCACGGTCGTGTTGGAGTGCAGGATCGAATCGAGCGTGGACATGGCGGCCGCGGTCGCGCCGGCCAGGACCAGCCCGGTCAGCCAGGCGGGCGCGTGCGCGAACAGCATCTCCGGAAAGATGCGGTCGGGCACGGCCAGGTCCGGCATGACGAGGGCGCCGCCCAGCCCGACGAGCGCAGCGGGCACGTAGATCGTCACGAGGTAGATGGGCGTCGTCACGCCCAGCCACTTGATCGTGCGGTCCGAAACGGCCGTGTAGTAGCGGATCATCATGTGCGGCTGGAAGACGATGCCGAACGACAGTGTGACCGTCATGCCGATCCACATGCCGGGCGTGAAGAAGCCGCGCGGTCCGGGTACGGTCAGCAGGTCGGGCCTCTGCGCGGCGACTTCGTTCCACAGCGCGCCAGGTCCGCCGAACAGCTCGTACGCCAGGAACAGGCCGCCGGCCCAGAGCGCAACGTACATCCAGGCGCCCTGCAGGACATCCGTCCAGTACACGGCGCGGATGCCGCCTGCCATCAGGTAGGCTGCCGCGACGACGAGCAGGATCAGCGTGCCGATCTCGAACGAGACGCGGCCGCCCGAAGCCACGTTGATGATGTAGCCCAGGCCCTGCGCCTGGACCTGAATGTACAGGATCGTGAAGACCACGGACACGATCGCCGTGACCACGCGCACGGCTTCGCTCTCGTAGAAATCGGCGAGCAGGTCGGCCGGCGTGACGTAACGGAACCGTTTGCCGAGTGCCCAGATCCGGCTGCCGAGGACATACGTGATCGCACCGGTCAGGATGGTCCACGTGCCGGCTTGCCAGAACCCGATGCCGTGCGTGTAGAAGAAGCCGCCCGAGCCCAGGAACGCGAAGGCCGAGTGATACGTCGCGACGACCGTCAGATAGAGGACGACGAAGCCCGCGCGCCGACCGTACAGGAAGAAGTCCTCGACGTCCAGCGTGAGCCGCCGGTTGGCGACGATGCCCAGCCCGATCGTGGTCAGCAGGTAGGCCGTGATGAGTCCGGTCGCGACGACCCAGGGCTCCACTAGATCCTCCGCCGCTGTATCCACAGGAGGACGCCGATCAGCGCAGCGTACACGACGGACAGCCAGACGTAGAGGAAGGGCATGCCCGCCAGGCGCGGCTCGATCCGGTTCGCGAACCCGTGGATCACCGGCGGCTGCGCGAGCAGGAACAGAGCGACGAAGAGCACCGTCGCGATCCAGCCGTCGCGTGTACGCGGTCGGAAATGGGACTGCACGGGCAGCTCCGGCGCAGCGGTGAGGATCGATTCCGGCGCCAAAGGTGGCCGGCCCGACCGGAGGCGGCAAGCCGCTCCCCTCTCGACTGGCCCCGGACCCGGCCGGCCGCGCAGGTTCCCGCCTGTCATGAACACACGTGCGTCATGATCCAGTCGACACCGCACGCCGGGCGTGCCACGCCGACGCTGCGCCAGAGCATCCCAACCTGGGTGCGCGTCGCGGCCTACAGCTTCGGTGGCCCGGCCGGCCAGATCGCGGTGATGCAGCGCCTGATCGTCGAGGAGCGACGCTGGCTGAGTCAGGGCCGCTTCCTGCACGCCCTCAGCTTCTGCATGCTGCTGCCCGGACCCGAAGCGCAGCAGCTGGCCACGTACATCGGCTGGCTCATGCACCGCTGGCGTGGCGCGCTGCTGGCCGGCGGCCTCTTCGTGCTGCCCGGCTTCCTGTCGATCCTGGCCCTGAGCGTGCTCTACGCGCTGTTCCGCGGGTCGGGCCCCGTCGAAGGCCTCTTCTTCGGCATCAAGCCGGCCGTTCTCGCCATCGTCGTGCAGGCGCTCCTGCGCATCGGCCGCCGGGCGCTGCACGGCCGGCGCATGCTCGTCGTGGCCGCCGGCGCCTTTGTCGGCATCTGGGTGTTCGGCGTTCCGTTCCCCTGGATCATCGCCGGCGCAGCCGCGATCGGCGCACTCAGCGAACGGCTGGCACCGGGCAGCTTCGCCGGCCCGGTCACGGCCGCCCACCCGGCGGACCACGCCGCCGCGCTCCTCGCCGACGACCACCGGACCGAACCACCAGGCCTGCGCCGGCTGGCGGGAACCGTCCTGCTCTGGCTGGCCATCTGGTGGGTACCCGTGCTGCTGCTCGCCGCCGTCGCCGGGGCCAGCCACGTGCTCGTCCAGGAAGCGCTCTTCTTCAGCAAGGCCGCCGTCGTCACGTTCGGCGGCGCGTACGCCGTGCTCGCCTACATCGCGCAGCAGGCCGTCGACGTGTACGCGTGGCTGCAGCCGGGCGAGATGCTGGACGGACTCGGCATGGCCGAGACCACGCCCGGTCCGCTCATCCAGGTCGTGCAGTTCGTCGGCTTCATGGGCGCCTGGCGCAACCCGGGATCGTTGAGCCCGCTCACCGCCGCGCTGCTGGGATCCGTCGTCACGACGTGGGTGACGTTCGCGCCGTGCTTCCTGTGGATCCTGGCCGGCGCACCGTACATCGAAACCCTGCGCAACCGGCGCGCGATCGCCGGCGCGCTGGGCGCCATCACCGCAGCCGTCACCGGCGTGATCCTCAACCTGTCCGTGTGGTTCGCGACACACACCCTGTTCGCGGACACCCGCCTGCTCGCCGGCTACGGCGTACGCATCGAAATCCCCGCCTGGGCGTTGATCCGGCCGGGCGCCGCGTTCATCGCCGGGCTCGCGTTCCTGCTCCTGTTCCGCTGGCGCGCCGGCCTGTTCACGACGCTCGGCCTCACGGCCCTCGCCGGTATCGTGTGGACCACGGTGGCAGGTTGACTCCGTTCGGCCTGACGCGGGCGATCCCGGCCGGCAGCGCGACGCGCGTGCAGACCTCTCGCCCCTTGCGCGTCGCCATTATGCTTATTATGTAAGCTTGCCTGCCGGGGCGGCGGGCAGAGG
>JBFFZF010000150.1:0-11973 GCA_041568755.1 Longimicrobiales bacterium | reverse complement strand
GCCCGGCCGGTTCGAGCGCTACGTGGCGGACGACGTCAGCGAGCACATGTCGTTCCTCGAGATGCTCGACGTCATCAACGACCGGCTGACCCGGGAAGGGGGCGACCCGATTGCCTTCGACCACGACTGCCGTGAGGGCATCTGCGGGTCCTGCGGCTTCATGATCAATGGCGAGCCGCATGGTCCGCTGACCGGAACGACCGTGTGCCAGCTCCACATGCGCCATTACCGGGACGGCGACGAGGTCTGGCTCGAGCCGTGGCGGGCTGCCGCGTTCCCCGTCATCAAGGACCTGATGGTGGATCGCAGCGCGTTCGACCGCATCATCCAGGCCGGCGGATTCATCTCCGTCCGAACCGGCAGCGCACCCGATGCCAACGCCATCCCCATCCCCAAGGACGACGCAGACCGGGCAATGGACGCGGCGGAGTGCATCGGCTGCGGCGCCTGCGTGGCCGCCTGTCCCAACGCTTCCGCCATGCTGTTCACCGCTGCCAAGGCCGCTCACCTGGGCCGCCTGCCCCAGGGCCAGACGGAACGCGGCCGGCGCGCGGCCGGCATGGTGGCCGCCATGGACGAGGAACGGTTCGGGCACTGCACGAATCATGGCGCCTGCCAGAACGCCTGCCCGAAGGAGATCGCCATCGACGTGATCACGCTGCTCAACCGCGATGTCGTGCAGGGGGCCTGGCGAAGGGCGCGGGTCGCGAACGCACCGGGCGGCGGCGGCTGAAACGATCGCCCGCGACAGTCGTCGCGTGCTGCGGGCACCGTCGCAGCCGGGCGGCGGCGCACCGGCCCCACGGCCCGGCCGGCGACAGGCTCACAGACGAGGCAGCGTCACCCCGCGCTGGTCCTGGTACTTCCCACCGCGCTGCGCGTACGTCGTTTCCGGCACCTCATCGCCCTGGAAGAACAGCAGCTGTGCCAGCCCTTCACGGCTGTAGATCTTGGCCGGCAGCGGTGTCGTGTTGGAAATCTCCAGGGTCAGGTGCCCGCACCATTCCGGCTCCAGCGGCGTCACGTTCACGATGATCCCGCAGCGCGCGTACGTCGACTTCCCCACGCACACGACCAGGACGTCCGCCGGGATCCGGAAGTACTCCATCGTCGAGGCCAGCGCGAACGAATGTGGCGGGATGATGCAATGGTCCCCCGTCATGTCCACGAACGAGCGCGGGTCGAATGCCTTCGGATCCACGACCACGCTGAAAACATCGGTGAACACCTTGAACGTGTCCCCGACGCGGATGTCGTAGCCGAACGACGACAGGCCGTAGCTGATCCGGCCCTCCCGCACCTGCCCCGGCTCGAACGGCTCGATCATCCCGTGCTCCTGCGCCATGCGCCGGATCCAGCGATCACTCCGAATCGTCATCTCGTCTGCTCCCGTCTCACCGGCCGCGCGCGTGCCTGTACTTCCCCGCCGGCGCGTTCCCGGGCACCCACTCGGAGCGCCCCGATCGTGTTCGCGCGGCGCAAGATCAGGGCGGTGCCGTGCCGACGCAACGTGGTCCGGCATCGGCTTGACGAACCTGCGGTCCGGCTGGTATGTTCGTCGCGCAAGTGAACGAATTCACAAAGTCCACGGACGGACGGCCATGACCGACGTCTACGTGCCGATTCTGATCCTGTTCGGCGTGTCCCTGGCGAACGCCGTGGGGATCATGGCCTTGTCGCATGTGGCCGGGCCGCTGCGGCCGACGCCGGTCAAGGCGGAGCCGTACGAGTCGGGGATGCCACCACTGGGAGACACGCGGGAGCGGTTCTCGGTGAAGTTCTACATGGTGGCCATCCTGTTCATCATCTTCGACATCGAGACGGTGTTCCTGATCCCGTGGGGCGTGCTGTTCCGCGAGCTGGGCCTGTTCGGTTTCGTGGAGATGCTGGTGTTCATCGGGGTTCTGCTGGTGGGCTTCGTGTACGTGTGGAAGAAGGGAGCGCTTCAATGGGAGTGAACCTGCCGACGGTTCCCCGGGGCGAAGCGAGTTTCATGACCACGCGGCTGGACGCTGCCGTGAACTGGGCCCGGCGCAACTCGCTGTGGCCGATGCCGTTCGGCACGGCGTGCTGCGCGATCGAGATGATGGCGGCGGCCGCGACGCGCTTCGATCTGTCGCGGTTCGGCATGGAGCGGATGTCATTTTCACCGCGCCAGGCCGACCTGCTCATCTGCGCCGGCCGGGTCTCGTACAAGATGGCGCCGGTGCTGCGACGCATCTGGGATCAGATGCCGCAGCCGAAGTGGGCCATCTCGATGGGTGCGTGCGCGTCCTCGGGCGGGGTGTTCGACGTGTACTCGATGGTGCAGGGCATCGATACGATCATCCCGGTGGACGTGTACGTGCCGGGATGCCCGCCGCGGCCGGAGGGTCTGATCTACGGGATCCTGATGGTGCACGAGAAGATCCGCGGGGAGTCGCTGGCCAACGCGGCGCTGCGCGAGGAGGATCCGGAGCGGGCGGGGCGTCAGAATCTGCCGGCGGCGACGATCGATGAGGTCGCGGTGCCGTTCGGCAATTCGACGACACAGAACCGCGTGAGCGGTCTGGTGTCGACCGCGGCGCTGGCGCGACCGTCGGACCGGCGGCCGTGAGCGAACCGAAGGAATTCCGGGACGCGCTCGACGATCTCGCGGCCGGCGCTGCCGCGGAGGCGGAGGCGCCGGCGGATCAGGGTGCGGAGGCGGCCGCGGACACGCATCCGTCCGTGCCGGCGCTGCGCGGGCGCTTCGCCGATGCCATTCTGCACCACACGATCATGGCGGGCGATGAACACGTCGTGCGTGTGACGCGCGAGCACCTGGTCGATGTCATTTCCTGGCTGCACAGCGAGCCGGATCAGCACTACGATCTGCTGCAGGACCTGACCGCGGTGGACTGGGGCGGGGGCCGTCCCATCGACATCGTGTATCAGCTCTGGTCGATTCCGCACCGGCGCGCGCTGCGACTGAAGACCGCCCTGCCGCTCGATGACCTCGAGATGCCGACTGTATCGCACATTTTCGCAACGGCCGACTGGCTGGAGCGCGAGGTGTTCGACCTGTTTGGCGTGCGTTTCACGGGTCACGCCGATCTGCGCCGCATCCTCATGCCGGACAACTACGCGGAAGGTCATCCGCTGCGCAAGGACTTTCCCCTGCGGGGGCGCGTGAGTCGCGCCGAACAGACGCGGCGGGCGCTCGCCTTCGCGGTCGAGGAGCACTACGCGCCGCAGGAGCTGAGCGTCATCGAGGAAGTGGAACGCCACCACCGCTCGCGTGCCGCCGGGGAGGGTGAGTCATGAGCACGCGCACTGTCGATTATCTCGTCAGCCGAACACCGGAGCTGGGGCCGGGCGGCGAACTCGTGCGCATGCCGATGCTGCCGGCGGGCATGGAACCGGAGCTGCACGGCGAGCGGATGTTGATCAACATCGGGCCGCAGCATCCCGCGACGCACGGCGTGCTGCGGCTGGTCGTCGAGCTGGATGGCGAGACCGTCGTCAAGGTGATTCCGCACATCGGCTACCTGCACTCCAGCTTCGAGAAGCTGGGGGAGTACCGCCACTGGAACCAGATCATCCCGCTGACCGACCGCATGGACTACCTGGCGCCGCTGATCTACAACTGCGCCTACGCCATGGCGGTGGAGAAGCTGATGGGGATCGAGGTCACGGAGCGGTGCAAGGTCGTGCGCGTGATCTGCATGGAGCTGGACCGGATCTTCAGCCATCTGCTCTGGCTGGGGACGACGGCCATCGACGTGGGCGCGTTCACGGTCTTCCTGTGGACGTTCCAGGAGCGGGAACGGGTCTACGACCTGCACGAGGCGCTCACGGGGGCGCGCATCACGACGTCGGCCACGCGCATCGGCGGCATGATGGCGGATCTGCCTGTCGGCTGGATCGAGTCGCTGCAGCGCTTCGTGAACGAGGTGCCGCGCACCCTCGACGAGGTCGAGACGCTGCTGACGCACAACCAGATCTGGATCGGCCGCAACAAGGACATCGGCGCGATCGGTCCGGAGGACGCGGTCAACCACGGATTGACCGGTCCCAACCTGCGTGCCTCGGGCGTGGCCTACGACATCCGCAAGGACCGGCCGTACTACGACTACGAGACGTACGACTTCGATGTCGTCGTGGGCGAGCACGGCGACTGTTACGACCGGTACCTGGTCCGCATGGAGGAGATGCGACAGAGCCTGCGCATCCTGCAGCAGGCCATCGACCGCCTGCCGGACGGTCCGATCAACGTGGCAGACCACCGCGTCATCCTGCCGTCGAAGACGGACTGCCTGACCGACATGGAATCCATGATCCACCACTTCAAGGTGGTCATGGAAGGCGTGAAGGCCCCGCCCGGCGAGAGCTGGCTCGGGATCGAGAGCTCGAAGGGCGAGCTGGGCATGTACGTCGTGAGCGATGGCGGCGCCAAGCCGGTCCGCTGGCGCGTGCGCGGGCCCAGCTTCGTCAACCTGTCCGCGCTGCCGCGGCTGTGCGAGGGGCATCTGCTGTCGGATGTCATCGCCATCAATGCGAGTCTGGACATCGTACTGGGGGAGATCGACCGGTGAGGCGGAGAGGCGGGAGACGGACGGCGGGAGACGGCAGGGCGGGAGACACGAGGCGGGAACGGCGGGAGACGAACGGCGGGGCATGAGCGAGACGGCACTGAGCAGGAACCCGGGGTTCGCGGGGGAGACGGGCGACTACGCGCATCTGACGGAATCGGATGTGCGGGGGTCGGCGTACGTCGGAGCCCGACCGGCGGAGGGCGGCCACCCGGGGGGCGTGTGTGCCTACCCGTACCAGCTGGCGGCCCGTGCGCCGGATGCGCGGCTCTTCGAGGGGCCGTACGCGAAGCGGCTCGAGAAGATCCTGAGCCGGTATCCGGACCGCCAGGGCGCGCTCCTCCCGGTCCTCAACCTGGCCCAGGAGATCCGCGGGCATCTCGATGCCGACGCGATGGCGACGGTGGCGCGCACGTTGGGACTCGCTGAGGCCTACGTGCGCGGCGTCGCCACGTTCTACACGATGTACAACAAGCGGCCCGTCGGCCGGTACCTCATCCAGGTGTGCACGAACGTCGCCTGCAACCTGTGCGGCGCAGATGATGTCGTGGCCGCGTTCCTCGACCAGCTGGGCGTCGAGTCCGGCGAGATCACGGCGGACGGCATGTTCACGGTGATCGAGGCGGAGTGCCTGGGCGCGTGCGGATTCCCGACCCCGGTGCAGATCAACGAGCGCTATTTCGAGAACGTGGTCCCCGAAGACGTGCCGGCGATTCTCGATCGGCTGCGCAGCGAGTGGGCGGCCGCCGGAGAGGGCGCGGGCTGATGGCGTATCCGTGGAGGCACGAACGCGAGACGCGCGTTCTCAGCAAGCATTTCGGTGACCCGGCCGCTCGCACGCTGGAAGGCTGGAAGCAGCGTGGCGGGTACGGCGCGCTGCAGAGGGCGCTGGGCATGGCCCCGGACGCGGTCACCGATGAAGTGAAGAAGAGCGGGTTGCGCGGCCGCGGCGGTGCGGGCTTTCCGACGGGCGTCAAATGGTCGTTCATGCCCAAGGACGACCGGCGTCAGCCGCACTACCTGCTGATCAATGCGGACGAGTCCGAGCCGGGCGCGTTCAAGGACCGCGAATTGTGCCGCTGGACGCCGCACCAGCTCATCGAGGGCGCGCTGATCGGTGCCTACGCCATGCGGGCCCGGCACGTCTACATCTACATCCGCGGAGAGTTCTTCGAGCCGGCCTCGATCCTGGGTCGCGCCATCGAGGAAGTGTACGCGGCGGGGATCGCCGGGCAGGATGTGATGGGCTCGGGCGTCGCGATCGATGTGACGCTCCACCTGGGCGCGGGCGCGTACATCTGCGGCGAAGAGACCGGCCTGATGAATTCGCTCGAAGGCCGGCGCGGCCAGCCGCGCATCAAACCGCCGTTTCCGGCGGCCGTCGGCGTGTTCGGCCAGCCCACCACGATCAACAATGTCGAGACGCTGTGCGCGGTCCCGCACATCATCGCGAACGGTTCGGACTGGTACCGTCAGTTCGGCACGGAGAAGAGCACCGGCACCAAGCTCTTCAATATGTCGGGGCACCTGGTCCGGCGTGGCAATTTCGAACTGCCACTGGGCTTCAACCTGAAGGAGCTCATCTACGACGTGTGCGGCGGCATCCGGGACGGCCGTTCGCTGAAAGCGGTGATCCCGGGCGGCAGTTCGGTGCCCATCCTGGCGGCGGACGAGATCGACATCGCGCTGGACTACGAGAGCGTGGCCAGCGCGGGCAGCATGCTGGGCACGGCGTCGGTCATCGTCATGGATGACCGGACGAATATCGTCAAGCAGGTCCGGCGCATGGTCGACTTCTACGCCCATGAGTCGTGCGGCCAGTGCACGCCCTGCCGGGAGGGCACGGCGTGGCTGGCGGCCATCCTGCGCCGCATCGAGAACGGCGGCGGCACGGAGGCGGACCTGGACCTGCTGCTCGAACTGGGCACCAACATGACCGGCACGACGATCTGCGTGCTGAGCGATTCGGCCGCAGCGCCGGTGGCCAGCTCGATCGCCAGGTTCCGGGACGACTATCTGGCGCTGATGCGGCCGGCGGCGGCGGCCGTCTGAGGGGTGAGCGGATGAGCACGCAGGCTGGAACGGCCACGGAGACGGTGACCTGCACGATCAACGGGGTCGAGACCACCGTGCCCCGCGGCACGCGCATCATCGAGGCGGCCGAGGAAATCGGCATCGGCATCGCCCACTACTGCTACCATCCCGGTCTGTCCGCTCCGGCCATGTGCCGCATGTGCCTCGTCGAAGTCGAAGGCCAGGGCAAGCTGGCGCCGGCGTGCGTGACGACCGTCGCGGACGGCAACGTGATCCTCACGGAGAGCGAGAAGGCGAAGGAAGCCCGCCGCGGCACGCTCGAGTTCTACCTGGTCAACCACCCGCTGGACTGCCCGGTGTGCGACAAGGCGGGTGAGTGCAAGCTGCAGGACTACGTGCACGCCGAAGGCCGGGGCCACGGCCGATCCGTCGAGCCCAAGCGTGTGTTCGGCCAGGATGACTTCGGTGGCGACATCCTGTACGATGGCGATCGCTGCATCATGTGCACCCGCTGCGTGCGCTTCACCCGCGAGATTTCGCAGTCGGACCGGCTCAACGTCGTACAGCGCGGCAACCGCTCGGTGATCGACACGTTCTTCGCGCAGGGGGTCGAAGGCGATCCGTGGGCGGGCAACATCGTCGACATCTGTCCTGTCGGAGCGCTGCTCTCGAAGGACTTCCTGCACAAGGCCCGCGCCTGGGACCTGGACAGCACGTCGTCGGTCTGCTCCGGTTGCTCGCAGGGCTGCAACATCCGCATCGACACCCGGGACAACCTGGTCGTCCGACTGCGGCCGCGGCCGAATCCGGAAGTCAATTCGTACTGGATGTGCGACGAAGGCCGCTACGGCTACGAGTGGCTCAACCGCAACGACCGCCTGGACACGCCGCTGGTGCGAACGGCCGACGGTCTCACGGCCGCCGGCTGGCAGCCGGCCATGGTACGACTGGTCGAGCGGCTGAAGGCGGAGGTCGCGGCCGCGAACCCGCTGGTGATCGGCTCGCCGATGCTGGGCCTCGAGGACAACGGTCTGCTCGCGGCACTGGCCGGCGTTCTGGGCGGCGGACACAGGCTGTACCGGATGCGTCGCGCCACGGATGAAGTCGTCTGTCCGGGCTTCCCGACGCTGGCGCGCCGCCGCGACCTGGCACCCAACGGGGCCGGCCTCGATCTGCTGGGCTTCGAGCGCGTCGGCGCGGACGATGGACGGGGCGGCATCCCGCCGGCGGACGGCCACATCGTGATCGTGCTGGGCGACACGCTGGAGGATGCGCCCGCGGACTGGGGGCGCGAGGCGCGCCTGGTCATCGTGCTGGCGAACGCGACGAGTTCAGCGTACGACGGCGCAGACTTCGTGCTGCCGGTCACTACATTCGCGGAGCAGGACGGCACATTCGTCAACCACGCGGGCCGGGTCCAGCGGTTCCGGCCGGCCCTGCGCGCCGGGGCACTCACGCGCCCCGCGTGGCAGGTGCTCGGCGTTCTGCTCGCGGGCCTCGATGCCGGTCCCGCGCCGGGCAGCCCGGCGCAGGCGTTCCAGCGGGCCGGCGTGGAATCGCCCGCGCTCGCCGGGCTGGCCTGGGACGAGATCGGACCGCTCGGTGCGCCGCTGCAGACCGCGACGGCGGAGGCGCGGTGATGCACGAGATCGGCGCACTCGGCCCCATCGCCCTGCTCATCAGCCACGGGGTGAAGGTGATGACCGTCTTCACGGTCATCATGATCACGGTCGCCATGCTGACGCTCGCGGAGCGCCGTGTGTCCGCGTGGATCCAGGATCGGCTCGGACCCAATCGTGTCGGGCCCGGCGGGCTGATGCAGCCGTTCGCCGACGGCCTCAAGAACCTGGTCAAGGAAGAAACGAATCCACGCCAGGCTTCGACGCTGTTCTTCATGCTTGCCCCGATGATGGCGATCGGGCCCGCGCTGGTGACCTTCGCGGTCGTGCCTTTCGCGGCACCGCTGCCCACACCGTGGGGCCTCGTGGACATGGTGATCGCCGATCTGCCGATCGGGATCCTCTACATCCTGGCCATCACCAGCGTGGGCGTGTACGGCATCGTCATGGCCGGCTGGTCCTCCAACAACAAGTACTCGTTCCTGGGCGGACTGCGCGCCAGCGCACAGATGGTCAGCTACGAGGTCGCGCTGGGCATGAGTCTGATCCCCATCTTCATGCTGGCCGGCAACGTCACACTGACGCAGATCGTGTGGACGCAGCAGCAGGAACTGGGGCTCTGGCTGGCTCTGCCGCTCGGGCTGTCCTTCTTCCTGTTCGTGATCGCGGCCTTTGCCGAGACGAACCGGCTGCCGTTCGACGTCGCCGAGGCCGAATCCGAGCTGGTCACCGGCTACCACACGGAATACTCGTCGATGAAGTTCAGCATGTTCTTCATTGCGGAATACGCCAACATGCTGACCGCGTCGGCGCTCATGGCCACGCTGTTCTTCGGCGGCTGGGACATTCCGTTCTGGAACGGCGATGACATGCGCGTCGTGGCGCCGGGCGTCGTGCAGGGCGCGCAGCCGGCCGTGTGGAAGACGCTGCTCACGCTGGGCGCCTTCGCCACGAAGACGCTGTTCTTCGTCTTCGTCTACATCTGGGTCCGCTGGACGGTCCCGCGCTTCCGCTACGACCAGATCATGCATCTGGGCTGGAAGGTCATGGTGCCCGCCGCCCTGGGCTACATCGTGGTCATCGGGACTTCGATTCTGGTGCTGGACACACTGGGTGTTCCGTTCGGCTTCCTCTACGGCCTGGCGCTGACCGCGGTCAGCCTGGTCGTAACGGCCGTATTCCTGTTCTGGATCGACCGCGACCGGGCGCTGGGTGGTTCCGGACGCAGGCCGGTCGACGGCCTGCCGGCGGGTGTCACCGCGACCCCGCTGCCGCGCGCGGGCCGGACGGCTTCTCCCGTGGAGGTGTGACATGGCGATCGGAACGCGGGCCGTACGCCGACCGGCCGGAAACACGTCCTACCTGCGTGCTTCGCTGCGCGGCATGGCGCTGACGTTCCGCCACCTGGTGCGGCCCGGCAAGCCGGTGGTGGAGTACCCGGACGAGAAGCTGCCGCTGTCGCCCCGGTGGCGCGGCACGCACCGCATGGCCGTGCACGCCGATGGACGGCCCAAATGCGTGGCATGCGGGTTGTGCCCGACGATCTGCCCGGCCAACTGCATCCGTCTCGTCCCGGGCGAGGACGACCAGGGAAACCGCTACCCGGTGGTCTACGAGATCGATGAGTTCCGCTGCATCTTCTGCGGCATGTGTCAGGAAGTCTGCCCGGTGGAGGCGATCCACGTGGGCCAGGATTACGAGAATGCCGAGTACACCCGTGAGCGGTTCGTCTACGACCTGGACCGGCTGATGGCGCAGGACCACGAGGTCACGGATCTCTGGGATCCCAGCGACCCCCTGGGCGAATGAGCCAGCTGCTCTGGTGGATCTTCGCCTCGCTGGCGATCGGTGGCGGAATCGGCACGATCACGCGCCGGAACCCGATCGCGAGCCTGCTGTTCCTCGTGCTCAGCTTCGCCGCCCTGGCAGGGATCTACGTCATGCTGGGGGCCCACTTCATCGCGGTCATCCAGATCATGGTGTACGCGGGCGCGATCCTCGTGCTCTTCCTCTTCGTGATCATGCTGCTCAACCTGGGCGGCGACTACCGCTCCGACCTGCGCGGCGGCGCGTGGATTGTCACCGGGTTCGTTGCGGCCGGACTGGTCGGCTGGGCGCTCGCGACCGCACTCACCGGCTCGGGCGTCACGGAGGACCTGTCGGCCGGCGCCGCCATCGACGCCAGCGTCGCGGAACTGAACGCGGTCGGCGCCATCGCCCGGCCCCTGTTCCGCGACTTCCTGGTGCCCTTCGAACTGACGTCGATCCTGCTCCTCGTCGCGATCGTGGGGGCCGTGGTCCTCGCCAAGCGGAAGGTGTGAGTTGGTAACGGAATCCCTGGTCCTGGCTGCGGTCCTGTTCGCGATCGGTGTGGCCGGCGCCGTCTTCCGGCGCAACGCCATCATCCTGTTCCTGTGCGTCGAGCTGATGCTGAATGCCGTCAACCTGGCCTTCGTGGCGTTCTCCAGGACCGTCGGCATCGAGGGTCAGGTCTTCGTCTTCTTCGTCATGACGGTTGCAGCCGCTGAGGCGGCCGTGGGCCTCGCCATCGTGATCTCCATCTTCCGCCTGGCCGGCACGGTGGACATGAAGGACTTCAACCTGCTGCGGTGGTAGTGCACGAATTCCATTCGTTCGCGCTCTGGGCCATCGCGGCTCTGCCGCTGGCCGGCTTCCTGGCCAACGGCCTGCTCGCGTTCCGCGCGCCGGACCGCAAGCGCCTGGTCTCCGTGATCGGGCCGGGCGTCACGGGCGCCGCGTTCGTCATCGCGCTGGTCAATTTCCTGCGCATGAGGACAGCGGACCTGCACGGACCCGTCGTGGAGACGTTCTGGCAGTGGATCGTCGTCGGCGGGTTGCGCATCGACGCGGCCTTCCAGCTCGATCCGCTGTCCATGCTCATGACGCTGATCATTACCGGCGTGGGCTTCCTCATCCACGTGTTCAGCATCGGGTACATGCGCGAGGACGCGGGCTACGCGCGCTACTTCTCGTACCTGAACCTGTTCGTCTTCTTCATGCTCGTGCTGGTGCTCGGTTCCAGCTTCCCGCTGATGTTCGTGGGCTGGGAAGGGGTCGGGCTGTGCAGCTACCTGCTGATCGGCTTCTGGTTCAAGGACCGGGAAAAGGCGGACGCCGGCAAGAAGGCCTTCATCGTCAACCGGATCGGCGATTTCGGGTTCATGGTGGCGATGTTCATGATCTTCGCCAACACCGGCGCCCTCGATTTCGTGGCCGTCTTCGAGGCCGCGCCGGCCACCTTCGCGTACGGCGGGGCGGTCGTCACGGCCATCGCACTGTTCCTCTTCCTGGGCGCGGCCGGGAAGAGCGCCCAGATCCCGCTCTACGTCTGGCTGCCCGATGCGATGGCCGGGCCTACGCCGGTCAGTGCGCTGATCCACGCGGCCACGATGGTCACGGCGGGCGTGTACCTGGTCGCGCGCGCGGGCGTGCTGTTCGCCCTCGCACCGATCGCGGGCATTACCGTGGCCGGGATCGGCGCGCTGACGGCGCTGTTCGCGGCGACGATCGGCACGGCCCAGTACGACATCAAGAAGGTCCTGGCCTACTCCACGGTGTCCCAGCTCGGCTACATGTTCGTCGGCGTGGGAGTGGGCGCGTACGCGGCCGGCATCTTCCATCTGATGACGCACGCGTTCTTCAAGGCGCTGCTCTTCCTCGGGGCGGGCGCCGTGATCCTGGCGATGCACCACGAGCAGGACACCGACCGCATGGGGGGCCTGCGCCGCCTGATCCCCCGTACCTGG
>JBFFZF010000149.1:0-12097 GCA_041568755.1 Longimicrobiales bacterium | reverse complement strand
GGCGGCCGTTTTCCTTTTCGGGGGCGCATGAGCGACGACAGCCTCGACCCGCGCACGCGTGACCGATCCGGCGACAGGGGCGGGGAAGGGACCGCCTCCGTGCCGGCGGAACGAGACCCGCCCGCCGCACTTCTGGATCATCGAGCTGCCGCTCGCCTGGTTCCTGGCCTATCGCGTGGGGCTGGGCCCGGACGGCGTGTTCGCCGCCGTGACGATCGCTTTCTCGGCGATCGCCGTCCTGGCCGCCTGGCTCTTCCGCAAGGGGCGGTGGAAGCGCATCGAAGTCTGAGGCAGGGGTATGGACGGGGCCGGCGCGCCGGTGCACACCGGCCCCGAAAGCCGCCCTGAGAATACCGGCGTTACGTCCTGAACGTGCGCGTGCGGGCCAGCCGTTCGCGCGCCTTGTCCAGCGCCCTGCGCTCAGCCTCCTCCCGCGACGTGCCGTCCGAGCGCGCGATCTTCGCGCCCGGATCGATGTTCTCCACGGCCGCGTACCAGATCGGGCCCACACAGTAAGACACGATGCGCACCGGCCAGTTCTCGACGGTCTCTTCGCGGGTCCTGTACTGGGTGCTCATGGTCGCATCACGGACGCTCGACGGCCGCGCCGACAAGATTGCCCCACTCGGTCCACGACCCGTCGTAATTGCGCACGTCTTCGTGGCCGAGCAGATACTGCAGCACGAACCAGGTGTGGCTCGAGCGCTCGCCGATGCGGCAGTACGTGATCACCGGCTTGTCGCTGGACACGCCGACGCCGCCGTAGAGCGATTCCAGTTCGGCGCGGCTTCTGAATGTGCCGTCCTCGTTGCAGGCCTTGCCCCAGGGCACGTTCTTCGCCCCCGGGATGTGGCCGCCGCGCTGGCACGTCTCGGGCAGCCCGGGCGGGGCCAGGATCTCGCCGGTGAACTCGGCCGGGCTGCGCACGTCGATCATCACCGCATGGGTCCCGACGGCGGACTGCACCTGCGGCAGGAACGCGCGCAGGCTGTTGTCGGGTTTGCCGGCGGTGTATTTCGCAGACTTCGGCGCGGGCTTGTCCGTGCTCAGCGGACGGCCTTCCTCGAGCCACTTCTTGCGCCCGCCGTTCATGATCCGGACATCCGCGTGGCCGTACATCTTCAGCTGCCAGAACGCCCACGCGGCGAACCAGTTGTTGTTGTCGCCGTAGAGCACGATCGTCGTGTCGTTGCCGATGCCCGACTGGCCCAGAAGCTTCTCCAGGTTGTCCGCGGGCACGATGTCACGAACCAGCGTGTCGCACAGGTCCGTCGTCCAGTTCCAGCCGACGGCGCCGGGCACGTGGCCCTGCTCGTACGCGGCCGTGTCTACATCGACTTCGACCACGCGGACGGACGGATCCGTCGCGTGTTCGGCGACCCAGGATGTGCTGACCAGCGCATCGGGGTGTGCATAACCATCGCCTGTCGGGGACACGGAGGGCCTCCTTGTCGCGTGAGGAAAACGGGGCGCCGCAGCACCCGGCACCGCGGACCGCAAATATCGGTCGGGGGGAGGGGTGGACGCAACACGAGCGTGGTGCGCCGGTGACCGACGCTGGTCGGCGGCACACGCGCATCCTAGCTTGGCGGACGGACGGATTCCCGGAGCGAATATGCGCGAGCCGAACGGCGCAGGCGGGCGAGCCAAACCGGATCGGGGCGAACCCGCAGGCGGACCGTCGTTCGACCGGTCGCTCGGCACGTTCGATGCCGCCATGGTCGTCATTGGCGGGATCATCGGTGCCGGCATCTTCATCAATCCGTACATCGTCGCCCAGCGGCTCGACACCGGGGCGTGGGTCATCGCCGCCTGGATCGCCGGCGGCCTGATCGCACTCGCCGGCGCGTTCGCGTTCGCCGAGCTGGGCGCGCTCATCCCTCGCGCGGGCGGGCCCTACGCGTACCTCACGCGCGCGTACCATCCTTCCGCAGGGTTCCTGTACGGCTGGGCGCTCCTCTTCATGATCCAGGGCGGCGCCGTAGCCGCGATCGCCATCACGTTTGCCGAGTACGCCCTGCGCTTCGTGCGCTCGACTGCATCCGCCACGCCGCTCGCCGTCGCGGCCATCGTCGTGGTGTCCGCCATCAACTGGGTCGGCATCCGACCCGGCAGCCGCGCGCTCAACGCCTTCGTGATCCTCAAGGTCGCCGCGATCGGCGCCCTCATCGCGTTCGGTGCGGCGCTCCCCGAAGCGCCGGCCGGCGTGGTGGCACCGCCGCGCGAGCCGGTATCACCGCTGCTCGCGTTCGGCGCGGCGCTCGTGCCCATCATGTTCTCCTACGGTGGCTGGCAGAGCGCGAACTGGGTTGCCGAGGAGATCCGCGAGCCGGAGCGGCGGCTGCCACGCGCGATCATCGCCGGGACACTCGTCGTCATCTTCGTGTACGTGGCCGTCAACCTGGTCTATCTCCGCGCGCTGGGACACGCGGGTCTGGCGGCGACGATGACACCCGCCGCAGACGCGGCCGGTCGCATCGCCGGCGAGACCGGTGTGCGCCTGATCTCGCTCGCGATCGCGGTCTCGACCTTCGGCTTCCTGCATCTGACCGTCCTGGCGCCGACGCGCGTGTACTGGGCGATGGGTGCGGACGGCGTGTTCTTTCGCGGACTCGGCCGTTTGCACCCGCGTTACCGCACACCCACGCTGGCGATCGGTGCCCAGTCCGCGTGGGCGATCCTGCTCGCGCTGACCGGCACGTATGCGCAGCTCGTCGACTACGTCGTATTTGCCGACTGGGTGTTCTTCGGCCTGAGCGCCGGGGCGCTGTTCGTGCTGCGCCGCCGCATCCCGCTGGCGGAGCGGCCGGCGCACCTGTTTCGAACGCCCGGGTATCCGTGGGTGCCCGCGCTCTTCGTCGGCGCAGCCATCCTGGTGTTCGTCAGTGTGATCTGGACGAATCCGGTGCGCTCCGCGGTCGGTGCGGGGCTGCTCGCGTGCGGCGTGCCCGCGTTCCTGTGGTGGCAGCGGCGCGTGCGACCGGCGCACGAAAACCAGGGCTGACCCGCGAATCCGGTCGGGAGTGAGCATGGAAGAGAGCTGGGCGCCGTACATGGAGTGGTCGAAGGCGAGGCCCGTGCCGCGCTGGGATCTCGCGGGCAGCAATCTGCTGGGCTGCACCCTCGACGATCTGCCGGGCGCATGCGACGTCCTCGAACTCAACGGTCTGAATCCGGACGGCTACCCGCCGCTGAATGAAGCGATCGCAGCGCGCTACGGCGTCGCTGTCGAACGTGTGGTCAGCGCGTCCGGCTGCTCGGGCGCGAACTTCCAGGCCATCGCGGCCCTGGTCCGGCCCGGTGATGAGGTCCTCGTCGAGCGCCCGGCCTACGACCCGCTGCTGGGCGTGCTCCGCCTGCTCGGCGCGAGCATCGCGCGTTTCGACCGGACGTGGGAGGATGGCTGGGCGCTCGATCCGGGACGCGTTCGCGCGGGACTCACCGGTCGGACCCGGCTCATCGTCCTGAGCAGCCCGCACAACCCGAGCGGCGTGCTGGCCTCGACCGAGGCGCTCCAGGCGGTGGGCCGCCTGGCCGAGTCCGCGGGCGCACACGTGCTCGTCGATGAGGTCTACCGCGACGCCGTCTACACGGACCGGCCCGCCTCGGCCGCGACGCTCGGCGACATGTTCATCTCGACGAACAGCCTGACCAAGGCGTACGGCCTGTCCGGGCTGCGCATCGGCTGGGTGCTCGCTTCCGTGCCCGTGGCGCGCGCAGCGCGGCGGGTCCGCGACGTTCTGGACGGCGTCGGGTCCTTCCCGTCGGACCGGCTCGGCCACCTGGCCCTCCAGCAGATCGATGCGCTGGAGGCCCGTGCCAGGGCGCTGCTCGAACCGAATCTCGGATCGCTGTCCGCGTTCGTCGACGCACGCACGGACCTGGAATGGGCCGTGCCGCACGGCGGGACCGTCGCGTTCCCCCGATTGAACGGCGAGACCGACACGCGCGCATTCGCCGAGCGACTGCTCGAGGAGCACGACACCGCGGTCGTACCGGGCGCCTTCTTCGACGCGCCCGGCCACGTGCGCATCGCGTTCGGCTGCGCAGCCGAAACGCTGGAGCACGGGCTCGAGGCGCTCGGCCGCGCACTGGACGCCCGGCAGGCCGGCGACGACGGCACGGCTTCGTGATCGATGCGGCGCTGACCGGCGCGCTGCGCGAAGCGCGCCACGTCATGGTGCTGACCGGTGCCGGGATCTCCGCGGAGAGTGGCATCCCGACGTTCCGCGACGCGCTCACCGGCCTGTGGTCCCGGTATCGCGCCGAGGACCTTGCCACGCCGGAGGCCTTCGCCCGCGATCCCGGCCTGGTCTGGGACTGGTACGCGTGGCGCCGCGAACGCGTGCGCGCCGCGCAGCCCAATCCAGGGCATCGGGCGATCCATGCGCTCGCTTCGCTCGTGCCTCGTCTCACACTGGTCACGCAGAACGTCGACGGCCTGCATCAACGCGCAGGCAGCCGCAACGTGATCGAGCTGCACGGCAACATCCTGCGGACGCGCTGCTCGCACGAAGACCGCATCGTGGAAGAGGGACCCGGTGGCACCGGCCGGCCGCCGCGCTGCGCGGACTGCGGAGCCTTCCTGCGTCCCGACGTGGTGTGGTTCGGGGAGCCGCTGCCCGCGGAGGCGTTGCGGGGTGCCGCCGAGGCGGCAAGCGCCTGTGATGTGCTGCTCGTCGTGGGCACGTCCGGACTGGTTTACCCGGCTGCAGGCCTGCCCGGCGTCGCCCGCGCTGCGGGCGTGCCGGTCATCCTGGTGGATCCGCAGGCGGTGTCGCTGGCCGGCCAGACGGGCGTCCGTCACCTGGTCGGTCCGGCGGGTAGGGTGCTGCCGGCCCTGCTCGCGCGGGTCTGGCCGGATTCGGCGCCGCCCGCGCTGCCTGCCAGCTCATGAAAACGGCCGCCGTGTGGCGGCCGTTTCCGTGTCAGTGGGCGGCGGCCTCCCCGGCGCCCAGGGCCCTGGCCAGCGGCGTCCAGCCGTCGGCGGCACGGACGTAGAGCCGGTCACGGGGCGGGGCGTCGGTCGCCAGCGCCCACGCTTCGCCGCCCTCCGCGGAAACGGGGACGAGCAGGGAAGCCGGAATCTGCAGCGGCCGGCCGGCCACGACCCAGTCGGACCCGTCGTACTGGAGGGCGGTGGCGGCGGCCGGTTCGTACACGGGATAGAGCAGAGCCCGCTGCTCCGCCTCCTCGAGCGGCAGGTTGCGGTCCGGCAGGCCGGAATCGCGGCAGCCCGCCGCCACCACCACCAGCGCCGCAACCCACGCCAGCTTCACCCCGTAGACCTTCGCCATGCCACCTCCCGATTGACGCATTGAATGCCACTCGACATCCTAGGCCGCCCGGCCCCGGAGCGGCAACCCGCCGGCCCGGCCGGACCGCAGACCACGAACGGAGAACCGCATGCGCCTGGCGATCGACCCCGTGCCCCTCGTCCTCGGCATCTACGCCTACGTTGGCGAAGTCCTGGCACGTGCC
Organism: Longimicrobiales bacterium; assembly: GCA_041568755.1. Taxonomy (GTDB): domain Bacteria; phylum Gemmatimonadota; class Gemmatimonadetes; order Longimicrobiales; family RSA9; genus JBFFZF01. The sequence goes on along the minus strand of JBFFZF010000149.1, from coordinate 6,616 downwards.
ATCGAAAAGCGGGAAGCCGAGAGCGCCGAGGTGCTCGCGAAGCGGCTCGCCCGCCAGCGCGGTCAGACCGGCGACCGCGAAGTCCAGAAAATGGTGCGCTCCCTGCACGGCGATCTCAAGGTCGCCGACAAGCTGCTGAAGAAGACCGGCGACGTGTGGAAGATATCGCAGGAAACCGACCTGGTCGACCTGGTCATCGGAACGCGCGGCGAGGACGGCGGCCCGCGCGCGTACGTTCTGCTCAAGCCGCGCGAGATCGTGCCGCTGCTCCAGGCGATCCGCCTGGCCGCCGAAGGTGCGGGCGAGAGGGAGGAGACGCTGGCGGCGCTGGACGGCGGCATTGCCGGTCTGGACGCGCGCTCGAATGACTACCTGGCCTTCGGGTTCGATCCCTGGGAAGGTTGACCATGAGCCAGCCGCACGTCCCGCACATTTCGACCGACCCCGAGACCCTGCAGGTCCGTTTCTTCCAGGAGCACGACATCGCTACGCTGGAGGCCGCCATCAACGCCTGGCTGGCGCGTGCGCCCCGGCGAGAGATCGTCGAGATCCGGCAGTCGGTGCTCGGGCAGGCGTCCGGCCCCCGCGAACTCATCGTCAGCGTCTGGTACATCGACGGCTGACGCCGGCGCATCACCCCCGCCGCAACACCTCGAGCACGGCGTCGCCCACCGCTTCGACCTGCCAGGCGCGCAGGTCAGGCACGGCGCGCAGTGCCGTCGCGTCGCGCGGCACCAGCCGGGCCAGGTCCTCCAGCTGCTGGCGCGGCATCAGGAAACCGCGGTCCATGTGCAGTTCGCTCGCGGCCCGGTCGCGGGCCGCCTTGAGCCGGTCGACCAGGGCTTCGAACTCCGGGTCCGGCGGCGGACGGCGCGGGCCGCGGGTCCGGGTCGGGAGCGCGCCCGCCGGCAGCTCCATGGCCCGGCGCACCGCGTCGAGAAGGGCCTCCGCGTAGCGGCCGACCAGGCTGCCCGGCATGGCCTCCACCTCCGCCAGCCCGGCTTCGCTGCCCGGCAGAGCCCGGGCAATGCCGACCAGCGCTTCGTTGGAGAGCACGCGGAACGTCGCGACATCCCGCGTCCGGGCCACATCCTCGCGCCAGGCGTGCAGCTCGCGCAGCGCGGCCAGCTGCCGGCCCTTCAGGTCGCGCGTGTTCTTGAGCCGCAGCCACGCATCGCCGTTCTCGACGGGTGCGTACTCGGCACCCTCGCGCAGGCGGAATTCCTCCTCGGCCCAGTGCATGCGACCCGTCGCCTCGAGCTGCGCGCGCAATGCGTCGCGCAGGGCCGGCAGGTGCCGCGTGTCATCGGCCGCGTACTCGATCAGCTCCTGGGACAGCGGCCGCCGCGCCCAGTCTGCGCGCTGGTGCTTCTTGTTCAACCGGACGCCCAGGTGCTTGCCGGCCAGCCCCGCCAGACCGATCGCGGACTCGCCCAGCATCTGCGCGGCGATCTTCGTGTCGAAGAGGCCACGCACGCGCATCCCGTGATCGCGGTCGAGAAGGCGCAGGTCGTAGTCGGCATCGTGCAGCACGGTCTCGTTCGCCGGATCCGCGAGCTGCGGGCCGAGCGCCGCGATGTCCACGGCGAGGGCGTCGACGACGAACGTCTCGGAACGTGTCGAAACCTGCAGGAGGCACATGCGGTCGTGGTACCGGTGGTAACCTGCGGCTTCCGTGTCCACGGCGATGAGCGGTGTGCCGCGCAGCGCACCGCGCAGCCGTTCCATGCCCCTGGGCGTGTCAATGAACTGCATCTTGCCTGCACCGGCCGGTTTGCGTCGAATCCGATTCGTTCGTAGGATTCTGCCTCGCCTGTCGCGAGGTGGCTCCCCTGAACGCGCGCTCAAACTACCCGTTTTCTTCCGCTCGATCCAACTGCGGACCGAGCCGCGGGATCGCCGACCTTGTCCGGTCCCGCTGAACCCCTGCTCATCCTGGCGGACCGGCTGCTCGCGTTCGACGGCGAGCCCGGTGCCGACGTCGCCCCGGTCGCCGTGCGCGTCGAGGCCGGCCGCATCGCCGCCATCGGGCCGCCCGCCGCGCTCACCCGCCCCGGGCTGCGCCGGGTCGAACTGCCGGGCACCACGCTGACGGCGGGCCTCACGGACGCGCACATCCACCTCAACGAGTGGGCGCTCGCCCGGCAGGACATCGACCTCTCCGCCAGCGACTCGCCCGACGGGGCCGCCCGCCTCGTCGAAGCCGGGCTGCAGCCCGGCGACGGCTGGGTCCGCGGACGGGGCTGGAACGCACACCGCTGGCGGGCCGCTCCGCACCGCAGTCTGCTCGACAGCGCCGTGCCCGACCGCCCCGTCGCCTTGCAGAGTCACGACATGCACGCCCTCTGGGTCAATACGATGGCGCTGCACCGTGCGGGCATCGGGCGCGGCACGCCGGACCCGCCCGGCGGGCGCATCGTCCGCGATGAGGCCGGCCAGCCCACGGGGCTGCTCCTGGAAACCGCGTGCGAAGCGGTGACCGCCGCGCTGCCGGCACCGGACATGACCGCGATCGTCGCCGCCGTCCTCGATGCGCAGGCCCACCTGCACCGGAGCGGGATCACGGGCGTGCACGCGCTGCCGTCGATCCACGTCCCGGAGCCGGAACCGCTCGGAGCGCTCGAGGCGGTACGGCGTTCCGGACGCCTGCGGCTGCGCGTGCTCCACCATTTGCCGCTGCGCATGCTGGACGATGCCATCCGCATCGGGCTCACCAGCGGCTTCGGTGGGGACTGGATCACGATCGGCGGTGTCAAGATGTTCCTCGATGGCACGCTCGGCTCGCGGACCGCGTGGCTCGAGACCGAGTATGTCGAGGGTTCCGGCGACCACGGTGTCTGCGTGCTCGAGCCCGGCGAGTTCGGGTTCCACGTGCGTCGCGCGGCGGCGGCCGGTTTGGCCACCGTCGTGCACGCGATCGGTGACGCCGCCGTGGCGCTCGCCTTCGATACACTGGCCGATCCGCGGGTCCGCGTCGCGATGCTCCCGCACCGCATCGAGCACGTCCAGTGCTGCCCGCGGCGGCACGTGCCCACCGCGGCTCTGGCCGGGATCATCTGTTCCATGCAGCCCGCTCACCTGATCACGGACTGGTCGGTCGCGGACCGCGTCTGGGGAGCGGAACGCGCGGCCCGGACGTACGCGTTGCGCTCGCTCCTCGATGCCGGGGCGACGCTCGCGTTCGGATCGGACGCGCCGGTCGAACCCGTCGATCCGCGGCTGGGCCTTTTTGCAGCGGTGGCCCGGCAGGACACCGCCGGGAATCCGCCGGATGGCTGGTTTGCGGCGGAGCGCCTCACGATCCGTGAGGCGTTCCGGGGGTACACGCGGGGGCCTGCACTCGCCGCAGGCCGGATGGGACACGGCCGGATCGCCGTCGGCTCGCCGGCAGATCTCGCGGCGTGGGATCGCAATCCGCTGACCTGTCCACCCGAGCAACTGCTCGCGATGCGCTGTACGGCCACCTTCGTGGCCGGCGAGATGGTCCATTCCTGACCGAACGGAGAACTGTGCGCACCAAGATCGTCGCTACGCTCGGACCCGCCGTGGACGGGCACGACCGGATTCACGCCCTGGCGGACCTGGGCGTGGATGTCTTTCGCATCAACTTCGCGCATGGTGCGCACGACAAGGTCGCGCAGTGGATCCGCTGGGTCCGCGAGGCTTCGCAGGAGGTCGGCCGGCCGCATGCCATCCTGGCCGATCTGGCCGGCCCCAAGATCCGTATCGGGTCCATGAGGCAGCCGGTCCTGCTCGAGGAGAAGACGGACGTCACCCTGGCACCCGAGGCCGAGGCCGGACCCGGCGAGATCCCGATGACCTGGCCCGCCCTCGCCGACGATGTCGTGCCCGGTGGCCGCATCCTGCTCGCCGATGGCATCATGGAACTGCGTGTGCGCGATACGGCACCGCCGCGCATCATCTGCGAAGTCGTACGCGGAGGCCTGCTGCACGCCAGCAAGGGCATGAACCTGCCCGGCATCGAGATCAACACGCCGGCCCTGACCGCCAAGGATCGTGTCGATCTGGCCTTCGCCCTGGAACACGACGTCGACTACATCGGCCTGTCCTTCGTGCAGCGGCCCCAGGATGTCCTCGACCTGCGCGCCCTGCTGCCCAGGGGAACGCTGATCGTCGCCAAGATCGAGAAGGACCGCGCCCTCGCCCAGCTCGAGGCCATCCTCGCCGCCGCCGACGCGGTCATGGTCGCGCGCGGCGACCTCGGCGTCGAGCTGCCCTTCGAGCAGGTCCCCATCGCGCAGAAGCGCATCGTCCAGACGGCCAACATGCACGGCCGGCCGGTCATCACGGCCACGCAGATGCTCGAGTCGATGATGGAACACCCGCGGCCGACCCGGGCGGAGGCGAGTGACGTGGCCAACGCGCTCTTCGATGGGACGGACGCGGTCATGCTGTCCGGTGAGACGGCGGCGGGGAAGTTCCCGCTGCTCGCCGTCGATGCGATGGTCCGCATCGCCTCCGAGATCGAGCGCAGCCAGGCCTACGGCGAAGGACCGAAGTACGACGTGCCGACGACGCGACACCTGCGGGCCGGCGCCACGCCCACCGAACACGCCATCGCGGCGGCCGTCGTCGAAGCCGCACGCATGCTGGGTGCGCCGGCCATCGTCACGCTGACCCGTTCCGGGACGACCAGCCGTCTGGTGTCGAGCTACCGGCCCAACATCCCGATCCTGGGCGTGACCTACGAGTTGCGGACCTGGCGACAGCTCGCGCTGGTGTGGGGCCTGCACCCGGTGCACTGCACCGGTACCGTGGGATACGACGCGATGGTCGATGCCGCCCGAAGCTACCTCATCCGCAACCACCTCGCCCAGCGCGGTCAGCGCGTCGTCGTCACGGCCGGCGTCCCCTTCGACGTCCAGGGCACGACGAACATGGTCCGGGTGGAGGAGCTGTGAAGCTGCGCTTCCTGGGAACGGGCACGTCGTTCGGCGTTCCCGTGATCGGCTGCACGTGCGCCGTGTGCACGTCCGCCGATCCGCGTGACCGGCGCAGCCGGCACGCGGCCCTCATCCAGAGCGCAGATGGGCGTCGCACGCTGCTCGTCGATACGCCCCCGGAACTGCGGCTGCAGCTGGTGGCTGCCGGGGTCCGCAGTCTGGACGCCGTATGGTTCACGCACGCGCACGCCGATCACACGCACGGGATCGATGATCTGCGCGTCTTCTCTGCGCGCAGCCGGCGGCCGCTGCCGGCCTGGTGCGATGAGGCGACGCGGGCAAGGCTGCAGGCCACGTTCCCCTACATCTTCGACGCTGCCTACCGGCCTCCGGAAGGCACGACCAAGCCCGAGATCGATCTGTGCACGTTCCATGCAGGCGAGCCTGTGGAGGTTGCCGGGTTCACGGTCACGCCGTTCGATGTCCCGCACGGCGACATGACCGCGTTCGGCTTCCGCATCGGCGATCTGGGGTACGTCACCGATGCCAAGGAGATCCCGCCGCTCGCGCGCGACGTGCTGCGCGGCGTGCGCGTGCTCGTCCTCAATGCGCTGTGGCACGGCAATCCACACCCCACGCACTTCAACATCGAAGAAGCCGTCGAGACGGCGCACGCCCTCGGCGCCGAACGCACTTACCTGACCCACCTCACGCACCGGGTCGGTCACGCCGCCCTGGCCGATGCGCTGCCCGCCGGCGTGGAGCCGGCCTGGGATGGGCTGGTGATCGAGATCGCAGACCCCGATGGGAAGATCGGACCATGAGCGGACGCCTCAGCCTGGATTACAACAACATGATCGCTTCGCGCGCCGGGGCACACGGTATCGACCCGGCCGCGCTCGATGCCCTGAGTGAACGGTTCCGCAGCGTGCACGAGGACGTCGAGCTGCGTCGGCGCGCCGGCCGCCTCGGCTTCTTCGCGCTGACCGGTGACGACGAGCTGGTGAGCCGGGTCCTGGCCTTCGCCGAAGGCGTGGGCCAGGCCTTCCACACCGCCGTGGTGCTGGGTATTGGCGGGTCAGCACTCGGCACCGTGGCGCTGCAGCGTGCGCTCCTGCAGCCGCGCTGGAACGAACTCGATGACGAGACGCGCGAGTGGTTCCCGCGGCTCTACGTGCTCGACAACATCGATCCATCCACTTTCGGCCATCTGCTGGACCGCCTCGATCCCGCGCGAACGCTGTTCAACGTGATCAGCAAGTCCGGGACGACCGCCGAGACCATGGCCCAGTATCTGATTGTCAAGGAACGGCTCATCGGCGCCCTGGGCGAGGACTACCGGCGGCACTTCATCTTCACCACGGATCCGGCGGGCGGAGTGCTCCGCAGCATCGCGCAACAGGAGAACATCCCGACGTTTCCGGTCCCGCCGGACGTGGGCGGGCGCTTCAGTGTGCTCTCGGCCGTCGGCCTGTTGCCGGCGGCCCTCACCGGCATCGACATCGGCGCGCTGCTCGCGGGCGCTCGCGCCATGGACGAACGGTGCCGGACCGCCGAACTCCATGCCAATCCCGCGGCGCTCTTCGCCGCCCTGCAGTTCCTGGCCGATACCGAGCGGGGCGCACCGATCCACGTGATGCTCCCCTACGGTGACCGGCTGCACGGCATCGCGGACTGGTTCCGTCAGCTGTGGGGCGAAAGCCTGGGCAAGC
>JBFFZF010000148.1:0-12113 GCA_041568755.1 Longimicrobiales bacterium | reverse complement strand
GGGCGGGCCGTTCCTCAGCCGGTCAGGGCCTGGTAGACGAGCTGCTGGAACTGCTGTTTGAAGTCGGTACTCCGGTTCGGGTAGATCTGGACCATGAAGACGCCGATCAGGTCCTCCACGGGATCGATCCAGAAGGCGGTCCCGTGCAGGCCTTCCCAGCCGTAGGTCCCGATGGACGTGGGCAGGCTGTTCGCGGCCTCCTTGACGGCGAAGCCCAGGCCGAAGCCGTTGCCGGCGCCGGGGCCGGCGATGTCGCCGAGGTGATCCGTGGTCATCAGTTCGACGGTCTTCCGGCCGAGCAGGCGGCGGCCGTTCAGTTCGCCGCCGTTCAGCACCATCTGGGCGAAGCGGGCGTAGTCCCGTGCGGTGGACGCCAGGCCGCCGCCGCCGGAAGGAAATCCGGGGGGCGCGCACAGATCGGGGCCCTGGTTGCGCTGCAGCGTGGCGGCCGCGCCCGCGTGCCGATAGCTCCGCGCGAGCCGCGCGTCCTTCGCGTCCGGCACGCGGAACTCCGTGTCGCGCATGTCGAGCGGTTCGAAGATGCGTGTGCGCAGGAACGCGTCGAACGACATGCCCGACACGACTTCGACGAACCGGCCCAGCAGGTCCGTCGACATGCTGTAGATCCAGCGCGTGCCGGGTTGCGTGAGCAGCGGCAGCCCCGCGATACCCTTCGAAAGCGCTTCCAGCGACGGCGAAGCGAACAGGTTGGCGCGCTGATAGAGCGAGTCCACCGGGGTGTTGGAGAACACGCCGTACGTCAGACCGGATGTGTGCCGCAGCAGGTCCTGCACGGTGATCGCGCGGCGCACGCGTTCCTGCGGCAGGCTTTCGGTCGTCGCACCGTTGCCCAGCACGGCGACCTGCGTTCCGGCGAACTCGGGCAGGTAGCGCGCGACGGGATCGCTCAAGGCGAACCGGCCCTCTTCCCAGAGCATCATGACGGCCACGCTCGTGATCGGCTTCGTCATCGAACAGATGCGGAAGATGTCGTCGTTCTCCAGCACGTCGCGTGTTTCCATGTCACGCTGCCCCCACGAACGGTGGTAGGCGATCTGGCCGCGCCGCACGATCACGCCCTGGGCGCCCGCGATGCGGCCGGCCGCGACGTGCTGCTGGAAGACCGAGTCGATGCGCGCCAGTCGGTCGGGTGCAAAGCCGAGCCGGGCCGGATCGCCGGTCTGCAACTCCTGCGCCCCGGCGCCGGCAGCGAACACGACACAGGCGCACGCGACGAACCAGGAACGGATCATGGCACCTTCTCCGTCGAAGTACGGGGTTGCCGGGCTTCTGCTGCGGCGCCCGCGCCAGGTTCCGCATCGCGACTGTCGACCGGAAGCGCGAACGTCCAGACCCGCTGCGGATCGCCCCTCGTGCCGAGGCCGCCCGCGATCGTGATGTACTGCCGTCCATCAAGCATGTACGTGACGGGCGAGGCGGGGCCGCGGCCGATATCGGCGGCCCAGCGCTCGACGCCGCTGTGCGCGTCGACCGCCACGAGGCGCGATCCCGATCCCCAGAATACGAGGTCGCCGCCCGTCGCCAGCGTGCCGCCGCTGCCGGCCGTGGCCGGCACGCGCCAGACTTCGCGGGTCGCGACCGGATCCCCGGCCAGCAGCAGGAACGCCGGCTCGGTGAGCGCCGGACGCGGCGGCTGGCTGCCATCGCCCGACCGGGTGCCCGTGTTCCACTCGCCGCGGCGGTACTGCAGTCTCTCGGCGCGCCGGTACAGGTACACGCTGTTCTGCACGGGCATGTAGACCAGCCCGGTGCGCGCACTCCACGACATCGGGTGCCAGTTGCGCGCGCCGGTGGGACCGGGCGAGAGCCAGGCGCCTTCCGGCCGCGCACCATAGCGGGCCTGCGGTGTCTCGATCGGTCGACCGGTCACCGGATCGACGCCCGTCGCCCACGTCAGGTCCCTCGTGAACGGCTGCGCGGAGATGAACGCGCCGGTCACACGGTCGATCACGTAGAAGAAGCCGTTCTTGGGCGCCTGCACGATGACCTTGCGTTCACGACCCTCGATGGTCAGATCGAGCAGCATGAGCGGCTGCGTGGCCGTGTAGTCCCAGTCGTCGCCGGGCGTCGTCTGGTAGTGCCAGACGATGCGGCCGTCGCGGGGGTCCAGAGCGAGGATCGAGGACAGGTACAGGTTGTCGCCGCCGCCCGGACTGCGGTGGTCGCGGTTCCACGGCGAACCGTTGCCGGTGCCGATGTACAGCAGGTTCAGCCCGGGATCCCACGCCATGCCGTCCCACACCGTGCCGCCCCCGCCGACGCGCCACCACGTGCCGGTCCACGTTTCGGCGGCCCTGCGCATCGCCTCGCTCTCGAAGCCGAGCGCCGGATCGCCGGGCACCGTGAAGGTGCGCCAGGCCTGCGCGCCGGTGTTCACGTCGTACGCGGTCACGTAGCCGCGCACGCCGTACTCGGCACCGCCGTTGCCGATCACGACCAGGTCGCCGACCACGCGCGGCGCGCCCGTGACCGTGTAGTCCTCGCCCGGCGGTGTGGTCTGCACCGACCAGCGAACGGCGCCCGTGCGCCGATCGAGCGCGACGAGCCGGCCATCGAGCAGCCCGACGAGCACGTTGTCGTCATGCACGGCGACGCCCCGGTTCACGTTGCCGCAGCAGGCGCGCGGGCCGCCCTGGTCGCGGTCCGGGATCTGCGGATCCCACACCCACAACTCACGGCCGGTGCGTGCATCCAGCGCGAACACGATGCTCATCGCGCCGGTGCCGTACAGCACGCCATCCACGACGATCGGCGTCGTCTCCAGCCGGGCGCCCGCCCTGGGCAGTTCCCAGCTCCACGCGACCGTCAGGCGATCGACGTTCCCGACATCGATCCGGTCCAGCGGGCTGTAGCGCGTCTCCCCCGCGTCCCCGCCATGCAGCGGCCACGCGTGCGCGGCGGCGCCCGGAGGCGACGCGGCCTGCACGGCGCCGGCCACGGCGAGAGGCCAGGCGGTGAGCGCCGCGGCGAGCGCGGCGCCCGCCACGGCGAGATCGCCAGGCCGCGGCCGGGAAAGCGGGGCGTGCCGCATGGGCCTCCTGCAGTGAGCGTCAACGTTCGGAAACTCCGGGAGATTACGGCGCGGGAGGCGATCGGAACAGCACCGGCCGGGATGCGCGATGACTGTGACTCGCCTACCTTGCCTGCCATGCGCCGCCGAATTCCGATCGCCCTGTCATGCCTCCTGCTCGCCGCCGCCTGCACACCGCAGGCCCCGCAGGAATCGGCCGGCGCGTTCGATCCGGTCGCTGATGTCCAGCAGCTCATGCTCGCGGTGATCGAGCCGGCCGCGGAAGTCTACTGGGACGCCGTCGGCTGGGTCATCGATGCGTCGGGAACGCACGAGACCGTCCCGCGCACGGCCGAGGAATGGGAGGCCGTGCGCAACGCCGCGTTCGTCGTGGCCGAGTCCGGCCACCTGCTGCTGCTCGACGGGCGCGCCCCTGGCGACGAGGCGTGGACTTCGTACTCGCGCGCGCTCATCGCCGTGGGGCGGACCGCCATCGCCGCCGCCGAGGCGCGGGACCCGCTCGCCGTGTTCGAGGCCGGCGGTCAGGTCTACGAGGCATGCACGGCGTGTCACGCCGCGTACGCGCTCGAGACGCTCCGGCCGAGTGACGCCCGGCGCTGAGCGCGGCGCCCGCCTTCCATGCACGATTTCCTCACCTGGCTGGGCAGCACGCCGTGGAGCGTGGCGCTGCTCGAATCGATCTGGGTCTGGCCGCTCGTCGAGTCCACGCACGTGCTCACGCTCGCGCTCTTCGTCGGTACCGCCATCATCAATGACCTGCGCCTGCTCGGCCTGACCCTGCGCGGCGTGCCGGCCAGCGATGTGACGGGCAGGCTGCTGCGCTGGACGCGCGGCGGGTTCGTCGTCATGGTCAGTACCGGACTGCTGCTCTTCTATTCTGATCCCGTCCGCTACTACCACAACATCTTCTTCCGCACCAAAATGCTGCTGCTCGTCGTGGCAGGTCTCAACATCGCGTTCTTCCACGGCCGCATCCACAGGCGAGTGCAGGAGTGGCGGGACGATGCCGTGCCACCCCGCGCCGCGCGCGTCGCCGGCGCCGTGTCCCTGATCGCATGGGCCGGCATCGTCGTGGCCGGCCGGCTCATCGCCTACAACTGGTTCGACTGCGACATCCAGCCGCAGTCCGCGTTCGTGAACTGGGCCTCGGGCTGCGCCGCGTTGCTGGAGCCGGCCGCCGGCCTGCCCGTACCGTAGGGGGGCGCAGTGCTGCTGACCTTCGCCGAATGGTGCGAGGCAACATGGCTCGGCACGCTCGTGCGCGATTCGCTGTGGGCGTTCCCCGTGATCGAGGCTGTCCACCTGCTCGGACTCTGCCTGCTCGGCGGGACGCTCCTCGTCGTCGACCTGCGCATGCTCGGTCTGGGCCTGCGCCGCCAGACGATCGCCGAACTGGCGCGCGATGCCCGCCCCTGGCTCGTCGCCGCCGTGGTCGTCATGCTCGTCACCGGCGTGATGCTGTTCCTGTCCGAAGCCGTGAAGTGCTACTACAACCCGTCGTTCCGCGTGAAGGCCGTCACCCTGCCGATCGCGCTCGTGTACACGTTCGCCATCCGGGAACGACTCACACACGATCCGCTGCTCGACACGTCCTGGAAGAGCAGATCCGTCGCCACGATTTCGATCGCGCTCTGGTTCACGGTCGCAGCGGCGGGGCGATGGGTGGGGTACTCGTAGAAACGGACTGGGGCCTGGGGATGGGGGGTGGGGATGGAGGATGGGGACGGCTTGGAGGCGGGGGTGGGGAAACCGTCCCTATCCCATTGCGCCCCATCCCGACCCCATCCTCATCCCCACCCCCCATCCCCATACCCCGGGCCGGTCAGCTACCCGGGTCCGTTCAGCACCTTCCCGGCTCGCGCCCGGCCCGGGCCAGATCGGCGTCGTACGGCGCGCCGGTCCCGGACGAGCCCAGGAAGATCTTCGTGCCGTCGGTGAACGTGACGTCGCGGCCGTTCGCGCGCTTCAGTGAATGGTCCTTGGCCTTGTAGCCGTCCACGATGATCTCGGTGCCCGGATTCAGGCAGTCCCGGCGCAAGCCTCGCCTCAACAGCACGTTGGGTGTGCCACCCTCCACCGCCCACACCTCGGTCGAGCCGTTTTCCATGACGGCCTCGAGGTGGATCCACGTGTGCGGGTTGACCCACTCGAGCTTGACGATCCTGCCCTGCAGGCGGATGGGCGCGTCACGATCGAACTCGGCGCCGAACGCGTGGTGCGCGACGAGCGGCGCGGCCGTGACGATCACGGCCAGGGCTCCGAGCAGCGCGATCTTCGTGTTGCGTGGCATGGTCATCACCTCGAATCAGGCTGCTGAGGCTGGCGGCCGCGCTCCTGTGCGCGCGCCCCGCTCAGCACATTCGACAGCGAGTAATTGGCCTCGTGGCAGGCGTACTCGTACACCAGCTCATCCAGCCGCTTGAACGGGACTTCCCCGCCCCACGGCTCCGTGAACGTGTCCGGATCGTGGATCGTGAACTCGTAGTTGAGCGTCCGCTCGTCGGCGCGCGTGAAGCGCTCGACGACGCGCAGGTTCTCCGAGGCGCCGTAGAAGTTGGCGGCCTGGACCGGATGGATGTTCGTCGTCTCGACGACGAGCGTGTCGCCGGCCCAGCGACCCCGCGAATCGCCCATGTACGGGCGAATGTGAGCAGGCAGCCGGGGCCCATCGCCCATCCGGATGATGCGCGCATCGTGCACCATCTCGGTCATGATCATGATGTGATCAGGCGTCTGCACGATGGTGTAGTTGTTGTTGTAGAAGTAGTTCGGCAGCATGGGCGGCCCCGCGTTCGAACCGAACGACAGGATGCAGCGCTCGGCCAGCGGCCGGTTCTCCGGATTGTCGTACTCGCCGAACTGCGCGCGCGCGGCCCGCCCCGCGGCGAGGCGCTGGCGCGCGTCCGGCGTGACCGCGGGCACGCGCCCGTTGGCCGGCCGCGTGACCAGCGAACTGCGTGGCTCGCCGTTGAACATCGCGACTTCGTCGCCCGCATCGATGTAGAAGTAGTTGTAGCCACCCGTCCCGCCCGATGCCGCGTCGAAGCGCGCCTCGCCGATCGTGAAGCCGCCCACGGGCGGAGCCGGCCGGTCCGGATCGCTCGGCTGGCTCAGGAAATCGATCAGCGCCTGACGCCGGCCCTCCGTGTCCGCCACCTGCTCGGGGGTGAGCACCGCGGCGAAACCCTGCGGCCGCTCGATCGGCGTGATCGTCGCGTTCGACCAGTTGCCCTGCAGATCGGGCCGGCCCTCCGCCGTGCGCGGCATGACCCAGCCGCCGCGCGTGCTCTGCGCCTCGGCCGGCGCGGGGAGCAGCAGCGCAACCGCGCACAGACCCAGACCTGATCGCAGCGCGGCGCGCGCACCGCATCGACCCCACGCGGCACGACGCACTCGGTTCCCGTGTGTACGCATCATCATCGCCTCCTCAACGGATCGGGCGCTTGCGCAGATGCCCGTACATCAGCTCTTCCACGAACTCGATGCACTTGAACTGACCGAGCCGGGCGTTCGGATCGATGTGGCGGTACAGCGGCAGCCGGATCGTCCACGGCCGCGTGAACGTGGCCGGGTCCTCCATCGTCGCCTCGTACTGCAGGTGATCCGGACCGATCAGGGTGTACCGCTCGGTGACCTTGAGGCCGGGACTGTGGTGATTGCCTGCGCGGTCGAACCACGTCTCGCCGTTGAAACCCGTCGTCTCGATGACGAAGGTGTCACCCTCCCAGCGGCCCATTGACTGGCCCATCCACGAGTCGACCTGCGGCGGGCCCGGATCCTCCAGGTACACGTTGCGCGTCGCGCCTGCGTACTCGTACGTGAAGAACACGTGGCTGTCGCTCTGGAAGATCTGGAACGGGAACGGCATGTACGTCGCGCGCGGCACGCCCGGCAGGTAACACTTGATTTCGGGGTCGCGTTCGAGCCACCGCTCGCGATTCTCGTCGCGCCGCGCCCGTGCCTCTGCCGTGTACGGGATCTCGCCGCCCTCGACGATGCCCCAGTGCCACGGCACGGCGCCGCCCGCGCCGAGTGCGAGGACTTCGTTGGCCGGGACCGGCACGACCGGGCCCGGCTGCATCGCGAGCGCGGGCCGCGCGGCGTGCGGCTCGATGTCCCAGTGCGCGTTGCCGAGCGCCTGCCACAGGCCATTCAGGTCCGGCCGGCCCGACTGCAGCCGAGGGATCGTCGTGCTTTGTGCGTCGGCGCAGGCAGGCAGCAGCAGCGCGACGGTCAGCGCGGCGCACCAGGCGCGGCGCAGGCGGGTCCCCGACATCCTATCTCCCGACTCGGCAGGATCGTGAGCCGAACCGCGACGGCCAGGACCGTCCGCGGGGCAGGCGTGTGCGTGGGAAAGTAATGCGCGGATCCGGGCGGCGCCGCAACCGTCAGCGGCCGTCGACGCTGAACGCGAGCAGCACGTTCCCGGGCATCTGGCCGAACGAGCCGTAGCCGCTGTTCACGAAAACGATCCCGCCCGCGATGACGGGCCCCGGCCCATCGATCGCGCCGCCGCGGCCGGGCACGCCGTTGACCGTCGGCCACTCGCGCGCCGTGTCGACGTCCCAGAGCAGGTGGCCGGTGTCGGCGTCGTGCGCGCGGATGTGCCCGTCCAGGCCCCCGGCGAAAACGACGCCGGGGATCACGCTGGGCGCAGCAGAGTTCGCGACGAAGCAGCCGCGCCGGCCGGCGCAGGCGTCCGCCGGCGCGGGAGCGCTCCACGCGACCGCGCCGGTCATGAGGTCAAGCGCGTACAGCCCCGGCGCCGGATCGTGCCCGGGGTGCACGTCGACGATCACGGCGTCCGCGCGGTCAGCGACGGTCGCATACGCGTACCGGCCGTCCGCGGCCATGCCCCAGTGGATGCCTCCGAGTGCACCGCCCTTGCCGATCCGCGTCGACCACAGCACCTCGCCGCGCGCATCGGGATCCAGCGCCCAGACGACGCCGGACTTCTGCCCGGCGACGAGGATCTCCTTCCCGTCGGCACGCGTCAGCAGCATGGGCGCCATGCCGAAGTCGAGGTCGGGGCCGGGCGGGTCCGGACAGTTCGGTCCGCGCGTCGCGCCGCACGCCATGGTGAACGCGTCGCCGGGTGTGCCCTGAAACGCCCAGGCGAGCGCTCCGGTCTCGAGCTCGAGGGCGAGGATCGCGTCGCTCGTCTCCGTCGCGGGCCGCGTGTAGTTCTCGCCCGTGCCGACGTACACGAGGCTTCGCCGTGCATCGATCGTCGGACTCGACCAGACGGGCGCCCCGGATGGGGCGAGGATCGGCGTGCCGACCGTGGTTCGACCCACTTCGCGCGCGTCTTCGGCGATCACGCGGTGGTACCACAGCACATCGCCGGTCGCCACATCGAGCGCGGCCACCGCGCCGGATGCGCTGCAGCAGGCATACCTGGGACTCTGGGCCGTAACGACCTCCATGGCGGAGATCGGCACGATCAGGCGGCCACCGTGCAGGGCCGGAGTGCCCGTCGTGTTGTTCTCCGGATGCCACCCGACGCGCGTCTTCCACAACAGCGTGCCGGTCCCGACATCCAGCGCGTAGGCGCTGGTCCGGAAATCGACGAAGTAGGCAACCGTCCGCTGCCGCGCGTCCGCAGCGACGAGGATGGCGCCGCGGATGCCGGCGTCGGCCTCGAACGTCCAGCGCACACAACCGCTGGCGGCATCGAGTGCGACGACCTCACCGAACGGGCCGCCGACCAGCACCGTCGAGCCCACCACGGTCGGCTTCGTGCGGACCTGAACCGCGTCAGGGAACCCGAACGCCCAGCGGAGGCGCAGGTTCGGCACATCCGCAGCCGTGAGGCCGGCGCGTTCGCCCGCCTGGAAGCCGGTGCCCTCGAGATTGCCGCCGTAGCCCATCCAGACCACCGTGCGCGCGTCCAGCGGCGCCGGCCCGCGCACTGTGCAGAACGCTGCCTCCGGGAACGTTGCGCGCGTGTGCGATCGCCCGGTCAGGTACTCGGCGATGGCCACGTGCTGCTCCCGTGTCAGCGCTTCGCCTTCCGCCCGCATCGCGCCGGTCTCGAGCGCGGCGACGATCGCGCGCGGTGACATTCCGCTCAGCGAGAACCGGCTGGGCGTGCGCCCGCTCTGCGCGTCGCTGTGGCAACTGGCACACGACGCCGTGAAGATGCGGGCGGCCTCCGGAGTCGCCTGTGCGGCCGCGGCGCCGGAGGCCGCACAGGCGAAACAAGCCGCGATCAGCCAATCGACCTGTCGGCAGCGAGGCATCAGGACTCCGGTGGAATCGATGGCTCGACCGGCCCGCTCAGCGGCCGGCCCGGTCCCCGTTCAGGAACGCGACCAGCGCCGTGATCTCGGCCCGGCTGAGCCCGAGGTCCGGCATCCGGTTGCCGCCGGTCGGCGGCCGGATGGACGGATCGGCCAGGTACATCGCCAGGTAATCCGCCGCGAAGCGCCGTTCGGTCAGATCCGGACCGACAGGGTACGCGTTCGCGCCCTCGATGTCACGGTGGACGTGACACGTGACGCAGCCCTTGGCCACGAACAGCTGTCGGCCTCGCTCCCACGGGGGCGTCACGTGCGGAGCACCGTTGCCGTTCCTCGATCCGGCCGCTGCCGCCCTGATGGGGAGCAACGTCACGCGACTGTCGCCGAAATCGCTGTCGATCGTGATTCGCCAGTCGCCCTCGCGCGGCATCGTGAGACGTGCGGCGTAGTGCCCCGGCTTACCGGTCGGTGCCGCGTGGGCACGCACGTCGCGGTCGCCGGCCCGCGCCGTCACCACGGGCTTCAGGTCCTCCATCGGCGTCATGCCGTGCTGGCGGATCATGAAGGCCAGTTCCACGGGCTGGCCGGCCGTGATCCGCTCCGGGAGATCGTCGACGGTGATGACCGCCCAGCCACCGGGCATCGCCCAGGCGAGCAGCGGAACGGCCACGACCAGCGGAATCGCGTGGGTCAGGCGGAACTTCATCGGTCCCTCCCTTCGGATGCCCGCCGACCAGCCCGGCGGAGCGGGGCGGCGCGGGCGGGCGCCCGGAAGCCGCAGAGTGCCGAACGTAACGAAAGTGGTACCACCGCGACCGGACGGGAGTTCGACCGGCCGCCCTTCGGGGTCTCCCGGAGGCCGCTTCGACCCGAGCTCGCGCGGGCAGAGCGCCAGGCCCCCCTCGATCGCCATTGAAGCGAAATGCCGCAGGTCGAGGGTCGCGATCGTTCTGCACGCGGCAGGAATTCCAACCACTCGCGGGCGCTTTCGCGCGGTCGCCGCGATGGCATAGTGTTCCGTCGATTGCAGTTGCGCCCAACGCAGTGGAAAGTCGTTGCGGGGTCATCGTCGTGACGGGCCCGCCCCGCCCGGACTGCGGGGTCGCAGCGGCCGCGCACGGCGCACGGTGTGCGGCGCACCCGCGTGGAGGTTCTCGTGAAGACCATCATCGAGCCGTTCCGCATCAAGAGCGTCGAGCCCCTCAACTTCACGACGCTCGAAGAGCGGGAGACCGTTCTGCGCACCGCGCACTTCAACGTGTTCAACATCCCCGCTCGGCACGTTCTGATCGATCTGCTGACGGACAGCGGTACCGGCGCCATGAGCAGCCTGCAGTGGGCGGGCATCATGCGCGGCGACGAGTCGTACGCAGGCAGCGAGAGCTACTTCCACTTCCGTGACCGTTTGGAGGAACTGACCGGCTTCACGCACATCCTGCCCACGCATCAGGGCCGCGCGAGCGAGCGCATTCTGTTCGAGCTGGTCGGCGGTCCCGGCAGGGTGATCCCCGGCAACAGCCATTTCGACACGACACGCGCCAACATCGAGCATTCCGGGGCGGAAGCGGTCGATCTGGTCATCGCCGCTGCCGCGGACCCGGGCGAGCGGCATCCGTTCAAGGGCAACCTGGATGTGCACAGGCTGGAGGAGCTGATCACCCGGGTCGGAGCGGAGCGCATTCCGTTGTGCATGGTAACCGTGACCAACAACTCGGGGGGCGGCCAGCCGGTCAGCCTCGAGAACCTGCGCGCCGTGCGCTCGCTGTGCGACCGTCATGGCATCCCGCTGTTCCTGGACGCCTGCCGGTTCGCCGAAAACGCGTACTTCATCAAGCTGCGCGAAGCCGGACAGTCGGACCGGTCGGTGCGCCGCATCGTGCGTGACATGTTCGACCTTGCCGATGGCGCGACGATCAGCGCCAAGAAGGATGGCCTCGTGAACATCGGAGGCGTGCTGCTGCTGCGCGATGAGGAGCTGGCCCGCCAGGCGGATGCACTGCTCATTCTCACGGAGGGGTTCACGACCTACGGCGGCCTCGCCGGCCGCGATCTGGAAGCGATGGCACAGGGCTTCGAGGAGGTCGTTCATGAGGACTACCTGGCCTATCGCCTGCGCTCGACGGCGTACCTGGGTGAAAAGCTGCTCGCCGCCGGCTTCCGCATCGTCGAGCCGCCGGGCGGGCATGCCATCTACATCGATGCGGGGCACTGCTGCCCGCACATCCCGCCGGACCGGTTCCCGGGGCAGGCGCTGGTCTGCGCGCTGTACCGGCACGCAGGCATCAGGACGTGCGAGATCGGCAGCGTCATGTTCGGCGGGCCGGGCCGCCATGCGCCTGCGCTCGAACTCGTGCGGCTCGCCGTGCCCCGGCGCGTGTACACGCAGAGCCACATCGATTTCGTCGCCGAAGCCGCAGCGGAGGTGTGGGAGCGGCGCAGCGAACTGTCGGGCCTGCGCATGGTGAACGAGCCGCCCAGCCTGCGGCATTTCACCGCCCAGTTCGAGGAAATCGCCTAGTGCGCCGCGGGGCTACCCGGCTCTGGCCACCTCCGGATCGCCCCCTCAGTCCCCGCCGCGACCCGCCCGCGCGACGAGCGCGTCCACTGCGGGCGCCAGCTCCGTGGCCTTGTCCGCGAGGTACACGCGCATCGACCGCTGATCCGCCGTCAGCGGTCCGACCCACGAACTGACGGCGCCATACAGCCCGCCGACCCGCGACAGCAGCTCGTCGGTCTGCCGGACCAGCGCGGAGACGTCGGCCAGCTGGCGGCCGGTCAGCACGGGCTGGTCGGGCGGCTGGCTGGCCTCGCGTGCGGCC
>JBFFZF010000147.1:0-12377 GCA_041568755.1 Longimicrobiales bacterium | reverse complement strand
TGCACGGGCCAGCAGGAACCGTGTTCCGCGATGCAGCGTGTCGACCGGACGCTCCGGCAGGCTCACCAGCCGCGCACCTCGCCGTTGTGACGCGGGTCCGCGACGCCGATCCAGCGACCGTCACGGCGCACGATCATGTAGATGCGTGCGTAACCTCCACCCTGCGGCGCCGGTGCCCAGCCCATGCGCCGGACCTGCTCCAGCACATCGGCCGCGAAGCCCGTCTCGAGCTGCACCGCAGGCGAGCCGGGACCCGGGAACATGCGCGGCATGCGCACCGCGTCGAGCGGGTCCATCCCGTAGTCCAGGGCGTAGACCATGACCTGCAGGATGGTCGGCGGAATGCGGCCGCCACCGGGCGCCCCGATGACCATCGCGACGCGGTCGTTCTCGAGCACGATCGTGGGCGCGATGGTCGATGTGCGCGTGCGCCACGGCCCGCGCGACGGCTGCGTCGCGGTCCGGCTCGTGAACAGGAAGCCCGAATCGTTCAGGAAGAAGCCGCGCACGCTGGCGCCGGAACCGAACGTCGTGCTGTTCGTCTGCGTCAGCGCGACCGCGTTACCGTCGGCATCGACGACGGAGATGTGCGTCGTCTCGCCCCCGTCCTCATCCTCGCTGGTGGCACCGGCACCGGTACTCCCGCCGGTCACGCCCGGGATCGCGGGCGTCGGGCCGTAGGGATCGTGGCGCACGCAGGCGGGCGCGGGCGACTCGCCGTCGAACGCGGTCGCGTCCGCCATCTCGATGACGGGCGGCACCGCACCCGCGGCCACGAGCGACGCGCGGGCGCGCGCGAAGGCCGGTGAGGCGATGCCGGCCGCCGGGACCGGCACCCAGTCGGGGTCATCGTTGGCGCGGTGGTCCGCGATCCCGACGCGCAGCGCGGAGGCGAGCGCGTCGAACGCGCGCGCGTCGCGCGTCGGCAGGCCCAGTGCCGCGAGGTCGATGGGCTCGAGCATTTCCAGCACGTGCAGGATGTGCGAGCCGGTCTGCGGCGGCGGCGCCGACAGCACCACGCGGCCGCGGTAGTCGCCGCACATCGGCCGCTTCCATTGCACGGTGTATTCGCGCAGGTCCGCCAGGCTGGCGGGGTGCCGCCCCGCGTTGAGCACGCGCACGATGTCGGCCGCGACATCGCCCTCGTAGAAGCCGGCGCGACCCTCACGCGCAATACGGTTCAGCACATCGGCCAGCGCGGGGTTGCGCAACCGCGCGCCGGGCGGCAGCGGCTCGCCGCCCGGCCACAGCAGCGTGTGCGACGCCTCGAAGCGGAACAGCTTGGCCGAGTCCGCGACGATCGTCTCGGCCAGCACCTGGTTGATCGGGAACCCCTGCTCGGCCAGCGCGATCGCGGGCGCGATCACCTGTGCGCGCGTCAGGCGGCCATGCCGCTCGTGCGCTTCCAGCAGCCCCGCCACGTTGCCCGGGATGCCGACGATGCGCAGGTCGCCGGGCGCGCGCGCCGCATCGGCGACGTCGCGGAACGAAGGCGCGTGCTGCGCCGCGTAGAAGTCCGCGTACTCGGCGCGGCGCATGCGCGCATCCCAGACCAGCATCGAACCGCTGCCGCCCAGGCCGGACATCTGCGGCTCGACCACACCGATCGCGAAAGCGGCAGCGACCGCCGCGTCGACCGCGTTCCCGCCCGCCTGCAGCATGGCGAGCCCGGCCTCGCTGGCGAGCGGGTTCGCTGTGCTCACCATGCCGCGCTCGCCTGCGGCGCGCTTGCCGACATCCGGCGCGGGCGTCGTGCGCAGCGCGGCGCCACCGGCGCACGCGCTGCACAGAAATGCGATGGCCGCGACGCGCGCGGGCTTCGGCGCGCGGGCTGGCGCCGTCGCCGTTTCGCCCGTCCGTGGGTGCAGTCGCATATCAGTACCGGGATGAGGTGATCTCGACATCGGCAATGCGCCAGGCCGCGCGGAACCGTTCCATCATGGCGTCCGCGTCGGCCTGCCTGCCCTGGGCACGCAGCGCGCTGGCCAGACCGAAGAGCGACCAGCCGTTCTCCGGGTTCTTGACCAGATCTTCGCGGTATGCGGTCTCGGCCTCGGCCGCGCGGCCGGCGGCGAGCAGGACCGCGCCCAGGTTGTGTCGCACGGGCAGGTGCCACGTCGGCGGCTCGTCGTACAGCATGGCGTCCTCGACGGCGGCGCCGGCGCGCAGGTGGCGGATCGCGCCCGCCAGGTCGCCGCGCTTCGCGGCCAGCTCACCGGCCGCTACGTGCAGCGCCGTTTCGAGCACGGCGGACGGCGCGTTGATGTTCCAGATCAGCTCGGACTTCAGCCACGGATCGTCGAGCAATGCCTGCAGCGCGGCAATCTCTGCGTCGGCCGCGGTGAAGTCGTCCTTGGCCGTGTGGGCCAGCGCCCGCGCGTAGTGTCGGACGCCCCGCGGATAGACCAGATCGGCAGCAGGCTCGGGCGCGGCCAGGATGTCATCCCAGCGGCCGAAGCGGACCTGCGCGAACAGCGGCGTGACCAGGTAGTGCTGCAGCGCGCTCAGGCCGGGCGCGCGCATCAGCGTCGTGTCCACGCGCGCGGCGACATCCGCCGCGGCCTGCAGCGAGCGCGCACTGTTGCCCGCCATGTTCGCGGCGAACCAGATGAAGTGGAAGTTGTGCGGAACGTAGCCCAGCCGGTACAGCGCATCCGGCGCCATGTCCTGGATGTGCTGCTCGTCTGCGTGCGTCGCGTGCTCGTTCGTCGTGATGGCATCGGCCCAGCGGCCCACGCGCACGTAGATGTGCGCGGGCATGTGCACGATGTGGCCCGCGCCCGGCATCAGCCCGGGCAGCCGGTCCGCGCACGCGACCGCGCGCTCCGGGTACGCGGCCTCCACGGCGTGGATGTAGAGGTGGCACGCGCCCGGGTGCTCAGGGTTGCGCGCCACGACCCGCTCGAGCGTCGCCAGAATCGTCTCGGTGCCGGGGCGCGCCGTCGGGCCGGCGTCCCAGTAGTTCCACGGGCTGAGGTTCATCAGCGCGTCCGCGAACAGGACTGCGGCCTCATCGTTGTCCGGGAACCGCATCGACACCTCGGCCATGGCGGCCGCCCACGCCGAATCGAGCGCGGCCCGGTCGGCGGGCGGCGGATCGGCATAACGACGCGCGAGCGCGCCGATCATGGCCTGTTCCGCCTCGCTCGTCGACGCGGCGTGGCGTTGCGCCTCCGCGATCGCGCGGTGCGCTGCGACACCCGCGGCCGAGTCCATGCCCGCGTTGATGTTCGGCCCGTGCGCGAACGCGATGCCCCACCAGCACATCGCGCACGCGGGATCCGCCGCGAGCGCGGCCTCGTATGAGCGGATCGCCTCCGCGTGGTTGAAGCCCCAGGTCAGGCGCAGGCCCTGGTCGAAATACTGCTGCGCCTCCGGCGACGCCGTCGTGATCGCGTAGTGCAATGTGCCCAGATCGTCGTACAGCGCGATGCGCTGCTCGGCAGGTTCACCGGTGCCTTCGCCTGCGCCTTCACAGCCGATGAGCCAGGGCGAGAGCGTGAACACCAGGAAGAGCGGCCCGACGGCGGGGAGCAGCGGACGGAAACGTGCGTGGACATGCGTCATGTTCGCCTCCGTTGCGTCATGTCAGGAGAATGGTACACATGAGCGCGGACCGCCGCCACCTCGGAGGCGAGGGTGGCGGTTGCGGAGGCGGTGGGGCAGGGCCGCGGCGGTGCGGCTGCGGTTCAGCGGCGCGGCCCGAACCGTTCCCGGATCCAGGCGGAGATCTGCTCGAGCGCTGCCGGAGCGAACGTCTCTTCGATGCTCGCGTACTCGGCGGGCGCGCCGGTGCGCGCGGTCTGGAAGAGGTGGTTCAGCCCGGGCAGTTCGCGCGCCGTGACGTCCCCGTTGCCCGCGGTGCGCAGGGCGGCCTCGATCGCGGGCAGGTTCTGCTCGGGCGGGACCTGCAGGTCGAGTTCGCCGTTGAGTGCGAGCACGGGCACGGTCACGCGGGACAGCGCCGTGACCGGGTCGTAGCGCAGGAAGTAGCGGAACCAGGGCGAGTTGACCTGGCGGATCTGCGTCTCGATCGCGGCACTCGGGTCGTCACCGCCCGCACCGAACACGGCGCGCTCGGCCGGTGCCATGCTGTCGATCGACGCGCGCATGCGCGCGCGCAGCGTTGCCGCGGCCCGGGCCGTATCAGGCTCATTGCGCACGATCGTGAACCACGCCTGCTGCAGCGCGCGGTTCTTCTCCACGAGCGGCTCGGGCACACCGGACGCCCGCATGATCTTCGCCGCCTGCAGATACAGGATCTCCTCGCCGGTCACGCCCGGCCCGGCGAGCAGGATGATGAACGCGACATCCTGCGATTGCGCGGCGGCCATGGGCGCGATGAGGCCACCTTCGCTGTGCCCGGCCAGCCCGATCTTCGTGCCGTCGATGCCACTGCGCGTCCTGAGCCAGGCGACGGCGGCCAGGGCGTCGCCGGCGAAATCCTCCGACGTCGCGGTCGCGAACGTGCCGGTCGACTTGCCGACGCCGCGATCGTCGTAGCGCAGCACGGCGATGCCGTTGCGCGTCAGGTGATCGGCCAGCACGAGGAACGGCTTGTGGCCCAGCAGGGACTCGTCGCGGTCCTGCGGCCCGGAGCCCGAGATGAGCACGACGGCCGGGTGCGGCCCCGCAGCGCGCGGCAGCGTCAGCGTACCGGCCAGGGTAATGCCTGCGCCCGCGTTGGGAAATGTCACATCTTCGGCGTCGTACGGCAGCGGCGGCACCGGATTCTGCGGCCGGTTGGGTGCCTCGACGGTGCCGCGACGCAGGACCAGCGGAAGATCGGCACCGGCCTGCCGGAACCGACCTTGAATGCTCGCGCCGTCCGACGCCATCACGCCCGCGAACTCGGCGCCCAGGGCGCGCACGACGAAGCGCACGCTGTCGCCTGACACGAGGGTCTCCGCGACCGGCAGACCGGTGGCGCCCTGGTCCGGGCTGTCCAGTTTGCTGGTCCATGCACCGGTCGAGTCGCGCGTGACGTGGAAGACGATTCGCAATGAAATGCCGCCGACCTCGAGCGGACCGGTCCACGAGCCGGTGATGTCGCGCGGCGCCTGCGCCACGATGCCTGCGGACCCGCCGGCCATGGTCATGCCGAAAGCTGCGATGAGCGCTGTCATGGTTCGCTTCATGATGTTCCCCGTGTTGAGCGTACGCTGACGGATACGAAGCCCGCGGCAGGTCTCTTCAGTGAGACCGGCCGGCAACGGACGCCGCTGGCTGCCGGAGGCGGGGGATCAGTGCCCGCTGTGGGTGCCGTGGCCGTGGCCGGTCAGCATCTCGTCGAAGAACTCGACGAGCTGCTGCCGCGCGCGCGGCAGAGGGATCGCTTCGAGGTAGGCGTCCCGGATCTGCTGCCATTCCGCGTTGGCCTCGTCGGCCAGCCGGTTCCACACGGCATCATCGCCCGCGGCCCGTGCCGCCGCGAGCTGCGGAATCAGCGCCCGGATCGCCGCGCGGCGCGGCGCGAGCCGTTCCTCCAGCGCCGGCCCGCCGAGTCGCCGCGCGATCTCGACGATGTTCGTCTCGCCGACGGTCTCCGCGAGCGCGAGCGCCAGCATGCGCACGCGTCGGTCGTGCTGCGGATCTGCGAGTTCGCTTTCGTCGGGCGGCTCGAGGCCGACCGCCCAATACGGCAGCCACGGGTTGTGACCCGCGAACGGCCCGTCCGGCGAGGGCACGAACCAGACGTGCAGCATGGTGAGCGTCTGGCCGGGTCCGGCCAGCTGCGGGTGGTCGTGCCACACGTCCTGATCGCCGTCGAACCCCCCCGGTGTCACGCCACCGACCGCGCCGCGGTAGGCGAAGGCGATGCCGACCAGCTTCTGCTCCCCATTCAAGGGCGCGAACATGAGATGGTCCGGCCGATCCAGCGAGAACACCTCGCCGTCGCGCATGCGCGCGCGATTGACCCAGTGCACGCCCATCGTCGGAATCAGCCCGAGCGCCGGGCGGAACCCGGCGGCGCGCGCGGCCTCCGGCGAGTCGAGATGCGCGACGGCCTCGGTCACGTGACGGATCTGCGCGAGAGCCTCGGCACTCAACCCGTGCCAGTGCGGCGTGCCAATCTCGACGCGCCGCGCATCGTGCCGGTGCACCGGATCGGCCTGCGCAACGGCGGACACCGGCGCAGCGCTGGGCCCGAACGCGGCCACGGCGGTAAGCACACACCACGCTGCCCTGGCGATGCGCGTCATGGAAGTCTTCGTCCTGACGGGGGGACGGTGTTACGCCGGCTCGGCCGACTGTTCCGGTGCGCCGAGCGGCGGCTCCGGCGCGGCGCGGTGACGGACCGAGAGCACGTGCGCCGTGATCGTCACGCCGATCGCGATCACGATCGTACGCACGATCCAGTTCGGGACGAGCACCAGCGTCACGCCCATCGTGACCCACAGGACGACGGTCGAAGCGGCCTTGATCCGGATCGGGATCACGCGGTGATCACGATAGTCGCGCAGCAGCTGTCCGAAGACGCGGTTGTGATGCATCCAGTGGTACAACCGCGGCGAACTGCGCGCGAAGCAGGCCGCACTCACCAGCAGGAAGCACGTGGCCGGCATGAGCGGCAGGATGACGCCGATCGCGGCCAGGCCCAGACAGAGCAGGCCCACGGCGCGGAGCGCCCAGGCTTTGGGTCCGGAAAGCGGTTTCACGCCGGCGGGGACCGGGAACTCCACGGGACAGGCCCGGCCGGCGCGATCATGGGCTGACATGGCCCCAAGGATAGCCTGCCGTGGCGGCCGGGTCGAGGGCGCGGCGCTGCGGCCCCGGGACTTCAGGGGCGCGATAGACGCAGCCGGCCCGCCTCGGCGTCCCGGCGCCAGACGCGGTCGGGGTGGCGCAGGTGGACGCCGCCGATCCAGCGGTCCAGTCCCGCCAGTTCGACGTGGTCGGCATCACCGGCCTGCACACGGCGGCCCGTGCCCGTGATGCGCACCTCTCCACTCCACATGGCCGGCGCGCGGGCCGACGTCGATCGTTCGCCGCCGGCGTCGTCCCCGTTCGCCGCCGCGCCGCTGCGCTGCGGGAGGATCTCGACGAGGGGGGCCGACCCGCCGGCCAGCGCACGCAAACGCAACCAGAACGTGGCATCGCCCATGAACACGCGCGGCTCGCGCCGCTGGTTCTCGCGGAACAGCGCGCCCGGGTCGCGCGGCGCCTCGGCGAGGATGTCGAGGATCTGTTGTTCGGTCCTGCCCACGCCGTTGCGGACGGACGGATACTCCTCGCACAGCCGGAGCAGCGCGGCCGACAGGAAGGGCAAGGCGGACGTCTTCGTATCGTCGGCGGCCAGCTGCGCGAGCGCGGTCGGGTCCGCCGCCGTGAACGCCTGCCACGCCACCCGGCCAAGCTCCAGTTGCGCGCGTGTCACGGGCACGCGTCCGGGCAGCAGACCCCCGAGCTGATCGGCCGAAAGCTGACCCAGCCCGTGGAAGGGTTCGATGCCGGGATACGCACCGATGCAGATCAGGGACAGCCGGGTCCCGTCGATCTCGCCGTCGCCAGCGTCCGGACGGGAGCGCGCCGCGAACCAGGCCAGGTGGCGAATGAGGAGGAGCTGGTCGAAGAGATCATGCTCGAACCAGAGCACGACCTCGTCGCAGGCGCGGAACGCGTCGAGCGGGGCCTGCCACGCATCGAACTTCGCCCGCGCCGTCTCTTCGTCGACCCAGCCGCAGCGCGCGATGAAGCGCGACCGCACGTCGAACCACGCGCCAGCGTCTTCGTCCGGCGGTACGGGCCCCTCGTGCAGCACATCGGCCCAGACTGCCCGCGTACCCGCGACGGTCGCACGCGCCAGTGTGTCCGCCACGACATCGCCGTTCAGAACGTGAAGCATCCCCATGATCCCATGATGGCGCATACACGCGGTGCCGTCACGGGCGAGCCGGACCGCCACCCCGTTCGCGGGTCGCGGGATTGCGCGCGGCGGCACCGCTCCCACGGTCCGGGCCCTGCGCTCTTGCGCCGGGCGGCCTGGACCCCGCAGATGGAGCCACCCGCAGGCTTTCCCGTGGTTCGGAGTGATACCGATGCCCGCCCTCATGCACGCCCCGGCACGCTGGTCGATCGCGCTCGCGGTCGCCGTTCTGGTTCTCCCCGCATGCGTGACCGCACAGACCACCGCATCCGGCGGGCGCGCCCTGGCGATCGAGGACTACTACCGGATGAAGTCGATCGGCGCGCCCCAGATCTCGCCGGACGGCCGCTGGGTCACGTTCACGGTGACGGCGCGCATCGAGGAAACGAACGACGATCGCGGCGAGGTCTGGCTGGTCGGCGCGGATGGCTCGGCCCGCGCGCGTCGGGTCAGCGGCGATGACCAGAATGCCGGCTCGCCCTCGTGGCTCGAGGACGGTCGGCTGCGCTTCATGGCCGGCGACGCCGCGTTTGTCGTGGATCCCCGTGTGGCCGACGCGGCGCCCTCGCCCGTACCGGCCGGCCCGGCGGGCCTCGTCTCGCCGGACGGCCGACTCCGCGCGCGCACCCGACCGGTCCCGCCGCCCGCCCGCGTCCGGACCTACGCCTCGGACTTCGAGCGAAGGCACGAGGAACGGTTCGAGGGCGTGCAGTTCGACTGGCTCAACTTCCAGCGCGATGGCGGACCGTTCCCCGTCCCCGACTCGCGCGATCCGGTGGCGAATCCGCCGTCGGAGATCTACCTCGAGCCGACAGCCGGCGGCGAGGCCGTCGCGCTGACGCGCCTGGGCCTGCAGCCGCGCGATCTCTCGTGGAGCCCCGACGCCGGCACGCTGCTGTTCCTGGCGGACACGGAGTACCGCGACGAGCTGCGCTACGCGCGCGCCGACGTGCACACCGTGGCGGTGGAAACGGGTGAGGTGCGTCGTCTGACGCACGATGACGGATTCGAGAACCGCGCTCCGCGGTACTCGCCGGATGGCAGCCGCATCGCGCTCGTCCGCAGCTGGAGCACGAACAGGATCATCCGGGAGAAGGCCAACCACGGGGGTCCCACCGATCTGTTCGTGATGCCCGCTGGCGGCGGACCGCTCACCAACCTGACCGCGGACTGGCCGCTGCAGGCGGGCGCACCGATGTGGAGCCCGGACGGACGGTGGATCTACTTCACGGCGCAGACGGGCGGGGCGACACACCTGTTCCGCGTGCCTGCGGACGGCGGGCCCGTCGAGCAGGTCACGACCGGCGAGCGCCGCATCCTGAGCCTCACCATCGACGACGCGTTCCGCCGCATGGCCTACCTGGTCGGCACGCTCGATGCACCGCCCGAGGTGCACAGCGCGACGATCGACGGCCGGAACGAACGCCGGCTCACGGATGTGCACGCCCCGTTCCTCGCCGAGGTCGCGCCGGGCCGGGGCGAAACCGTCCGCTTCCGCAGCGCCGACGGCACGCCCATCGAGGGGTTTCTGCTCTACCCGCACGGCTACTCGCCCGAGCGCGGGCCGTACCCGCTGGTCGTCAGCAGCCACGGCGGCCCGCACTCCGCGTCGGGCTACGACTTCGATTTCAAGCTGCAGTACTTCGCCGCCAACGGGTACTTCGTGCTGGAAACGAATTTCCGCAGCTCGACCGGTTACGGCGACGATTTCCTGTGGGCCACGTGGGGTGCATGGGGCACGAAGGACGGTCAGGACGTCATGGCCGGCGTCGATCACGTGATCGCAAACCATCCGGTCGATCCGAATCGCGTCGGCCACATCGGTCACTCCTACGGCGGATTCATGACCAACTGGCTGATCACGCAGTACCCGGATCGTCTCGCCGCCGCCATCAGCGGCGCCGGCATCTCGAACTGGGTGAGCGATTACGGGACCGCGGACATCGCACGCACGAAGGAGACCGAGTTTTTCGGTTACCCGTGGGAGGAGCACGCGCGCGACATCATGATCCGGCAGTCGCCGCTGACCTGGGCCGGGCGCGTGCGCACACCGACACTGTTCGTGCACGGCGAGGTCGATCAGCGCGTGCCGTACGAGGAGGCCGAGCAGATGTACACGGCGCTCAAGAAGATCGGCGTGCCCGCCCGCATGATCCAGTACGCGGACATGGCACACGGCATCCGCGGCCACTGGAACAACGTGCACCGCATGATGAACGAGCTGCACTGGTGGAACACGTGGCTGCGGCCACGCACCTGAGCATCCGCGCCCGGGCAGCGCTCGTCATCGTGTTCGGCGGCGCCCTCGCCGCCGGCTCTGCGCATCAGGACGTCCGGCCGGGGACGCCGGGGCCGTGCGATGCCGTGACCGTACCGGGTCGCGCAGGCCCGGGCGCGCCCTCGCCCGCCGGGCCCTCCGCCGACCTGTACTGCATCGAGCTGCTGCCCGCCGCCGGCATCGACGCTGCGACGGGGACGGCCGAGCTGCGACCGCCGTCCTCGCCTTTCGGCGCGGCGGTCACACCCGCCGGCCACGCACAGTGGGACATCGCGCTCGATCTGCGCGATCTGCCACCACCGAGCACGCTCGGACCGTACACGACGTACGTGGCGTGGGCGATGCCCACGGTGCTGTCGCCTGTCGTGAAGCTCGGCGAAGTGACCAATGGCCGGGTGACCACGGGCCGTATCGCGTTCGACCAGTTCCTCATCATCGTTTCGGCGGAGGCGTCCGCCGCCGTGACCGAACGCGCGGGCAGACTCGTGCTGCGCGGACTCTCCGCCAGCACACGCATGCAGCCGCACGATCTGCCGTTCCTGCTGGCCGGCCTGCTCGAGAAGGACTCGGCCGTCGTCGACGCGCACGCGGGGCATGGCGCGCGCACGGCGGGCGACGGATCACTGGTCTGGTCGCCGCCGCCGATGCATCCGGCGGTGAGCATGCCCGCCGCGCTGATGACGCTGCGACCCGATGTCGGGCCGCTCATGCCGGTCTCGCTGCAGCCCCGCGCCGGCGCCGTCGACGCGAGTGCCGCGCCGCTCGCCTCGCCCCGCAGCCTGGTCCGGCTGGCCGATGGCGACACACTCGTGCTCACGGCGGCACCGGTGCGCAAGCGCGTGGCCGATCGCACGCTCGCCATGATCGGCTTCAACGGACAGATCCCGGGCCCGCTCGTGCAGGTCGACCGCGACGTGACCGTCACGATCCGTTTCGTCAACCACACGCCGCTCGCCACGACCATCCACTGGCACGGCATCCGCCTCGACAACCGCTTCGACGGCGTGCCGCACGTGACGCAGGATCCGGTGCCGCCCGGCGCGACCTTCGATTACACGATCCACTTCCCGGACGCCGGCCTGTACTGGTACCACCCGCACATGCGCGAGGATGTGCTGCAGGATCTGGGTCTCTACGGGAACCTCCTGGTCAGACCCGACCGGCCGGACTGGCTCGGACCGGCCAACCGCGAGGAGTTCCTGCTTCTCGATGATCTGCTGCTCGACGATGCCGGCATCCTGCCGTACGGCGATACGGCGGTGACGCACGCCCTGATGGGGCGGTTCGGGAACCGGCTGCTGGTCAACGGTGAGGCGCGCTGGACCGCTGCGGCGCAGGCAGGCGAAGTCGTGCGGCTGTGGCTGACGAACGTGTCCAGCACGCGCGTGTTCAATCTGTCGTTCGACGGCGACGTCGCAATGAAGGTCGTCGCGTCCGATCTCGGCCGCTACGAACGTGAGGCCTGGGTCGACAACATCGTGATCGCGCCGGCGGAGCGGTACGTGGTGGATGTGCGCTTCGCGTCGGCCGGCACGGCACGTCTGCTCAACCGCGTGCGCGCGATCGATCACCTGTGGGGCCGCTTCTTCGACGACGTGGACACGCTCGGCGTCGTGCGCGTCGGCACCGCACCGGCCTCGCCTGATCACGGTCGTGCGTTCGGGACTCTGCGCACGAACGAGGAAGTCATCGCCGACATCGACCGGTACCGTACGCATTTCGAGCGCGCCCCGGATCGGACGCTGGTCGTGACGCTCGAGGCCGGGGGCCTGCCCTTCCCGCTCACACCGATGATGAGCTTCGAGTCGGTGTACCGGAACCCGGTCGAGTGGGAAGGCACGATGCCCGAGATGGACTGGGTCGCGACGGCCCGAGCCGCCCGCTGGATCCTGCGCGATGCGGCGACCGGGCGCGAGAACATGGACATCGACTGGCGGTTCCGCACGGGCGGCATCGTCAAGATCCGGCTGATCAACGATCGCAACGCGATGCACGCCATGCAGCACCCCATCCACCTGCACGGCCAGCGCTTCCTGGTCCTGTCCGTGAATGGCGTCCCCAACGGGCACCTGGTGTGGAAGGACACCGCGCTGTTGCCGGCGGGGTTCGCGATCGACATCCTGCTGGAGCTGACCAACCCGGGCGCATGGATGCTGCACTGCCACGTGGCGGAGCACATCGAGGCAGGGATGCACATGGTTTTTCGGGTTGGTGGGTGAGGGACGGATATAC
>JBFFZF010000146.1:0-12441 GCA_041568755.1 Longimicrobiales bacterium | reverse complement strand
CCGTCTCCCGCCCCGTGTCTCCCGCCGTTCCGCCCCGTCAGAGCGTCTTGCCACCTTGACACTCACCCCGCGAACCCGGATACTGTCGTTGAAATCAGGAATCATTCTTGACTCCGTCCCGGGGCTCGCCCGGCGGAGGGCCGGGGAGCGGTGATAACGTGTTGATAATCAAGAACTTGCACGCGACGATCGCGGAGGATGGGACGGAGATCCTGCGCGGCATCGATCTCGAGATGCAGGCCGGAGAGATCCACGCGGTCATGGGCCCGAACGGGAGCGGCAAGAGCACGCTGGCGAAGGTGCTGACGGGCCATCCCGCGTACGAGGTCACGGACGGCGAGGTCACGTACAAGGGCGAGAACCTGCTGGAGCTGGAAGTCGACGAGCGGGCGCGGGCCGGCGTGTACCTGGCGTTCCAGTACCCGGTCGAGATCCCGGGCGTGTCGATCGCCAATTTCCTGCGCGCTGCGGTCCAGGCGAAGATGGGCGATGAGGAGCTGGACATCTTCGACTACCAGGAGATGCTGGTCGAGCGGATGCGCATGCTGGACATGGACCCGACGTTTGCCGAGCGCTCGGTGAACGAGGGCTTCAGCGGCGGCGAGAAGAAGCGGAACGAGATCCTGCAGCTGGCGGTCCTGGCGCCGGAGCTGGCGATCATGGACGAGACCGATTCGGGTCTCGACATCGACGCGCTCAAGATCGTGGCGGCGGGTGTGAACCGGCTGCACGAGGAGCGGCCGGGCATGGCGGTGCTGCTGATCACGCATTACCAGCGACTGCTCAACTACATCCAGCCGGATCACGTGCACGTGATGGTGGGCGGCCGGATCGTGCGGTCGGGCGGCCCCGAGCTGGCGCACGAACTGGAGGAGCGCGGTTACGAGCACTTCCGCGACCGCGAACCCGCGACGGTTTGAAAAGATGGGAGAGGGAGAGGGAGAGTTACAGGCTGGAGTTTCAGGACACCCTCCTGACTCCACCCTTGTCCCTTCCCCTTGAACTCTCCCTCTCCATCTCCCTTCCGTTTTCAGGGGAAGTTGAAGGATGCCGACCAACGAAGCTGTAACGAGCCTGGGGCTCGACGAATACAAGTACCACTTCGTCACCGAGGACCAGCCGGTCTTCAAGGCCCGGCCGGGTCTGGACGAGGAGATCGTCCGGCAGATCAGCGCGCACAAGGGCGAGCCGGAGTGGATGCTCAAGTTCCGGCTGAAGGCGCTGGGCATCTACTGGAAGAAGCCGATGCCCACGTGGGGCGGTGATCTCACGCAGCTCGACGCCGTGCTCGACCAGATCTACTTCTATCTGAAGCCTCAGGAGAAGATGGAGCGCTCCTGGGACGATGTGCCGAAGGAGATCAAGGACACGTTCGAGAAGCTGGGCATCCCGGAGGCCGAGCGGAAGGTGCTGGCCGGCGTGGGTGCGCAGTACGAATCGGAGATGGTCTACCACTCGCTCAAGAAGGAGTGGGAGGACAAGGGCATCATCTTCGAGTCGATCGAGGACGGGCTGCGGCTCTACCCGGAGCTGTTCCGCGAGCATTTCGCGACGGTCATCCCGGCGGCGGACAACAAGTTCGCCGCCCTGAACTCGGCGGTCTGGTCCGGCGGCTCGTTCGTGTACATTCCGCCCGGTGTGACCGTCGACATCCCGCTGCAGGCCTACTTCCGGGTCAACGCGGAGCGCATGGGCCAGTTCGAGCGCACGCTGATCATCGTCGACGAGGGCGCGAACGCGCAGTACATCGAGGGTTGCACCGCGCCGACGTACTCGACGGAATCGTTCCACTCGGGCGTGATCGAGATCATCGTCAAGAAGAACGCGCGCTTCCGCTACGTCACGATCCAGAACTGGTCGCACAACATGTACAACCTCGTCACGCAGCGCGCGCTCGTGAACGAGGGCGGCCACATGGAGTGGATCGACGGCAACCTGGGCTCGAAGCTCACGATGAAGTATCCGTCGTGCTACCTGGTCGGACCGGGCGCGCACGGCGAGATCCTGTCCATCGCCTTTGCCGGCCGGGGCCAGCACCAGGACACGGGCGGCAAGATCATCCACGCGGCGCCGCACACCACGTCGCAGATCATCTCGAAGTCGATCTCGAACGGCAGCGGCCGGGCCACCTACCGCGGGCTGGTCCAGGTGCACGATGGCGCGAAGTCCGCGCGCTCAAACGTCGAGTGCGATGCACTGTTGCTCGACGAACAGGCGCGCACGGACACGTTCCCGTACATCGAGATCGAGGAGCAGTCGGCCAGCGTCGGCCACGAGGCCACGGTGTCGAAGATCGGTGCCGAGCAGCTGTTCTACCTGATGAGCCGCGGCCTCTCCGAGGAAGAGGCCTCCGCGATGATCGTGCGCGGCTTCATCGAGCCCATCGCGAAGCAGCTGCCGCTCGAGTACGCGGTCGAGCTGAACCGGCTGATCGAACTGGAGATGGAGGGCAGTGTTGGCTGATCTGACCACGGCGGCGGGCACGGGCCCGTACCGCCGCGAAGTGATCGACGGGCGGACGACGGGCGAGACGGACTGGCTGAAGGCGGCGCGCCGCGCGGCCTTCGAGACCTTCGAAGCCACGCCACTGCCCACGACGAAACTGGAGGAATGGCGCTACACGGATCCTCGCCTGCTCAAGTGGGATGGGGTCACGGTCGGAGCCGCCGGCAGTGTCGATGCCGAGCGCACGGGCGCGGCCGCACCCGCACGGGCGATGCTCGAGGACCGCACCGCGTCGGCGACGGTGATCCAGTTGAACGGGACAAACGTGCACATCGACGTGCCCGCGGATCTCGCGGCGCGCGGTGTCGTCGTGATGGACCTGTCGCTCGCGGCATCAGACCACGAGGCGCTCGTGCGCGAGCATCTGGGCCGGTACGCGCCCGCGGACGCCGG
Organism: Longimicrobiales bacterium; assembly: GCA_041568755.1. Taxonomy (GTDB): domain Bacteria; phylum Gemmatimonadota; class Gemmatimonadetes; order Longimicrobiales; family RSA9; genus JBFFZF01. The sequence goes on along the minus strand of JBFFZF010000146.1, from coordinate 9,543 downwards.
CAAGTTCGTGGCACTGAACGCGGCGCTGTGGAGCGGCGGCCTGCTGATCTACGTGCCGCGCGGCGTGCGCATCGAGCGGCCGATCCGCGTTGCACGCTGGATCGACCGTTCGGGTGAGGCGTTCTTCCCGCGCACGCTCGTGATTGCCGCGGATGGCAGTCACGTCGGCGTCGTGGAGGAGTACCGGTCGCCGGATTTCGAGCAGCCGGTTTTCCACTGCGGCGTGGTCGAGATCGCGGCCGCTCCGACGGCGGAAGTCCAGCACGTCTCGATCCAGCGCTTCGGCCGGGGTGTGCACCACCTGGCCACGGTGCGCACGACGGCCGGCCGCGATGCCAACCTCGACACGCTCGTCGTGAACCTGGGCGGCTCCGTGGCGCGCGTCGACCTGGCCGCTTCGCTGGAAGGCGCGGGCGCACGCAGCGACATGCTCGGTCTCTACTTCGGGCAGGCGGATCAGCACTTCGATCACGAGACGCGCCAGGACCACCGCGTGCCGCACGCGTCCAGCGACCTGCTCTACAAGGGCGGGCTGGACGATCGGGCCCACGCCGTGTTCCGCGGCATGATCAAGGTCTTCCCGAAGGCGCAGCGGACGGACGCGTACCAGACCAACCGCAACCTGATCCTGTCACGGCAGGCCAGGGCGACGTCGCTGCCCAACCTCGAGATCGAGGCCGACGACGTGCGCTGCTCGCACGCGGCGACGGTCGGCCACCTGGATGACGAGGAGATGTTCTACATCATGAGCCGGGGTGTGCGTCGCAAGGAGGCGGAGCGGCTGGTCGTATTCGGCTTCTTCGGCGAGGTGCTGGACCGGCTGCCCATGCCGGAGGTCGTGCAGGAGCTGCGCGCCGACATCGAGGAGAAGATCGGCTGATGGCGGACCCGGGCGGCACGGACGCGGGCGTCGCGAACTGGGTGCGTGTCGCGGCACTGCCGGAGCTGCCGCCCGGCACGATGTTCGGCATCGAAGTCGACGGCCAGCCCATCTGCCTGGCCAATGCGGAGGGCGAAGTGTACGCGCTCGCCGACAACTGCACGCACGAGGATTTCCCGCTGCACGACGGTGAGCTGGACGGCACCGAGCTGGAGTGCGCGCTGCACGGCGCGTGCTTCGACATCACGACGGGCCGGGCCACGCGGCTGCCCGCCGTCAAACCGGTCCGCACGTACGCCGTGAAGATCGAGGGCGACGACATCTTCGTTGCGCTCTGAGCCGAACCGAGGTCCGCATGTCCCTCTCCACGCTCGCCTCTCTCGACCCGACGGCCCTGCGCGCCCGGTTCCCGCTGCTCGCCCGTGCGGCCGGTGACCGGCCGCTCGCCTACCTGGACAACGCGGCCACGACGCAGAAGCCGGATGTCGTGATCGACGCGGTCGCCGGTTTCTACCGCGAGGACAACGCCAACGTGCACCGCGGGCTGTACGACCTGGCCCGCCGCGCGACGGACCGCTACGAAGCGGCGCGCGCGACCGTCGCGAAGTTCCTCAACGCGCGGTCGACGGCCGAGGTCGTCTGGGTGCGCGGCACGACCGAAGCGATCAACCTGGTCGCGACGGCGTGGGGCGACGCCAACGTGCGTGCCGGCGACGAGATCCTCCTCACCATCCTCGAGCACCACTCGAATTTCGTGCCCTGGCAGCTGCTCGCGGCGCGGACCGGCGCGAAACTGCGCCATGCCGACATCGACGACGAGGGCCGGCTGCGCATGGACCAGTTCCGGGCGCTGCTGAACGAGCGGACGAAAGTCGTCGCCGTGGGCCATGTCTCCAACGCGCTCGGCACGATCCACGCCGTCCGCGAGATCGTCGATCTGGCGCATGAGGCGGGCGCCATCGTCGTCGTAGACGGCGCCCAGGCCGCGCCGCACCTGCCCGTCGACGTGCAGGCGCTGGGCTGCGACTTCTACGCGGTTTCCGGTCACAAGATGTGCGGGCCGATGGGCATCGGCGCGCTGTGGGGCCGCGAGGCGCTGCTGGAGGCCATGCCGCCGTACCACGGCGGCGGCGAGATGATCGATATCGTCGAGCTGGACCGCTCGACGTGGGCCAGGCTGCCGCACAAGTTCGAGGCGGGCACGCCGAACGGGGCGGGCGCCGTCGGGATGGCTGCAGCTGCTGATTTCCTGACCGGCATCGGCCACGACGCGCTGTGGGCGCACGAGCGCGAACTCATCCGCTACGGGCTCGAACGGCTGGGCCAGGTCGAAGGACTGCGGCTGTTCGGGCCCACGACCGGGGATGCGCGCATCAGCGTCTTCAGCTTCGCGCTCGAGGGCGTCCATCCGCACGACGTCGCGACCGTCCTGGATGCCGAGAACATCGCGGTCCGCGCCGGCCACCACTGCGCGCAGCCGCTCATGCGCAGGCTCGGCGTTCCTGCGACGACGCGCGCGTCGCTCTACCTCTACAACACGACGGACGAGATCGACCGGCTGGCCGACGGGCTGGACGGGGCCCGGCGCCTCTTCTCCTGATCGGGAGCCGACCCGGCGGCAGGCTGGCGAGCGGCTCTGGCGCCGGAACCGGCCGGAGTCGCATCGTGTACCGTTCCGCCGACCGATCGTGCGACACCCCTGACCGGACCTGACGCGTGAGCCTGCTGCCGAAGCGCTGCCTGCGAGCCCTGCGCCAGCGGACCGCCGCCCTGCTGGCGGTCTCGCTGCTGTCGGGCTCCATGGTCGCGCCTGCGCTGGACACCGGGTCCACGCTGGATGCAGCCGCCCACATCGAAGCGCCGGCCACGAGCGCGGGCCACACGCCATCGCACGACCACCTGCTGTGCGCGGTCCTGGCCTCGACCCCGAGCCTGCCGGGCCTGGTCCAGGTCCATTCTGCGGGTGTCCGGATCGCCGTGGTCGCGGCGCCGGCCACCGATCCGGCTGCCGCACCGTCTGCAACCTTCTTCCGCGATCGGGCGCGCGCCCCACCGCTCTCCTGAGGCCGACTCCGCGCATGGCGCCGGCCGGGACGCGGGTGTCCCGTCCGGAAGCGCCGTGCGTTTCCACCCCGGGCAACAGGAGATCACGCGCATGCGTCACTTCAGCATGCATTACGCACCACGCGGCCGCTGCCGGCCGCTGCGCCATGCTCTGCTCGCGGCGGTCCTCGCGACCGTTCCGGCCTCGCCGCTGCTCGCGCAGCGACCGGGCACGCAGGGCCTGAACCCCGACATCAGCGCGATCGGCGACTTGTTCTTCGACCTGTCCCCGACGCGCCCGAAGTTCACGGAAGGCGAGCGCTTCGCGCTGACTGAAGTCGAGCTGGGCATCCAGGCGTTCGTCGACCCGTTCTTCCGCGCGGACTTCTTCCTTGGCCTGCATGACGGTGAGATCGAAGTCGAGGAGGGCTACGTCACGGCCCTGTCCCTGCCGGGCGCGTTGCAGGCCAGGCTGGGACGGTTCGCGCTGCCGTTCGGCAAGGCCAACCTGATCCATCGACCCGAGCTGGTGACTGTCGAGTACCCGCACGTCATCCAGCAGTACTTCGGCCCCGAGGGCCTGCGTGCGACGGGCATCGGCGTGTCCCGCATCTTCGCGCCGCTGGGGCTGTTCCAGGAGCTGCAGGTCTACGCGCTCTCCGGCCTGGGCGAAGCGCACGCCCACGAGGGCGAGGAGGAGATCCCCATCCCGCCGGACGTGGAGCTCATCGACGCGGAGCGGTCCGGCCTCGAGCAGTTCGCGTTCATGGCGCACCTGCGCACGTACAAGGATCTGAGCCCGGCCTCGAACATCGAGGTCGGCCTGAGCGCGGCCACCAGCCACGTCGAGCGATTCCGGCCGGAGGACTGCCCGAACGCGGGCCCGTGTCCGGCCGTCCTGCTCGCCGAGTTCCGCAGCCAGCGGCTGTGGGGCGCCAACGTCATCTACCGCTGGCGGCCGCCCGAGCAGGCGATCTACCGGTCGTTCCAGTGGAGCGCCGAGGTCGTGGGCAACGACGGGCCCGAGGCGCACTCCGTCGGCCTGTTCACGCAGGCGCAGGTCCAGCTCTCGCGGCGGACCTACCTGGGCGCGCGCTTCGACGCCGTGCAGGGCGCCGGCGACCAGGAGATCCACGTCGAGACGTTCGGCCAGAACCGCGTCATCGAGGTCGAGTCCCACGAGGGCGGCGAGTGGTTCAGGGCAGCGTCCGGCTACTTCACGTTTTTCCCGAGCGAGTTCAGCCGGTTCCGTCTCGGGCTGGAGCGCAGTTTCGGCGAAAGCGAACGCGAGTGGCGGGCCGTGCTGCAGACCACGTTCTCGATCGGCCCGCACCGGCCGCACGCGTTCTGAGGAGGACACCATGATGAGCCGGATATCCCAGGCCCTGGTCGGTGCCGCGCTGATCGCGACGGCGACGACGCCGGGCACCGCTCCGGCGGTCGCACAGCTGCGCGTCGTCACGACGACGACCGATCTCGCCGCGATCGCGGGCGAGATCGGCGGCAACCGCATCAACGTGCGTTCGCTCACACTGGGTACGCAGGACCCGCACTTCGTCGAGCCGAAGCCGAGTTACGTACTCGAGCTGCGCCGGGCCGACGTCTACGCGCAGGTGGGCCTCGAACTCGAGGTCGGCTGGGCGCCGCTGCTGCTCGACCAGGCCCGCAACCCGAAGATCCACCGCGGCGGCGCGGGGCACCTGGACCTGTCGACCGTCGCGCAGATCAAGGACGTGCCGACCGGGCGGGTCACGCGCGCGGAAGGCGACATCCACCCGTACGGCAACCCGCATTACTGGCTGGACCCGGACAACGGCAAGCGGATCGCGCAGGCGTTTGCGGAGAAGTTCGCTGCCCTCGACCCGGCCGGCCGGGCGCAGTACGAGGCGAACCGCGCGCGCTTCTCGACGCGGCTCGACTCCGCGATCGCCGTCTGGCGCGGCCTGGCCGCGGGGGTGCGCGGCCAACCGATCGTCGCGTACCACACCTCGTGGAAGTACCTGCTCGAGTGGGCCGGCCTCGAGATCGTCGGCTACGTCGAGCCCAAGCCCGGCATCCCGCCGGGGCCCGGTCACCTGGCCGGCCTGATCAACCGGATGAAGGCGGCCGGCGTCCGCGCGGTCGTCATGGATCCCTTCTACAACGCGAGCGTGCCCCGCACGATCGCCGATGGCGCGGGGGCGAGCCTGCTCGAGTTGCCGTCCTCGGTCGGTGGCGCCCGCGAAGCCGGCGACTACATTGCCCTGATCGACCACGACCTGCGGAACATTGTCGACGCGATCCGACGCTGAGCCCGGCAGAACCCTCGCCACGGTGGACGCCGTCACGCTCGGCTACGGGCGGACGGCGATCCTCCGGGACCTCTCCTTCACCATCGCGGCAGGCGACTTCATCGGCCTCGTCGGCCCCAACGGCTGCGGCAAGACGACCGTCCTGCGCGCGCTGCTGGGCCTGATCCAGCCGCGCACGGGGCGCATCACGTTCCACGATCCCGACGTGCGCATCGGCTACGTCCCGCAGCAGAAGACGCTCGAGGACGGCTGGCCGCTGCGCGCGCTCGACGTCGTGGCCATGGGGCTGTACGACAGGATCGGCATCCTCGAGCGGCCGACCGACGAGCACCGCGCGACCGCGGCCGGCGCGCTCGAGACCGTCGGCATGAAGGCGGCCGCCGAAAAGCAGTTCAAGTCTCTGTCAGGCGGCCAGAAACAGCGCGTGCTGCTGGCGCGCGCGCTGGTCGGCCGGCCCACGATGCTGCTGCTCGACGAGCCGACCGCGGGCATGGACATCGTCGCGACGGCCGGCGTGCTCGACCTGCTCGCCCGGCTGCATGTCGAGGCCGGGCTCACGATCCTGCTCGTGAGCCACCAGTTGAACGAGGTCGCTGCGTACGTCCCGCGGCTCGGTCTGTTCGCCGACGGCGGGTTCCGCATCGGCGCCATCGACGAGATGCTGACGGACGCGCGCCTGACCGCGATGTACGGGTCCCCGATGCACGTGACGCGCAGCGAGGGCCGCCGCCTCGTCTTCCCGAGGGCCCGGCCGGCCAACGGTTCCGACGGACCCGCACCGTGATCGAGACGCTGCTGCTCTTCCGGGAAGCGTTCGCCGGGACGCTGCTCATCGCCATCGCGTGTTCGGTGCTCGGCGTGTACGTGGTGTATCGCCAGATGGTGTTCGTCGCGGCCGCGCTCGCACAGCTCTCCTCCGCGGGCATTGCGCTGGCCGGGTTCCTGGCCGGCTTCGGGCTGGGCGGCCTGTTCACGAACGAGCTGGGCGTGTCGTCCGCCGTCACGCTCGCCGGTGTCGTCTTCTTCGCGCACGAGGCGGCCAGGCACCGCCTGCCGACCGACTCGCGGCTGGGCCTGGCCTATGTACTCGCCGGCGCCGCGGCCGTGCTGCTCGCCGCGCGGACCGCGGGCATGGACGTGCACGAGTTCATGCTGCGCGGCAACATCCTGGGCATCACCGGCGGGGACGTGCTGCTCATCCTGGCCGTCGTCGTCATCGTGCTGGTCGTGCACGCGGCCTTCTTCAAGGAGTTCCTCTTCGTCTCGTTCGACCGCGAGATGGCCGCGACGCAGGGGTATCGCGTCGGCGCATGGAACCTGCTGCTGCACCTGACGATCGGGGCGATGATCGCGATCTCGATGGCCGCCGCCGGCGTGCTCCTCGTGTTCGCGTTCCTGGTCGTGCCCGGCGTCACCGGTGTCATGCTCGGCCGCAGCGTGAAGGCCGTCTTCACGTGGGCCGTGATCAGCGGCGTGCTCTCCTCCGCCGTCGGCTTCGTACTCTCCGTGGGGCTGGATCTGCCGACCGGGCCGACGATCGTCGCCGTGTCCGGTGCCATCGCCGCCGTCGCGTGGCTGGTCAGCGTGGTGCGCGGGGACTAGCGGCGACGACGAGCCACACGTCGGACTTCCAACGCGGGTCCCCGGAGGGCGGGCAACGCTTCAGCGAGGCGATGCACGGCCCGCGGCCAGCTTCCGGATGAGCCGGATCTGGCCGGCGTGGTAGATGTCGTGGAAGGCGATGCCCAGGATCTGATCTCGCCGGCTCCGGCGTGGCGCCGGTGCATCCAGCTCGGCCGCGTCGAGTCCGCGCACCGCGTCGAGCAGCGCGGCGTGCGTCCGGTCCAGCAGCGCGAGATCCTCCTTCCACGCGCGGTCCGTCGCGGCGGCGGGCACGGCCGGAAAGTTCGACGGGCCGCGCTCGAAGCGCGATTCGTCTCCGGTGATCCGGCAGCGCACGCGGTGCTTCCAGTACGCGCAGTGCAGCGCCAGCGCCCAGATCGAGTGACGCCTCGCGCCCGGCCGCCTCGCCGCCTCGGCCGCGCTCACACGCCGCAGACTGCCGCGCAGCGTCGGCCCGTGCCAGGCCTGCGCGTTCCACGCCTCGTGCAGCGCCCGCTCGAGAAAAGCGATCTCGTCCGCGGCCACCCGGCCGGCGCGCTTCACCTTGCGTCTCATGTCGCGACTCCAGTGAAGAGATCCGTGCGGCCCTCAATGCCGAGAAGCCGGCGCTTGTACGCGATGCCGCCCGTGTAGCCGCCCAGCGAACCATCGCTCGCGATGATGCGGTGGCACGGCACGACGATGGCCACGGGGTTCGCGCCGAGCGCGTTCCCCACCGCGCGGTACGCGCGCGGCCGTCCGATACGCCGCGCCATCTCCGCGTACGCGATGACTTCGCCGAACGGGATGCGCGCTGCCTCGGCCAGCACGGCGCGCCGGAACTCGCCCAGATCGCTCACGTCGATCGGCACCGTGAACCGCTCCCGGTCGCCGGCGAAGTAGCCCTCCAGCTCCTCTTCGACGCGCTCCAGAGCATCGCGGTCCCGGACGATCGGGACATCCGGATAGCGCTCCCGGAGCGATGCCTCGAACGCACCCACGCCCGGCTGCTGCCACGAGACGCGGGACAGGCCACGCGATGTGCGCGCGGCGTACATGGTGCCGAACGGACTGCGGAACCGGTGCCAGCGCACGACGGGCTCGTCGTCCAGTGCGCGCAGCAGACTGGCGGATGCGCGCGCTCCGACGGAACGCGTGCGGCAGCGCGGACAGCCCGCGATGTGCCCGGCCAGCTCGATGGTGCGCCGGTCCGGCGTCTCTCCATCGAGGAACCGCTGCAGCTCGGCATCGGTCACCGCGCAGCGTTGCCGGGCTTGCGAGTGAGTGGTCATTCAGTTCTCCCCGTCGAGCGGCGCCAGCACGCGGCGCAGCCGTTTGAGTCCGTGTCGAACATTGGCCCGTGCGCTCTCCGGCGAGCAGTCGAGCTTGCGCGCGACCTCGGCGTAGTCGAGCCCCTCGACCTGGCGGAACCAGACGGCAGCCCGCTGTTTGCGCGGTAAGCCGGCGAGCGCCACTCGGACACGCTGGCGCGTCCTGCGCGAGAGCGGCGGCCGCGGCGGATCCAGTGCGCGCGCATCGGGATCGGCGGCCAGATGCTCGAGCCGGGCGCGCCACCTCCTGCGGTGCGCGATGCGGTCCAGCGCCGCGTTGGTGGCCACGCGGTACAGCCACGCCCGCACGTTCATCTCGTCACCGTTCGACGGAATGACACGCCACGCCTGGACCCACACGTGCTGCAGCAGGTCGGCCACGTCGTCGGCGTCGTCGACCATGCGGGCGAGGTGCCGTTCGAGCTCATCGCCGTGTCGCGCCATCCAGCCGTGCAGCGCTTCGCTCACGCGCCCAGGGCCCCCCGCACGAGGTGCAGGATCATGTCGCCTATGCCCTCCGTCACCAGGGTACCCGCCAGCCAGACCAGGATACCGCCACGCGTGCGCTGGAACAGCAGAACGGCACGGCTCATAAGGCACTCCTCGGGTTCGATTCAACGCCTCCGTGTATGAGACGGCCGAACCCGGGACGCGTGAAAAAACGGGGCGGCGGGCGGACCACGGCTCGGCGGGGGAGGCCGGGCATGAGGGGCGCGTACTCCTCGATCCGCCCGGTTTCACCCCGCAACAGGTTGTTCGGCACCCGCTCGGCCGGCGCTTTGACCGGCCCGCCTTCCGCCGCCAGATTCCCGCCATGGAGATCGATCGCTCATTGCCGCCCCTCGCCTCGCTCTTTCAGGAACTGATCCTCGAGCACTACAAGCGCCCGCGGAACAAGGGCGAGCTGCCCGGGGCCGACCGGCGTGTGCACATGAACAACCCGACCTGCGGCGATGAGGTCTGGCTGCAGCTCCGCTTTGCCGAGGACCGGATCGAGGACGTCCGCTTCGTGGGCGAGGGGTGCTCCATCTCGCAGGCCTCGATCTCGATGATGACGCAGCTCCTGAAAGGCCGGACCCGCGATGAGGCCACACAGCTCATGGCCCGGTTCACGGAACTGATGCACGGCGACGCCGATGCCGCCCGCGACAAGGCGCTCGGCGATCTCCGCGCCCTCGCCGGCGTGGCCCGCTTCCCCGTACGCGTCAAGTGTGCGCTCCTCGGCTGGAATGCGTTGGAGGAAGCGTTGCACGAGTAGCCGCTCACGGAACGGCGGGAATGGGGATGGGGGGTGGTGATCGGGATGGGGACGGACAGGCGGGACGGATCACGCCATGTCGACCCATCCCACCCGCGTCCCGATCCCCACCGCACCCGCCGCCCCGATTCCCACCCT
>JBFFZF010000145.1:0-12467 GCA_041568755.1 Longimicrobiales bacterium | reverse complement strand
TGAACGCGAGATCGAACGGGCCCGGCCGGGGCCGGCAACGACAGAACCCCGCGCTCAGCGCCGGTACCAGGTGTGCTGCCGCAACCGCTGGTGCAGCAGTCCGCTGGCCTTGGCCTCGCCCGTCGATGAGGGGTGGACGCCGTCCGCGACGTAATCGTCCCGCACGTAACACACGTCGCCGCCGTTACGGACGCCGGAAACGCAGTCCGGAGCCCATAGATAGGGACCCCAGCCGTACCACACGCCCTGGACCACGCGGTTCTGGCGCAGCCACGTGTTGAGCGCATGGCCTTCCTCGTAACTCATCGGTTCGCCGCGCGCCGGGTTGTTCGTGAAGCCTCCGTAGCTGCGCGTGGTGACGTAGACCGCCTGGACCGACGCGAACTTCACGCGCACGCGACCGGCAAACGTGGTCAGATTCGCGAGAAACGTCTCGTAGTCGCTGCCCGGTGACGGGTAGAGGGGTTTGGCAGCGCCGTTCGATTGCGTCGTGAACTGGTTGGCGGCCTTGTGCCACAGCACGCGCACCTGGTCGGGCCGGAGCCCGGCCTGCGGGATGCGACGCGTGATGCAGTCGTCCCAGAGCCGGTCGTCGAACGCCGGGTCGTTCCAGCGCTCGATCGCGTGGCCGCCCACAGCGCAGTTGACGACGCGCACCGCCGGGTTGATCTGGGCCGCGTACTCGCCGCGCACGCGCTGGGCGAAGTCGTTGCAGTCCTGGTTGCCGTTGCTCATGCTCACGCACACCAGGCCGATGATCCCGCCGACCGGCGTCACCGTGGGTTCGCCATTGTCGACCAGCCGCAGCCACAGCCCCTTGTAGGTTCCCGGCGTGTTGACATCATCGCCGCGGTCGATCGGGAACGGCTGGTTCACGTCGGCGCCCGGCGGGGCGTCTTCGGGGCCGGGCAGGTGCGGGCCCGCCGTGCCGGTACAGCCGGCCACGATCGCGAGCAGGACCCACCGCGCGCGCCACCGGCCCGTGGGCGGGACGTGCACGCGTGCTGCCTCGACGCTGTCACGCCGCGTCAGCCGGGCCGCATGTCTTTCTTTCATGGTCGCCACCTCCCTCCATCGCCAGGCGCTTCGGGCGCGCAGGCACCCCCCGTACATGAAAGACGCCGGAGCGGCGCGTTCGTTAACCGCTCGGCCCGTGACGGCAGCCGACAGGGCGCATAGGTTGCCGGGCATGCCCCGTTCCCGATCCGGCGTTGCCGGGTTCACGGCGCGCGTCTACGGCGTGGTCCGGGCGGTCCCGCGCGGTCGCGTCGTCAGCTACGGCGGTGTCGCGGCGATCCTGGGTCGCCCGCGCGCGGCGCGCGGCGTGGGCCGTGCGCTCTCCGCGCTGCCCGAAAACAGCGACGTGCCGTGGTGGCGCGTCATCAACCGGAACGGCGAGATCTCGATCAGGAGCATCGCGCACGGTCCCGCGCTGCAGCGTGCCCTGCTCGAGGCCGAGGGCGTCGTCTTTCAGCCGAACGGCCGCGTCGACTGGCGCGACTTCGGGTGGGATGGTTCCGGCGTGCCCCGCGGCGTGCGTCGCTGACGGTGCGCGCAGCCCTTTCGTCGACTCAGTCGCCGATCACGGCCGCGTGCACGCACAGAATGCGCGGCAGGAACCCGGCGATGAGCGTCCAGCTGTCGCCGGCGTCACGGCTCGCGAACAGGTGGCCGCTCGACGTCCCGAAGTACACGCCCAGCGGATCGAGCGTATCGTTGGCCAGCGCCTCCCGGAGCAGGGAGACCCACGCGTTCTGCTGCGGCAGACCCCGCTCGAGCGCGACCCACGTCGCGCCCGCGTCACGCGAACGATAGACGCGCAGCCGACCGTCGACCGTCGTGCGCATCTGACTCGATTCCTCGGGCACGACGAACAGCGCATCGGGATCAGCAGGGTCGATGGCCAGCGCGTAGCCGAAGTCGCTGGGCAATCCGGGCGTGATTTCCGTCCACTCCTCGCCGCCGTCATCGGAGCGCCACGTCCCGCAATGGTTCTGCTGGTACAGCCGATCCGGGCGGGCGGGGTGCAGCAGCAGCTTGTGCACGCACTGCCCGGCCTCGGGTGCGGGGCCCGGCTGGAAATCCGCCCGCACACCGGCGTTCTTCGGAGCCCACGTCGCGCCGCCATCATCGGAGCGGTAGACGCCGCCGGCCGAGACTGCGCACCACAGCCGGCGCGCGTCGCGCGGGTCGATGTGGATCGAGTGCAACGCCAGCGATCCGCCCGCCGGCTGCCACGTCGCCGTCGTCGGGTGGGCGTGCAGCCCTTCCAGCGCCGTCCAGCTCGCGCCGCCATCCATGGAGCAAAACAGTCCGGCGGGCTCGATCCCGGCGTACAGAAGACCCGGCGCGTGCGCGGGACCCGGCGCGACGCACCAGATGGCGTCCACGCCGCGTGCATCGGCATGGTGGGGTGTCGCTTCGCACAGCTGCCAGTTCACACCGAGGTCTGCACTGCGATGCAGGTGCGCGCCCCAGACCTTGTGGCTGGTCGCGGCCCAGAGTGTCCCGTCGCGGGGATCCAGACATGCCCAGTACACTTCACGACCCACCAGTTGCGGTGCCGAGAATGTCCACGCCGTGCGCGCGTCGTCGGCGCGTGCGATGAAGAGGCCGCGCCGGGTCCCGATGAGCAGCGCCACGCCCATTCAGCGTGCGGCGATCCGGTCGAGCGCGAGGCCCAGCGTCGCGGCGTGCAGGCCGGTGCGTGTATCGCCGGCCCGATCCAGAACCTCGTCCAGCGCGTCGGTCGCGCTCGCCGCGACCGCCGTGAAGATGCGTGCGGCGTCGGGCCTCGCGTCCGGCTCCATCAGATAGCTGAATGCCCTCGCCATGCCGTGGTTGGCCAGAATGTCGGGGAGCACGGCGAACCGGGCATCGGCCTGCTGAGCCACGCGCGTCGATGCGATCTGCGCTTCGGCGAACGGCTGATTCGCGCCGCAGGCCAGGACATCGACACCCAGCGCGTGCAACCGGCTGAGCGTGCCGCGCGCCACCGAGTGGGAAATGGCCGCGCACACGAAGATGTCGGCCGGCTGCCAGAACGCGTCCGTGGCGCCCGGCGCGACGCGCGCGTCGTCGGCAGGAAGGAGCTTGTTGCGTCGCCCGCGGATCAGCGCTTCCACGTCGGCCGCCTCCGCACCCGCCGGATCCACGAACGTGCTGCGCGCGTCCTGGATCGCGACGATGCGCGCGTCCGCGCGCGCCAGGTAGAGCGCGCACGCGGCGCCCACATTGCCAAAGCCCTCGAGCAGAACGCGCTTGCCCGCCAGCGCTTCGCCACGCCGCTCGTACAGACGCTGCACGCTCGCCGCCAGACCGTAGCCGGTGACGGTATCGGCGACTGACAACGGGTAGTCCGCCATGCCCAGTTCCGGCCCGGTCGGGGCCACGACGCCACGGTCCATCCGGTCCATGAGGGAAGCGAAGGCCGTCGCATCGGGCCGCAGATGACCGCGGATGATGCCCTCCTGCGGGTGCTCGATGCCCACGCGCACGAACGCGGGCAGCACATCGCGCGTCTCATCCACGTTCAGATCGCCGCCCGTCCCGTAGCGGGCGCGCAGAATCGGCGCGATCGCGGTGTACCACCGTTCCAGAACGCCGGCCTTGCCCGGGTCCATCGGGTCGAAGTCGATGCCCGTCTTCGCACCCGCAATGGCGGGCCCGGAGAAAGCGAATTTCAGCTCCATCGCCTTCGCCAGGACCGTCACCTCGCGCAACGTCGCGCCCGCCCGCATGCGTGTGCCGCCGCCCGCGGCACCGCCACGGCTCGAGTTGATGACCAGCCACGCACGGGCTGTCGTGTGCGGATCGTGCCATGCCAGCACGAACTCCGGCGGCGTGCGCACGAACGCCGCGTACCGCTTCCACTGCGTCATGGTCCTGCTGCGCGCTGCCGGTGCGGACTTCGAGATCATCGCCTTCCCTGAAACGGTGCAGCGATCGCCCCACGGCGATCGCCTGCCCGCACGGTAGACGCGCGGCCGGTATGCCGCAAGCCACGGCTGGTGTATGCAGAATCGTGCGCGGAACGGGGAGCGATCCAGGTGACCACGACACCGACCCGACGGTGCGGATCGTGCCGTGTCAGGAATCCCAGATCACGGTCTCGGGCTGGAACGCGGCCCAGGCGAACCAGAACGCGACGTAGGCCTCGGCCACGGGCCGGAGGCGCGTGCCCGCGAGGGGACCTTCCGTGGCATGGCCGGCGAGCGACCACACCGACCCGGTCTCGCGATCGACCCAGCGCCGGCTCACCAGATCGAAGTGCAGCGTCGTGTCACCCACAGTCCGGAAGAAGGCCACGGCAGCGGCCGCGTCGCTGTCCCACAACACGACGGCGGGTCCGTCGCGCAGCGTGATGTGCACGGCGCGCTGGCGCTGGAACGCCAGTTCGCCGAAGGGCAGGGCGATACCGCCATCGCCGGCGATCGGGATGCCGAGGACGCGCTCCTTGGGCGGGCGGCGCGTGTCGACGACGACGGGGAAGAGCGTCTCGAAGTTGTCGCGCCGGTCGTAATCACCGTACGGGTAGACGCGGTAATTGCGCGAGTGGCCGGTGCGCCGCGACACGACGCGCGTGTCCGGGTGCAGGTCCTTCCAGCCGGCCCACGTCATTTCGAAGGACGGCACCATGGGCAGCGGCGTGCGGCTGGCCTCGCCGCACGTCGCCGCGCGCGTCATCTGGGGCCACAGCGATTCGCTCGGCGAGCGGTCGTAGAGGATGAGGTTGCTGCGGAAGAGCAGCCCGGACACACCGAACTCCGCGCCGCCCGCGACCGCGCGATCGAAGACGAGACTGGATCCGGTCAGCGGGCAGTGGGTCACGGCGACGCGCCGGTCAGGCAGGTCCAGGTTCACGACTTCGTGCCACCACAGGATGTTGAGCGGTACGGCGACGGGCCCATCGCGCGACACGAGGCCGATCACCCGGTCGCCGGGCAGCAGGTAGTCGGCGTCCGCATGGGTGGCGGGCACGAGTGTCGGGTTGTTGAGTGCCGGGATGCCGTCCTTGCCGACGCCGCCGTCGAAGATCTGGTCGATGGGGATCGTGCACGACAGGAGCGGTGCGCGTGGCTCCTGGCGCGGCGAACCCGGCGGGCCGGTCCCGGTCGGTTCACCCGCGCAGGCGGCCGCGAGCGCGGCGCTCACCGCACAGGCGACGAGACGTGGGCCCGGACGGGCGATGGGCGGGGCGGTGCGTGCGTGTCGCGTGATCGTTCCTCCCGCTGCGTGTCTGTCCGAGCCAAGCCGCGAGGCGCCGCAGGGGTTCCCGGCCCGGCCGCGACGGCCGCCGTGATTGCGGCGAAGCGGCGCTGTGGCCTACGTTCTGCCCATGCGCTCGATCGTGCGGTTCACGGTGAATGGCGACCGGCGGGAGGCCGGCGTCCCCGAGCATTTCACGCTGCTCGAGGCGCTGCGCTACGGTCTCGGTCTGACCGGCTCCAAGCAGGGGTGCGACAAGGGCGACTGCGGCGCGTGCACGGTTCTCCTGGATGGCGAGCCCGTGCTGTCGTGCATCACGCCCGTCCGAGAGGCTGAGGACCGGGACGTGCTGACCGTCGAGGGCCTGGCGCTGCCGGGCGCCCTGCACCCGCTGCAGGACGCGTTCGATGTCATGGGTGCGGCGCAGTGCGGGTTCTGCACGCCCGGCATTCTCATGTCGGCGTGGGGGCTGCTGCTGCGCAACGCCGCGCCCACGCGGCGCGAGATCCAGGAAGCCCTGTCGGGCAATCTGTGCCGCTGCACGGGCTACACGAAGATCTACGAGGCGGTCGAGACGGCGGCCGGCGCGCTCCGCCACGCGCAGGCGTCTGCGGACCACGACGCGAGCGCCGGTTCCTGACGCCCTCCGGACCGGCGCGGCGCCTCAGTCCTTCCAGTCCTTCTCCCCGGCCTCGATGGCGATGGGCAGCCGGTTCTCCCCGGGTGGCAGCGGGCACGTCGCGAATTCCGTGAACACGCAGGGCGGGTTGTAGGCGCGATTGAAGTCGACGATCGTCCAGCCGTCCTCGCCGGGCGCATCGATCCACAGGAACCGGCCGCCGCCGTACGTGCCCGCGCCGTTCGTGGCATCCGCGAACGCGGTGAAGAAGTTCACGGGGTCGTCCGAGTCCTTCCACAGATCGAGCGTGTAGCGACGACCGTCGAGCTCGAAACGCACGGACGCAGGGGACGGCGTGCGGTTCGTGCCGCCCAGGATGTTCGGCACATCGATCGTGTCGGGCGGGTCCCGTGCGATGAAACGCGCAGGCACACGCAACCCGGATGCGAGCGGGTACATCCCGATGCCGGCGAACCCGGTACGCACCGGGCTCTCCGCATCCCACATGCGCACGGCCATCCGGCCGCCGCGCCGGATCACCGTCCACTGCACGCTGCCCAGGCGCAGGCGGGGCACACTGCTGTCCCCGGGCACGAGGATGATCCGGGTGACCGCCTCTTCGCCGGCGCGCACATCGATGCCGGGTGCCGCACGGAACCAGACGGTATCCTGGTGCAACTCAAAGGTGCCTGCATGCCCGGGGAAACGACCGCTCGGACTCACGTACCACAGGTCGCTCGCGCTGTCGGCGCCCAGCGTGCTCGGCCCGGGCTCGAGCCAGAAGAGCCCGACCAGGCTGAGCCAGCCGTCTTCCTGCATCAGGCCCGCGTACCGGCGCTCCTGCCACGCCTCGACCTGCGCAGCGTGCGTGACGGCATCGATGGGCGGTGGCGGCGGTGGGGTACACGCGCCGGCTGCGACCAGGGCGAGCAGCGCCCGCCGCACGTTCAGCGCCGCGCCAGGAACGCGCGTGCGACGGCCGGCTCCGGCCGCTCCGCGTCCGCGCCCTGCATCAGCTCGAGCAACTCCGTGTAGCGCCGGCGTGCCTGCTCCGCCTGTCCGGTCAGCTCGGCGGCGCGGGCGGCGCCGAAGAGGGCGCGTGCGCGGCGCGGCTCGCGCTCGAGCGTCTTCTCGTAGGCGGTGAGGGCCTCGGCCGGGCGGTCGAGCGCCAGCAGCAGATCTCCCTGCAGCTCGCGCGCCGGGATCAGGGGGCCCGGGGTCACGGGGTGCTTCTCGACCGTCTCTTCCAGTTCCGCGGCCTGCGCGGCCAGGCGCAGTGCGTCCGCACGATCGTCTCTGGCCAGCGCGACCCAGGCGGCCGCAGACAGGCGCTGGGCCTCGACCACCGTGGCCCAGTAAGCGTCCTGCTGCGCGCGCAGCGCATCGCGCAGGGCCGCGAGCGCATCGACTTCGGCGCTCGCCTGATCCACGCCCCCGCTACGCGCAGCGCCCAGCGCCCGGGCAAAGCGGGGAACCGCCGTCACGAACGGTGCGGCGCCGGTGGGCACGGGCAGCGCGCGGGCCTCGGCCCAGCGTTCCCGCTCCAGCGCGTAGCGGGCGGGCATCGCAGCGAAGTTGTAGCCGAGCAGCCCGCCGTAGTACGTGTCCGGATTCTGGATCGCGCGGGCGACGACCTCACCCGCTTCCCGGTCGCGCCCGAGTTGCAGATACGCGTACACCATGTAGTCCATGGGATGCACCGCGGCATCGGGCAGGGGCTCGGCCTGCGCGGAACGCGTGTTCATGGCGATCGACTCGTCCCACAGGCCGAGGCGCGTGAAGATGTGCGACGGCATGTGCAGCGCGTGCGGCGCCGCCGGCGCAATGCCCGCGTAGCGCCTCGCCGCGTCGAGCCCCTGCCCGGCGAGCGCCGGGGCATCGAAGGCGTGGATGATGTAGTGGGCCAGGCCCGGATGATCGGGCTGGCGTGCGAACAGCGGCTCGAGGACCTCGGCGGCGTGCAGCTGGCGGGCAAACGTCAGGTCTGCGGGCGGCGCATTGGCCACGACGATGCGCCCGTAGAAGATCGCCGCTTCCGCGTCCCCCGGGTTCGCGTCCATGACCCGCTTCTGCGCAACTTCGTGCGCGCGCATCCGGGCCGTGTGGTCCCGCTCCGGCGCGCCCTCCCACAGCGCTGCGGCCGCGTCCAGCCAGGCGCGCTCCCGCGGCGTTGCGTTCGCCGCGAGCGGACGCGCCGCCGCCAGCGCCGCCTGCGCGACCTCCGTCTGTCCCGGCGCCGGCGCCGCCCGCGTCATCGGGTTGCCCCACGCCGTCATCGCGATGCCCCACTGCGCCATCATGCAGGAGGGGTCCGCGGCGGCCACGTCGCGGAACGCGTGCTCGGCGCGGTCGAACCAGAAGGAATGCAGCATCGCGACGGCCCGCTCGAAGAGCCGGCCGGCCTCGGCGCTGCACGAGACGGGAAACGAAACCGTGCCAATGACTTCCTGACCGGCCGGGTGATCGTGCTGTGCGGCGGTTACGGACCCGGGCGCGAGCAGGGCAACAGCCAGAGAGGTTACGGCGAAACGATGGCGCATCGTGGCCTCGACGGAAGAAGTTGGAGCCGTGCCGACCGGCGAACCGGTCTGTCGTCAAGGATGTTGACCACGCCGGGCCAGCGCCAGCCCCGGGGTCCTGCCGGTACCGTGGAGGGCCGCTGGCCGTCGGGGCGAACGTGTATTCGAATCGGCAGGAGGCCCCCGGCGCGAGTGTGCCGGTGTGGCAGTTCTGCGCGGCGCCGAGCGCTCAGCCGGCCGTGCGCCAGTAGTCGATGATCAGGTAGATCAGCAGCGCCAGCACCGCCATCAGGAAGACGGTGTTCGTCTGCCACGGCCGGGGCGGCTTGCGCGTGTCGTCGTCCACGGCCGTGCCGTAGAGCAGGATGCCCAGCCAGCGGTCGACGAACGACCACATGCGCCCGGCGAGGGTGAAGAGCGGCGGCACGGTGGCCTGCCAGAGCCGCGGCAGGAACTTCCGGTACACCCAGTCGAAGTCGACGATGACCGAGGGCAGGTCATGCGGCTCGAGGTCCATCCGCTTGAGGATCGCGAAGGCGAGCAGCGCGAAGAACAGCAGCTGCGCCTGCGTGATCACGTGCGGCGCCGTGTACGGATGGTAGTCGACGGGGAAGGGCAGGATGTTGTAGAGCAGCCCCGGGAAGACGCCGATGCCGATGCACAGCGCGGCCGTCGCGCCCATCGCGATCAGCATGTTCATCGGCGCTTCCCTGACCTTCAGCCCGCGGTCCGGCCCGAAGAAGCCGTGGAACGGGATGCGGATCCCCGAGTGGTGCAGCACGCCGGCGGACGCGAACAGCAGCGCGATCGACGTGATCGCGTAGTGGCCTTCGCCGGCCGCAGTCATCACCATCGATTTCGTGACGAATCCGCTGAACAGCGGGAACGCGGAGATCGACAGCGCCCCGATGATGCAGAACGTCGTCGACCAGGGCATCGACTTGTACAGCCCGCCCAGCTCGGAGGCCTTGACCGTACCGACCTGCTGCAGGATCGCGCCCATCGACATGAACAGCAGCGCCTTGTAGAGGATGTGCGCGAACGCGTGCGACACGGTCCCGTTCAGGGCCAGCTCGGTGCCGATGCCGATGCCGCACACCATGAAGCCCAGCTGGTTGTTCAGGCTGTAGGCCAGCACGCGCCGCAGGTCGTTCTCGATGACCGCGAAGAAGACCGGGAACACGGTCATGGCGGCGCCGATGTAGATCAGGATCTCGGTGCCGGCGAAGCCGCGGGCCAGCGCGTAGATGGCGAGCTTGGTCGTGAACGCGCTGAGGAACACGGTCCCGGTGACCGTCGCCTCGGGATACGCGTCCTGCAGCCAGTTGTGCAGGAACGGGAACGCCGCCTTGATGCCGAACGCGAGCAGGATCGGCAGGCCGCCGGCGCTCTCGAGGCCGATGTGGCCGAAGTCCAGCGAGCCGGTGCCGCGCAGGTAGAGCAGGATCCCGGCCAGCAGCAGCACGCCCGACCCGACCTGGACGATCAGGTAGCGCATGCCCGCGCGGAACGCCTGCGGCGTGCGGCGGCTCCAGATGAGAAACACGGACGCGACGGTCGTGAACTCCCAGAACACGAAGAGCGTGATGAGGTCGCCGGCGAACGCGCCCGCGATCGCGCTGCCCGCGTAGGTCAGCGCCGCCGTCTGCTGGACGCGGTCGGCGACGTGCAGCGAGTAGATCACGCCGAGGAACGCGGCCAGATGGAAGATCACACCGAACAGGAAGCTCAGCCGGTCCACGCGCACGGGGGACAGCGTGTAGTCGAAGAACGTGAACTGGACCAGCGTTTCCGCCGGCAGGCCCAGCAGGTGCAGGAAGCTGAGCACCGGCAGCGCGAACATCGCCGCGGCTCGCGCCCGCCCGGGCACGAGCGGGAGCAGCAGCCCGCCGAGGATCAGGATCGCGCCGGGAGGCAGCCAGTTCATCATGGCTCGTCCTGCCCGGCGTCGAAGTCGCGATCGTAGTAGTCCTCATCGCGCATCAGGACTTTGCGGACCGCCTTGCCGGCGAACACGATGAACGCGTACGCGACGAAGCCCATCGCGGCGAAGAAGCCGAACCAGTCTTCCCACGCGAAGTGCACCTCGTGGTGCGCGAGCGGCGTCAGCAGCAGCAGGACCACGCACACGACGATGAGCGCGCGGAACAGCCAGTTGCCTACGCGCGGGTCTTCGCCCCAGCCTTTCGGTGTCTCGTTCATGGCGATGCTCCCGCGATCGGCTGGATCAGCCGCCAGACGTCCGGGGCCCAGATGAAGAGCGCGATGCAGCCCGCCGCCGTCAGACAGAGCGGCACGACGCAGAAGGCGGGCGCCTCGTGGACCTCCTCCAGCGCCGCCGCGTCCTCCTCGCGCGGCGCGAAGAACGCGCGCACGCCCAGCGGCATCAGGTACGCGATGTTGAGCAGTGAACTGATCATCAGCACGGCCAGCAGGAGCATGCTGCCGGCGTCGACGGTGCCCAGCGCGAGGTACCACTTGCTCCATGCGCCGCCCAGCGGCGGCAGCCCGATGACGCTGAGCGCGCCGATGTTGTACGCGACCATGGTGAACGGCATCCTGCGGCCGATGCCCGTCATCGTGCTGATCTCCGTCTTGTGCGCGGCCACGTAGATCGCGCCGGCGCAGAAGAACAGCGTGATCTTGCCGAACGCGTGCGTCGCTATGTGCAGGCCACCGCCCAGGATCCCGGCCTGGTTCGCGAGCGCGGCGCCCAGCACGATGTAGGACAGCTGGCTGATCGTCGAGTAGGCGAGCCGGGCCTTCAGGTTGTCCTTCGTCATGGCGATGAGCGACGCCAGCAGGATCGTGGCGCCGGCCACGTACGCCAGCCATACGCTGGCGCCCGTCATCTGCAGGAAATCGATGCCGAAGACGTAGACGGCGATCTTGAGCACGGAGAACACGCCCGCCTTCACCACGGCCACGGCGTGCAGCAGCGCGCTGACCGGTGTGGGCGCCACCATCGCGGCGGGCAGCCAGCGGTGGACCGGCATGAGTGCGGCCTTGCCGATCCCGAACGCGTAGAGCCCGAGCAGCAGCGGCACGAGCGCGCCCGAGATGTGGCCGGCCAGGATGCCGCCGGGCCGGAAGTCCACCGTGCCGGTCAGGCGCCAGGTCCAGACGATGGCGAGCAGCAGCAGCCCGATCGACGTGCCCAGCAGGATCCACAGGTACATCCGCCCCGCACGCCTCGCCTCGACCGTGCCGTGGTGCGTGATCAGCGGGTACGTGGACAGCGTCAGGATCTCGTAGAAGATGAACAGCGTGAGCAGGTTGCCGGCGAACGCGACACCGATGGCGGAGCCGATCGCGACCGCGAACCAGGTGAAGAAGCGCGTCTGGTGGTCCTCGTGGTGACCCCGCATGTAGCCGATCGAGTAGAGCGAGGTCACGATCCACAGCCCGGACGCGATCAGGGCGAACAGCATGCCCAGCGGCTCGATCGTGAACGTCAGCGACAGACCGGGCAGGATCTCGACCAGTGTGCGCGTCAGCGTCGCCCCGTCGCGCAACTCGGCGGCCAGCATCCCGACGATGGCGAACAGGTCCGCACCCAGCAGCAGCGTGATCGTGTCCCGCAGGTTGGGCCGGCTGCCGGTCAGCGCGACGAGCAGCGAGCCGACGAGCGGCACCGCGATCGCCAGCAGGATCAGCGTCGGGCCGTTCATGGCAGTGCCCCCAGCGCCTCTACGGCGGCCGCGGACACGCGCGCGGTCAGCCCCGCATCGACCCCGAACCAGACGCTGGCGCCGATGAGGATCCAGACCGCCACGAGGATGGACGCCGGCGCTTCGCGCACGTCATCGGCCGGCTCGATCGGGTGCTGGAACCAGATCACTTCGACGACGCGCCAGACGTAGCCCACGGCGAGCAGCGAGCCGACGATGACCGCGACCGCGGCCGACCAGGCCGCCGCGTCCAGCGCGCCGCTCAGCAGGTACCACTTGCTGATGAAGCCGGACGTGAGTGGCACGCCGATCAGGCCGAAGCCGCCCACCAGGAACGCCGTCATCGTGAAGGGCATGCGCCGGCCCATGCCGCGCACGTGCTGGAGATCGGTACCGCCGCGCCGGAACGCCACCGCGGCCAGCGCCATGAACAGCCCGCCCTTGGTCAGC
>JBFFZF010000144.1:0-12596 GCA_041568755.1 Longimicrobiales bacterium | reverse complement strand
GGGACGGACACGGCGGGGGGCACGGTGGTACCTGGCGGGGCGGCACGGTGGTACCCGGCGGGGCGCCACGGTGGTACCTGGCCCGCCGTGGCTGTCCCCATCCCCATCCCCAAATCCCATCCCCATACCCGCCTTTCAGTAGATGACGGGCCAGATCCGCTCCTTCCCCATCGCCAGTCGCTCGGCGAACGCCTTGGTGTAGACGCGGATCTGCGTCCCCGAATTGTAGACCTCGATGAGATACAGCTCGTTCGTGTTGTACATCGACAGGAAATCGAACCCGCCGATCAGCGGGATCTCGTCGATGTAGACCTGCGGCTCCACGTGTCGGCCTCGCCGCCACACGCAGTCCGCGCCGAAGGCGTTGCCGGGGCAGCGCACGACCATGAGCCGGGCGCCGATGAACTGAGCCGCATCGAAGTGCGCGCTGAACGCGAGCTGGTCGGCGTCGAAGGCACGGACGGAAACGGGCGCTGCGTTGCGGCGCCGCTTGATCCGGTCGGACACGACCCGGATGCTCTCGAGCATGATCGGGTCGGGCTCCATGCGGATGTCGAGCGTGGCCGTGGCCGGACCGAACGTGTGGTCGCGCGTCCACAGCCTGTAGCCCAGCTGGCCGGCCCGGACCGTCCAGACGCCGGGGCTGATCGGGCGCGTCGCGAAGCGGCCATCGGCATCCGAGAAGACCGTCAGGCCGAGCACATCGATCTCGATGAACACACCGGACATCGGGGCGCCGGTCGTCGCGTCCTTCACGGTTCCCGTGACGACGAGCTTCCCGTCCTCCCGGGCGCCCGCGTCCTGCGCCACGAGGCCGGCGGGCAGCAGCAGGGCGCAGGCCAGAACCGGCACGGCGCGGCGAACGGACCCGGGGTTGCGGTGGGCCCGCGAACGGGTCCCGCGACCGGGCGAGCGTCGATCTGGCGTCATGGGGTCCTCCTCAGCGGCGCCCCCGGCCGGTCCGGCCGGCCCGGAGGCCCTGTCGTCGATACAGACGCCGGCCCCGCCGGGTTCCGGCCAACGATACGCGGGCCGGGTCCGCATGGACAGAGCGGTGGCGGCTCGGACGCGCAGAGCCACGCAGGCTTCGCGTGCCGGGCCGGTGCGACGCTCACAGATAGCGCTGGAAGACGACCATGGCCACGACGGCGACGCTGGTCAGCGTGGCGACGACCGGCCGGCGGGCCTGGCCGTAGGCTTCCGGCAGCAGTTCGACGAGGACCATGAAGAACATCGCGCCCGCGGCGAAGCCGAGGCCGTACGGCAGGGCGGGGCGCACGGCCTCCACGAACAGGAATGCCGGCACGGCCATGAGCGGTTGCGGCAGGGACGAGAAGATGCTCCAGCCCGCACAGCGCAGCACACTCTGACCCTTGGGACGCAGGACCGCACTGATCGCCAGACCCTCGGGGATGTTGTGGACCGCGATCGCGACGGTGATCACCGTGGCGAGTGCTATGCCACCACCGAACGCGACGCCGACGGCGACGCCCTCGGAGAAGGAGTGCACGGTCATCACGACGATGACCAGGATCATGCGCCGGGCGCCCGCGCCCGTGAGGCCGCCGAACTCGACCTCGTGGCCGGCCAGGTAGCGTTGCGTGAGCAGGATGAACAGCACGCCCAGCACACCACCGGCCACGGTCTGAAGGGCGCCGTAATTCGTGCCTTCCGCGACGAGCCCGAAGCTGGCGCCCATCATGAGGCCGGCCGCGATCGCGTTCGCGTAGGCGACCACCTCATCGGACATCGAGCGCAAGAAGATGAACGGCAGCGCACCCAGCCCCGTGGCGAGCGCCGTGAGCAGTGCGTAAACGAAGACGACGAGCCAGTCGCTCACGGGCCCAGTGTCCGGCCGGTCAGCACGACCACGATGCCCATCGCGACGATCGTGACCAGCGCGATGCTCGTATGGCCCGCCTCCCGGTACGATTCCGGCAGCAGCTCGACCATCACCAGGTAGACGAGCGCGCCCACCGCAAAGCCCAGCGCCCACGGCAGCAGGACCGGCGCGGCCGCGACGACCGCGAAGGTCACGACCGCGAGCAGCACCTGCAGCCCGTTCGTGGCCACCGCCAGGATCGCCGCGTTGAACACGCTCACGCCGCGCCGCGTGACGATCGAGCCCAGGATCGCCGCCTCCGGAATGTTGTGCAGCGCCAGCGCCAGCGCCGTCAGAATGCCGAAGGGCAGGCTGATCGACATCGCCACGCCGATCGCGACACCCTCGTGCGCCGCATGGAACGAGTTCACCGTGATCACGCGATAGCCGTACTCCGGACCCGTCTCGTCCAGCCGGTTCAGGTCCAGCTCGGCCGACCCCGTGAGCACGTGCGTCAGATGCACGAAGCCGATCCCGCCCAGCGCGCCGATCCCGCCCCACAGCGCCGCCTCCTCCAGCCCTGTCGCCATGAGCGAGTACGCCACACCCAGCATCAGCCCCGACGCCAGCGCGTTCGACCAGCCGATCCACTGCAACGGCATCTTCTCCCGCCGCAGCGCGACCGGAATCAGTCCGAGCGCCGCCGCAAACGCGGCCAGCGTCGCATAGAACAGAACGACGAGCGTCGGGTCCAGCCTCATGCCCCTCCCGTACCTGCTTCTCGCAGCGGATCGCGCCGTGCCGCCGCCGGCCCCGTGCGGCGCGCGCTGAGGATGCTCCGCATACCACACCACCGCAAGCGAAGATGCAGCGCGCCGCAGCCGCCCGCAGCAGGCCGCGGTCCCGGCCTCGCCCGCTCTGCGCGCACCGCGAGCCGTCACGGCCGGACCGCCACTCCGTCCCGCAACCAGCGCCGTTGGTCCCCGTCCCGGTCCTCGGCGCCGAGGACAAGCGCGCCCGGTTCGCGACCGCAGCGGAGCGGCTGCAGGCCCACCCCGCGGTGCGCGGCGTGACGTGGTCGCAGAGCGTGCCGTTCTACACGTCCTGGGCGACCGGAGCCCGCGTCGCCGGCCGGGATTCGCTGCCCGTGCCGACGTCGGGCGGACCGTACATCAATGGCGTGACCGCGTCCGGCATCGTCGAAGACGCACGGAAGGGTCGGACGGCCGTGCCCGGCGTGGGCTGGCAGGCGTACCTCGTGGATCCGGAGGGCAATCCGTTCGCGATCTTCCAGCTGGACCCGTCGGCGCGCTGAACGTCGGCGGGGGCGCTGCGCTTGACGCCCGGGCCGGTGGCATGGCACCGTGCAGCGCCCATCGATCGGGCGCGAGCCGCGGATCCGCCGATCCGTGCGCCGCGCACCGTCCGGCCCGGAGGCCCGCATGCGCAGCACAGCCCGGCTCGTCGTCCTCGCCCTGCTCTCGACCATCGCGCCGGCAGCGGCGCAGGCCCCGGCCGCGAAGAAGCCACTCACCGTCGAAGCATCGCTGCTGCTGCCCTCGTGGGGCAGCTACACGCTGTCGCCGGACGGGCGCCAGATCGCATTCACGAAATCGACGCGCGATGCGGAAACCCTCGAGTCGAAGTCGCACATCTGGCTGTACGAGATCGCGAGCGGCCGGACGACGCAGTTGACCGCGTCGGCCAAGGGCGAGAGCAACCCGCGCTGGCTGCCGGACGGCCGCATCGTCTTCAACTCGGATCGGGACGGCCGGAACGCGCTCTGGGTCATCGCGACGACGGGCGGCGAGGCGCAGAAGCTGATCGACGATGAGAAGGCGCCTTCGAGCGGCGCGTTCTCACCGGACTTCACGAAGATCGCGTTCACGGAGGCGAGTGAGCGGGCGGACAAGAAGGAATGGGACGAGCGCGTCAAGAAGAAGGACGACGGCTACTACGCCGAGAAGAAGCTGACCTTCACGCACATCTGGGTCTACGACATCGCGACGCAGACCAGGAAGCGAATCACGACCGGCGACTTCGATCACACGGGCCCGTCGTGGTCGCCGGACGGCAAGTGGGTCGCGTTCACGTCCAACCGTACGGGCACGCAGACCGGCGACGCGGATCGGAGCGACAACACCGACCTCTTCATCGTCCCGTCGGACTCGGGCGCCGAGCGCCGGCTGACGACGAACGCGGGCCCGGATCGAGGCCCGGTCTGGTCGCCGGACGGGCGCTGGATCGCCTTCACCGGGAGTGACCGCGAGAACCACAACGCCGATCAGATGGACGTGAAGGTCATGTCCGTCGACGGCGGCGCGGCGCGCAACCTGACGGAAGGACTGGACTACTCGGTGGGCGGCATCGAGTGGTCCGCGGACGGGCGGACCCTGTTCTTCGACGCGAGCGAAGGCCTGACCACGCGCGCGTACCGCGTGGCGGCGACGGGCGGCGCGCCGGAGCGGCTGCTCAGGGACGATGGCAACATCTATTCGATCGACGGGCGCTCGAAAGACGGCACGCGCTGGCTCGTGACCTCGACCAGCCTGTCGGACGCCGGGTCCGTCTACCTGGCCGAGGCGCGCGACAACGGCCGCAACCTGCGGCTGCTGTTCCGCGAGAACGACGGGCTGAACGATTTCGCCATCGCGCGTGCGCAGACCCTCGAGTGGAAAGGCGCGGACGGCTGGACCATCGAGGGCGTCCTGACCTATCCGATCGGCTACGTCGAAGGCCAGCGCTACCCCATGATCCTGCAGGTCCACGGCGGCCCGCACGGCCGCTTCTCGCAGAGCTTCGGCATGGGCGCCCAGGTGTGGGCCGCGCGCGGCTACGCCGTGCTGCAGGGCAACCCGCGCGGCAGCTCCGGCCGCACGTTCGAGTTCAGCAACGCGAACGTCATGGACTGGGGCGGCAAGGACTACCAGGACATCATGGCCGGCGTCGACCACGTCATCGACATGGGCGTCGCGGATCCGGACCGGCTGGCCGTCATGGGCGGCAGCTACGGCGGCTTCATGACGTTCTGGACCGTGACGCAGACGGACCGCTTCAAGGCCGCCATCGGTCACGCGGGCATCTCCGACTGGTTCTCCTTCTACGGACAGACCGACATCCCGCACCTGCTGGGCTTCGGCTTTGGCGGCGATCCGTGGCAGACCAAGGAGGTCTACGAACGCTTCTCGCCCATCGAGTTCGCGGGCAACGCCACCACGCCGCTGCTCATCACGCACGGCGAGGAGGACCGGCGCGTGCCGATCACGCAGGCGGAGCAGTACTACCGGACGCTGAAGCGCATGGGCAAGACCGTCGAGTTCCTGCGCTTCCCGCGCGAGGGCCACGGCATCAGCGAGCCGCGCCACCGCCTGTTCCTCGACGCCGAGCAGGAGGCCTGGTTCGCGAAGTACGTGCTGGGTCAGCCGCGTCCGGTGAGCGAAGGCGAGGTCGAGGGCCGCGCGAAGCGGTGACAGGCGCGCTGCGCGTGCGCAGGAAAACGCGGGCGCGCGGTCGCAGAGCATCAACCATGCCACGGGAGGAGAACGAATGGCTGTGCGCAAGAAGAGGGCGAAGCGCGACATCGAGAAGAACTACCCCGCGAAGCAGTTCGTCGCCAAGCTGCGGCGCCTCGCGGACTGCATCGAGGACGGGAAACGCTTCCAGATCCAGATCGCCGGGGAGCGCATCTCGATCCCGCCCGACGCCGTGATCAACATCGAACACGAGCGGATGGGTGGGGAAGAGGAAATCGAGTTCCAGCTCCGCTGGTCTCTGGACGATTAGCGGATCGATATGACGAGGCCGGAGCGAAGAGCGCGTTCGGAGCAAGCCGGCTGACCAGCCGGGAGCACGCAGGTATGACGACGAACCGACGGTTGCTGCGGACCGGATCGCACCTCGTACGGCCCGTGCGCATCGCGCTCGCGATCGCGTGCGTCCACCAGGTCCGCCTGCACGCGCAGGTCCCCGTCGAGTCGGAGGTCCGGCAGATCCTCACGTTCGGCTTCCTGCCCGGCAAGACGGCCGAGGCGGTGCGCGTGTACCGCGAACAGGCGATCCCCTTGTACGAGAAGAACAGCGCCATGCTCTCGGTCCGCGCATTCCGCGAAGTCGAGAGCCCCGTCCCGCTCGACCTCATCATCGTGAGCGCGTTCCAGGGCATGGCCGGAATGGATGCATCGAACGCGGCGCTGCGCACGCTCGCGGAACAGGCCGGCACCAGCATCGGCGCGCTCTACGGCCACATCGGCGCGCTCAGTTCCGGCCACACGGACGAGTTCGTCGAGATGCTGCCTGCGCTCGGCAGCGGCGACCCGTCCGCGCGCCGGCTCACCGCGTTCGTGTGGTACCGCGTCCTTCCCGGCGAGCAGGACGCGTTCGAACGCCTGCTCGAGTCCGCCATCGTCCCATGGGAGTCCTCGCTGGGTGTACCATCCGCGACCGGGCGGTTCCTGGTTTCGGACGGCTGGCACGCCCTGCGCCTGCTCGGCTTCGACTCGCTGGGGGACTACCAGGCCTACTGGACCCGGCTGCGCGCCCACCCCGCGGCCGGCGGGCTCGATCGCCTCATCGCGGTGCGTCGCGAGGTCATCGTGGCGGCCGTCCCGGAGTTGGCGGTCCGCTGAGCCGTTCCGTCCAACCCGTTGTTCTGCAATCACTTAACTGAAATCCTCAATCTCGTCCCGGCCGTGTCTGTTGACAATAGTTAGATGATTAGCTAACTATCGAACCCATGAACAACGTGTTCAAGGCGTTGAGCGATCCGACCCGGCGCAGGGTGCTGGTGCTGTTGCGGCGAGGGCCGATGGCGGCGGGTGAGCTGGCGGAGCATTTCGAGGTGTCGAAGCCGACGATGTCGGCGCATTTCGCGGTGCTGCGGGAGGCGGATCTGGTGGAGGCGGAGAAGCAGGGGCGGACGGTGATCTACCGGTTGAAGATGTCGGTGCTGGAGGAAGCGCTGCTGGGGTTCACGCAGGCGTTCGGGCTGGATCTCTCGCGTGAGGATGGGCACGGCGCTGCGGACGGCACGGGCGTCCCGGAAGAGGAGGAATGGGCATGATGAAGCGAATGCCGCCGGGTGTGGTGGCTGCGATTCTGCTGCTGGTGATTGCGCTGGGCAGCTGGCTGGCGGTGCTGCGCAGCGAGCTGGCGCCGATGCTGGCGGTGGCGATGTTCATGCTTCCCGGCGCGTGGGGAGTACTGGGGCTGCTGAAGCGGGCGGGCATGTTCCCGCGTGCGACGGCGGAGGATGGTGCGCGCATCCGGCGGGCGCTGGCGGGGGGCGGTCTGCTGGTCGCGCTGTCGCTGGCGCTGATGATCGGCGTCACGCACGGGTGGATGGACGACGCGATGTCGGAGCGGGGGATGGGCATGGCGCTGGGCGTGGTGCTGATCGTGGTGGGCAACGGCATGCCGAAGATCCTGAAGCCGCTGTCCGCCATGCGCTGTGATCCTGCCGCGGAGCAGGCGATGCACCGGTTCGCGGGCTGGACGTTCGTGCTGGCGGGTGTGGTCTACGGGCTGGCGTACGTGGTGCTGCCGCTGGATGTGGCCGGCCCGGTGTCGATCGTGGTTGCGGGTGCGGCGACGGTTCTGGTGATGGTCCGTCTGGGGTGGGTGCTGCGCACCGGACGACGGGCCCCGCCCATCGAAAACTGAATCTCCCACACAGACAGGTGAAGCACGGCTGACGACAGCGCGGCCGTGCGGGAACAGACACCGCGGTGCTGGTGGCATCGCGGGTTGGGGAAACTGCGTTCACAGGAGGAAGACCGTGCATCGAATGAACAGGTTGGTGCGCCGCGGGGCGGCGCTGTTGTGGCGGGAGCGGATCGTGTATGGGCTGGTTTGCGTGCTCGGCGCGCTGGCGGTCATGCCGGTTGCGGCGGATGCGCAGCAGGACGTGGCCGGCGTCTGGCACGGCGTGCTGGACGCGCCAGTCGGCAAGCTGACACTGGTGTTCACCATCGAGAAGAACGAAGACGGCACGTTGCGCGCGAGCATGGAGAGTCCGGACCAGGCGCCGGGCCGGCAGATCCCCGTGGCGTCCGTGGCCGTGAGCGGGAATCGGCTGACGATGGCGATCCCGGCGATCGGCGGGCGTTACGAGGGTGTGTGGAGCGCGAGCACCAGACGCTGGGAAGGGACGTTCTCGCAGGGGATGGACGTGCCGCTCGTGCTGGAGCGCGGCGTGCCGGCCGCGCGCGCCGTGGTGACGGGCATGGATGGCGTGTGGGAGGGCAGGGTCACGCGGAACGGCGTCGATCTGCGGCTGATCGTGCGTGTGCGCACGGACGAGCGTGGTACGACGGTCACGTTCGACGCGCCGGACATGGCGGCGACGGGCATCCCGGTGTCGGGCTTCGCGCGCACCGGCGACGCGATCGTGTTCGAGATCCCGGCCTCGGGCGCGCGCTACGAGGGCACGCTGGCCGGCGAGAACCGGATGTCGGGCACGTGGACGTTGCCGGGGCAGGCGGCGGCCACGGTCGTGTTCGAGCGGACGCGCACGGACGCGGAGCCGGAGCCACGCGTCCGGCCGCAGACGCCGAAGCCGCCGTTCCCGTACCGGTCCGAGGACGTCGTGTTCGAGAACGCAGCCGCGGCGGGTGCGACGCTGGCCGGGACGCTGACGCTGCCGCCCGGCGGCGGGCCATTCGCGGCCGCGATCCTCATTTCGGGGTCGGGGCCGCAGGATCGGGACGAGACGATCCGCGGTCACAAGCCGTTCGCGGTGCTCGCGGACCATCTGACGCGCAGCGGGATCGCGGTCCTGCGCTACGACGATCGCGGCGTGGGCGCGTCCACCGGGGATTTCGCCGCCGCGACCTCGGCCGATTTCGCGACCGACGCGAGCGCGGCCGTGCGCTACCTGCGTACGCGCATTGAGATCGATCACGATGCGATCGGCTTCATCGGGCACAGCGAAGGCGCGATGATCGGTCCCATCGCGGCGGCCGGGAACGATGGCGTCGCGTTCCTCGTGCTGCTCGCGGGGCCGGGGACGACCACGGTCGAACTGCTGCGCACGCAGCGTCGGCTCATGGGTCTGTCCCAGGGTGCGGCGCAGGAGGAGCTCGACCGCGCCGATCCGGTCTTCGTCACGGTCGTCGAGGCGGTGCTGGCGGCGAGGGACGAGGCGGAAGCGGAGACGCGCGTGCGCGCGCTGCTCACCGCGGACGCGCTCGAGGCGCTCGGCGCGCAGGAAGAGAGTCGCGAGCTGGCCGTGCGGCAGTTCACGTCGCCATGGTTCCGCTGGTTCATCCGCTACGATCCGGCGCAGGTGCTGTCGCGCATCGACGTGCCGGTCCTCGCGTTGAACGGCACGCTGGATGTACAGGTGCCGGCCGATGCGAACCTGGCGGGCATCGCGGCCGCGCTGGCCCATAATCCCGACGTCACGATCCGGCGGCTCGCCGGGCTGAACCACCTGTTCCAGACTGCGCAGACGGGTGCACTCGGCGAGTACGCGGACATCGAGGAGACGTTCGCGCCGCAGGCGATGGGCATCATCGTCGCGTGGCTGCACGAGCGTTTCGGGGGCTGAACGGCGGTGCCGGGTCGACACCCGCAGGTCAGACACATGGGAGCCGCGACTCTTGTCTTCGCGACCGCCGCGCTGCAAGCTGAGAGGCGAACACCGGGCAGGTCCGGCCATGACGCGTCTGCACGTCGGCATGCGCGTCGTGCATGAGGTCAGCGGGACGATTGAAAGGCGTGGTCATGCGTGCACCACAATCCAGCGAAGCGGAGTTGCCGCCGTCGGCGGCCTTCGACCGTGACGTCCGCATCCACGTGTTCGGCGACGCGGCCCGGACCGGCGTTGTGCCGCAGGCCGCGGCCATCGCGGACGCACTCGGTGCGTCGACCGAAGATGTGAACGCCGCTTTGCGTCGTCTGGCGGCGGCGAAAGTGCTGATCCTGGCGCCCAACAACGAGACGATCTGGGCGGCGAATCCGTTCTGCGCGGTGCCGACGGCGTTCCGCGTCGAGAGCGATGGCCGGACGTATCACGGCATCTGCATCTGGGATGCGCTGGGCGTGGCCGCCGCATTGCAGCGCGATGCCGTGATCACGGCTGCGTGCGGCGACTGCAGTGCGCCGCTGTTGCTCGAGGTGCGCGACGGGCAACTGGTCCGCGAGGAGGGCGTGATCCATTTCGCGGTGCCGGCACGCCGCTGGTGGGACAACATCGGCTTCACGTGAAGCACGATGCTGATCTTCCGGTCGGAAGAACACGTGGATGTCTGGTGCGGGTCGCGCAACCTGCCGCGCGGTGCGACGATGACGCCGGCGCAGGGCTGGCGGCTCGCGCAGGGCTGGTACGCGGACAAGGCGAGCCCGGACTGGCGCCGGCACACGCTCGAGGAAACGGAAGCGCTGCTGGCGGACGTCGGGCTGACGGGACCGTTCTGGGACCTGCGCGCGTGATCCCGGGAGTGCCGCCGGTGGCGTGGCGGACCGGCGTCTCCCCGTGACGACGACAGGAGAGGAAGCCGTGCTGCCGGGAGCTCCGACCATCGCGGCGATTCAGGATGCGCAGGCAGTTCTTGCCCCCGCTCTGCCCGAGACGCGTCTCACGGTGGCCCGTTCGCTGGTCTCTCCCGACGGCCACGCGGTCCTGCTCAAGCACGAATGCGAGCTGCCCACCGGATCGTTCAAGGTGAGGGGTGCGCTGTACGCACTCACCGCGCGTCTGCGCAGGCAGCCGATCCGCGAGGTCGTCGCGTCGAGCACGGGGAACCACGGCGCGGCCGTGGCGTGGGCGGCGCAGCAGCTGGGCGTGCCCGCCCGCATCTTCCTGCCCGGGCACAGCAATCCGGTGAAGCGCGAGCGGATCCGCGCGCTGGGCGCTCGCATCGTGGAGACGGGCCGCGACATCACGGACGCGTGGGCGGCGGCCGAGGCCGCGGCGGAGCAGGACGGTGTCTGGTTCCTGAACGACGCGACGGACCCGGATCTGCCGGCCGGGCCCGGCACCATCGCGGTGGAGATCCTGGAGCGAGCACCGGAGGTGACGCGGTTCATCGTGCCGGTCGGTGATACGGCCCTGATCCGCGGCATCGCCGCCGCCGTGCGGAACCGGAAGCCGGAGGCCACGGTCGTGGGTGTGCAGGCGGAACGGGCGCCGGCGTACACGCTCTCGTGGCGGCGAGGCGAGTCGGTGCACACGGAGACGTGCGACACCGTGGCCGACGGTCTGGCCACGCGCACGACGGTGCCGGCCAACGTGGCTGCGATCCGGCGGCTGGTCGACGATTTCGTGCTGGTCCGGGAGGAGGAGCTGCTGGATGCGGTCCTCGAACTCCTGCTCCAGGAGCACGTCGTGACCGAGCCTGCGGGCGCGGCGGCGCTGGCGGCGTGGCGGAAAGCGCCGGCCCACACCGGTCCGACGGCGCTGATCCTCAGCGGCGGCAACCTGTCGCGGGCCGTTCTGGACCGGGCGGTGTCCGGGCGCTGAGCCGTGCCGAGCGTGTTTCTTCGGCCCGCCTGCGCACGCGAGTGCCGGGCCGGCGTTTCAGCGTGCGCGCGCACCGGCCGATCCTGACGGGCACGGCCGGGTCCCCGACGGGGGCTTGCGCACCGGTGTGGGTGCCGAGGCCGGAACCGCGTCCAGGGCGCAGACAGGCCAGGCATGCCGGACAGACGGACCGTAGGAGACATGCTCATCCGGTTGGGCCGCCTCACGCAGGCGGATGTCGACCGGACGCTCGAGCACCAGAAGCAGCATGGTGGTTACTTCGGGCAGGCGCTCCTCGCGCTGGGCCTGGTCACGCGTCAGGAACTCGACTGGATTCTCGCCTCGCAGTTCGACCTCCCGTACATCGTGCCGGACCCCACCGAGGTCGACCTGACGGCGGCGCAGCTGGTCACGCCGCACTGGGCGCTGGCGCACCTGGTGCTGCCCATCCTGCAGACGGCCGATTCCGTGACCGTGCTCGTGGCGGCGCCGAACCAGGAAGCCGCCGCGCTGGAGGAGCTCCGGCTGGGCACCGGCCGGCGGCTCGAGCTGGCCATGGCCTCACCCGCTGCGGTGCGTCGTGTGATCCAGGACGTCTACGGCCGGATCGCGGCGCACGGTCTGGCCGGCGATGCGGCGACCCCGCTGCGCGCGCTCTGGGACGAAGCCAGGATGGGCGGCGCGGCCGCCTTCGGGGTGTCGGTGCGCGGCGTTTCGGCCCGCGGCTGGTTCGAAGCGGACGGCCGTCGCGAGCGACGCAATCTGGACGGTCGCTGGGAGGCCGATCTGGACCGCATGCTGCACCCGGGCCTCGCGGAGGCGATGGGCGAGCGGGAGATGGCCGAGTGGCGCGCCGATCTCGAGGTCGACGGCACGCGCATTCCCGTGGACGTGGCGGGCCTGCGCACGCCGGACGGCAGCGAGCTGGTCATCCGGCCCGTCGTGGTCCGCGCGCTGCGCGACATGACGCTCGTCCCGCCCCAGCCCGACGTCGTCGCGGAAGTCTCGCGCCTCATGCACTCCGGTGGCGCGCGCATCCGCGTGGTCAGCGACCCGCCCGCGCTCAGCCCGACGGTGACACCGCACCTGCCCGCGCTGCTGCTGCTGGGCGATGCGGTTCGCTCGGCGCACGTGACCGACACCGACGGCGAGACGCCCGAGGGCGTGTTGACGATCCGGCTGTCCGCGGATGCGGACTCGCGCGCGCGCCAGCTGGCGGGCATCCGCGCGTTCTCGTTCGATGTGCTGACGGCCGCGCTGACCGGTCCCGTCGCGCAGCTGGCCGATCTGGCGCCGTCGCTGTTCGTGGCGAGC
>JBFFZF010000143.1:0-12683 GCA_041568755.1 Longimicrobiales bacterium | reverse complement strand
GCTTCCCGAATCATGCCGGCCACCCGCTCCAGCTCCTCGCGCGGTTGCACCGCGTAATGCGGCCCGAAGCGCAGACCGAAGCCGTCGCCCTCGTAGCGCGGAAACACGTGCAGATGCGCATGGAACACCTCCTGCATCGCGACCTCGCCATCCGCCAGAAACAGATTCACACCCTCGGCAGGCAGCCCGCTCGCTCGGAGCGCCGCGGTGTATCGCTGCGCCAGCCGGATCATCCTGTCGAGATCCTCCGGCCGGACGTCGGCCAGGTACGGCGCATGTGCGTTCGGGATGATCAGCAGATGTCCCGCGTTCACCGGCCGGATGTCCATGAAGACCGAGCAGCGCTCGTCGCGGTGCAGGAACGTGGCCGGCATCGTGCCGTCGAGAATCCTGCAGAAGATGCAGTCAGCGGCTTCCATGCTTCGCTTGTCTCGTTCACCAGTTCGGGTGGACGTCCAGCACCGTGTTGCTGGTGAGCCGGCGGATGGCGGACCCGTCCGCAGCCATCGCGCAGATCTCGAAGACGGCCGTTGAGGGCGTGACGTCAGGGCCCGGCGTCTCCCCGGGCGGGACCAGGCACTGGTAGACGATGCTTCGCCCGTCCCTGGACCAGCGCGGGTAGTTCGACCGCTGGCCGGCCTGCGGGTAACGCGTGACTTCTCCCGTGCTCAGGTCCAGGACGTGGATCTCGAGTGCCGGTGGCCGGTCCGGCCGCGCCTCGGAGATCGAGGGAAGCTGCCCGTCGGGACCGGACGCGAACGCCAGCTTCGAACCGTCCGGAGACCAGTCGCCGCACGCGCCGTCGAGGTTGGCAGGCAGGATCTCCGTAACCGCGCCCGACGCGGCGTCGACGACGAGCAGCTCGTCCGCGTCCTTCGCAACGAGGATCCTCGCGCCGTCGGGCGACCAGCGGGGACAACTCATGAACGCCCCGAGACTCGTCATCTGGCGAAGCCCCGTGCCGTCCGCGTTCATGACGTACAGCTCGAGGCTCGGGACGCCGCCCGCCGATGGGCTGGCGCCGCCGGTGAACACGATCTTCGTTCCGTCCGGCGAGAAGTCCGGTGCCACCTGAAACGGGATGTCGTCCGGCCCGACCTTCCGTATGTTCGAGCCGTCGGCGTCCATCACGAAGATCGCCGAGACCGGTTCGCCCGGCTGGTGACGGTTCGACATGAAGGCGATCGTCGCTCCGTCCGGTGACCAGACCGCAAAGCTCTCCGTGAGACCCTCCGTGCCCGTCGTCAGGGGCCGGGCCTCGGAGCCGTCCGGCCGCATCCTCCAGATCTGTTCGCGCTGCGCGTCGGAAGACGACGTGTAGATGATGTCCCGGTCCGGCACCGCGTCGCGCTGACAGCCGGAAGCCAGGAGCGCGGTCAGCGCGACGGCTGCGGTCACAACACGAGAGGTCATTGGTGATCGTCCCCTTGCCGTCAACGCTGTGGATTCACAGGTCGAGCACCGCATCGAGGCCGCGGTGGAGGCCGGTCAGCGTCGATACGTTACGGATGGCCAGCAACGCTCCGTCCACATAGGGCTGCGCCGTGGATCCTGCGTCGTGCCGGATGGTGAGTCGCTGGTCGGGCATGCCGAAGATGATTTCGGCACTGATCACGAATCCCGGCAGCCGCAGGGAATGAACCTGGGAGGACGAGATGGTTGCGCCACGCGCCTCCGGATCCCCGACGGTCCGGCTCACCGGTGTCGTCGGCTGCGGCGGCCCGACCGTCGAGAGGCGCGCTGCGAGTTCCCGCGCCGT
Source organism: Longimicrobiales bacterium (assembly GCA_041568755.1). Classification (GTDB taxonomy): domain Bacteria; phylum Gemmatimonadota; class Gemmatimonadetes; order Longimicrobiales; family RSA9; genus JBFFZF01. The sequence continues at coordinate 10,924 of JBFFZF010000143.1, read as the reverse complement.
GCCACTCGGGGCATCGGCCTTGTCGTCATGCGCGTAGTCGATGATCTCCCATTGTCGAATGTGTTTCGCAGCCATGGCCGCGAAGCGCAGCATCAGAACGACCGTCAGCGCGAAGTTGCCCACCGCCAGCACACCTCGCCCCCGTGCCGCTGCAGCCGCGTCGATCTCGGCGTAGTCCGCCTCGGTCAGGCCCGATGTGCCGATGACCACGTGCGCACCACGATCGAGCGCCGCGAGAACGTTCTGCTTCACCACATCGGGTTTCGTGTAGTCGAAAAAGACGTCACAGGGAACGGCCAGCGCTTCCCCTGCCGAGGCATGGATCGCGACCGGCAGCTTCGGCTCATCGAGTACGTCGGCGAGACGACGGCCGGCGTGCGTTCGGGAGATGGCGGACGTGATCGTGAGGTCATCCGTCGCCGCGATGGCCCGCGCGAGCGCCGAGCCGGCCCAGCCGGTCGCGCCCGCGAGACAGATTCTGAGTGCCATTCCTGGCTCACTCCTTGAAGTGTGACGGAGCAGATCCGCCGCTTTGCTCTGCCGTCCCGGATCGCTGCCGGGTTGATCGTCCGTTCGCCACGGGATCGACGTGTCACGACCCATGTGATGGGGTGGTGCTCGTCCCGGCGCGAGGATGACCTCGCGAACGACCTCGATGGTCGGACGACTAATTGCCCGTTCCCGGGCCTGGCTGGTTCCACATCCAGCGCCAGGTCTTCCACGAGCCGTCGGCCTGCCGCCTCTGCACGTCCATCCATTTCCCGCTGCGCGTCTGCGCCTCCCCGCCAGCCCTGGGCGTTTCGGTCACGGTCCACGTGCCGTGCAGGACCGCGATGTCGCCGTGGATGCTGATCTCGTCGGTCTCAGCCGTCTGCGTCGCCGTGAACTGCTCGAAGTAGTCCCTCATGCCCTGCATGATCGCGTCGCGGCCCCGCAGCGCAGGCCCGTCCGGCGGCATCTCGATGGCATCGTCGGCCAGCAATGAGCCGAGCGCAGCGACGTCGGCCGCGTTCCAGGCGGCCAGGAAGTTGTCGCCGCTGGCGCGAAGTGCGGCCTCGTCTTCAGCCGACGTGTCCACTTGCGGCGCCGGAGCCGGCGTGCAGGTGGCAAGGATGACGGGAAACACGAGGATGAAACAGCGCGAAGTGAGCCTCATGAGGACCCCCTGGACCGGATCGAGATGATGGTGCGCCCGACCAATGTGCCCGCCGTCTCCCGGTGCACGCAAGAACGGCGCACCGTGAAAACAGCCGCGTTACTCGATCAGGTGCCCTGCCGTGCGCCCGCCTGCTCGAGGGCCCGCAGCAGTTCCTCGACCTGCGGTTCGAGGTGCCGGTAAGCCCGGAGTACGTCGTCCTCGATCCAGACTTTCTGGACCAGTGCGTTCTGAAAGCCCCGATCGCGGAGCAGCTGCCGATGATCGACTCCGCCAAGGACCACGGGGACCCTGTCCGCCGAGTACGCCTCGCGCGAACCGGGGATCGTCGTCGTCGCATTGCCGATCTGGGCGAGGTTGGCGTGGTTGCGGAGCATGGGCATCCAGACCTGACTGTAGTGCTCGAACTCCTGCGCTTCCTGTGCAGTGGCCACCGCGACGTCGCGGCGCCACGCCGTCAGAAGTCGCCTCAGCCTTTCATCCCGGATCAGGTCCAGCTGCCCGCCCAGCACGACCGCATCGAGGGCGGCAGACTCGAACGTGATGAAGCCGCCCCACCACGAGACGTTGGTGATCATCCTGTCGATCGAGTCGGCCGGAAGTGAGGCGGGGTCCCGGGCCGCTTCCATGAGGGCGTGCGCCGTCGCCTTCAGGTCCGCATGGAACGCGACGATCCCGGCAAGACGCTCTTGGTTGACGGCGAACTCGTCGTGCAGGGCCGCGAGGATCCGCAACTCCTCCCGCCGCTCGCCACGCTCCTGCCAGGCCGCGTCGATGCCGAAGGCCAGCAGAATGCTGGCGACGATCGCGATGGCGTCCAGAACACGTCTGAAGACCTGCGAGGGCCGCCGCGCTTCCGGATTCATGCGTTCAGTCGCCACAACTGGAAGTTCAGGGCCGCGGCAAAACCCACCCAGGCCAGGTAGGGCAGCAGCAGCGCCCCGGCGGGCATCGCCACCTTCCAGAAGTGCAGGACGGTGAGCAGGATCACGAGCCACAGGACGACGATCTCGAAGAACGCCAGCATCGGCTGCTGCAGTCCGAAGAAGAGGTACGACCAGAGCGCGTTCAGGCCCAGCTGCACAATGAACAGGACGAGCGCCGTGCGCGCCCCCGCGAACCCGGCCTTTCGCCAGACCAGCCAGGCGGCGATCCCCATCAGCACGTAGAGCGTCGTCCAGACCGGTCCGAAGACCGCATTGGGCGGCGTCCACGCCGGTTTGGTCAGCGCGGCATACCACGCGCCCGGCATGAAGAACGATCCGATCCCGCCCGCCGCCAGCGACGCGAGGATCCACACGACGAGCCCTGCTCCTGCGTTCCTGATGTTCAACGCTCCTTCCCGTCCGTGCTGCGTTGGCCCCGACCAAGCTTCCGGGCCCGCGCTTCATCCGTCAAGATGATCGCGACTGCTTCGGCTCGTAACGCATCGCCACGGCGCCGGCGGCGCTCCGGTCACGGCGGTGGTGCCAACGCTCACCGTCCACGCCGACGGCCAGCAGCCACACGGTCAGCGCCACCTCGGCGAGAATCCCGGGAGCCATGTTGTACGGCGCGAGTCGGGCGGTGAGCGAGGTAGAAAAGAGGGTGAGCCAGCTCACCCCTCCGACCGCCAGGAACAGCCCGAGGGCCCGGGGCACGAAGCCCGACCGCTGGATCGCGGGGCCATGCCCGGGAACAGCTCCAATGGTGCCTCCCGTGCAGGTCGTGCCTTACTGATACCGCAGCGTCGATGCAAACAGGCCAACGTAGAACAGACCGATGGCTGCCGCGTGCACGCGCCGGCTGCTCGAGCGTGAAATCAGAAGAACCGCTACGACCGCGGGCACTTCGAGCAGACGGATCGGATCCAGCCAGGCGATGCCGCCGAGCATGTTCACGAGAATCGCGTTGATGACGATGAAGAGGGCGAAGCCTCGAAAGAAGTCGGGCGCGTGGGCGTAGTACCACGCTTCCGTGGAGGGTTCGGTCATGCGGTCCAGGTCCGGGCACAGCATGTGGCTCAGCACCACGAGACACGCGAAGGGCACGAGTGCGAGCGTGTAGTGCCAGTACCCGAAACCGGTCAGCCCCCCGGTCAGGAACGCCGACCTGAATCCGGAGATCACCGAGAGCACGATGAACACCATCCAGCCCACGTGCACCCAGTAGATCGGCCGCTCCATGCGGCCCTGGATCATGTCCCCGATCGAGCCCAGCACCTTCGTGATGACGATGCCGCAGATGATGGAAACGATGATCAGGCTGAATTCGAGTTCGGACATCGAACGCTGACTCCTGTCCGTCGTGTGCCCGAGGCGGGGAGGACCTCGAGCCGGCGTGGTGCAGCGCTCGTAGACTGCGTCGGGGACGATCGGACGGCAAGACCGCTGTCAGACGGCGCGTCCCCCTGTCAGCCCTGTTCCTCCGGCGGCAACAGGCCGTCCGGGCCTCCGCTCCCGAAGTCCGCCGGGTCCGCGGGTCGAAAGATCAGATCGATGCCCAGCCACAGAGAGCGGGAGAACGGATACGTCGCGACGACGGCCGGGATCGTGAGCAGCGCGATGCCCCAGGGCAGGAGGTGCCAGGGAACCGCCGGCCAGGTGGCGAGAATGAGCACGAGCATGAGCAGCGCGACGTACAACTCGGCGATGATCAGGTTCAGCATGTACGCGCCGATGAAGGCGTCGTGCTCGCCCCGCTCGTACAGCAGACCACACACACCGCACCGACCCACCATGCGCAGCCACGATGAGAACAATCGGCCCTGCCCGCAGTTGGGGCAGCGCAGACGGAGCGCGCGGCCCATCAGTACACTCGCGCGACGCTTCGGAGGGTGCATGGACCTGCGGATTACAGCCCCGCGGCTCCGGCCGCTTCCTCGCACAGTTTGATCCACGAGCGCTTCCGGGCCACGGGGATCAGCACGTAGTTCTTCATGACCTTGCCCGTCCCCGGATCGTACGGCAGACCTTTGCCCGACGAGACCAGCGCCTCGACGCGTGCGGGTGGCATCTTGAGAAGCAGGTCGCCCTTGAAGAACATGGCGAACATCTTCTTGCCCACCTTGAGGCCCTGCGCGCCGCGCCCGGCGTTGACCGTGACACCGGCCACGTCCTCGAAGTGGGCCTTCACGGATGCGTACGGATCCGTCATGCGCTTCCTCCGTCTGGTTCTTCTCGATGCGATCGAACAGGAGCGCGAGGATCTCCTCGGTTCGCCGCTCAGCCGGGTCCGTCCCACAGCCGGGGAACGGATCTGACGTTGCGGGGGAGGGCCCGGCAACGCCCCGTCATCGGGTTTCGGCGCACGGCCCGGGTTCACATCGACGGCTGGGGCGGCAGGTTCGAGTTGAAGATGGATCGTGCGGCTTTCCACCCGCCATCGGGCTGGCGTCGCCAGATCGTGATCTCCTTCGCGTCCAGACGCCCCGGCTCGCCACCCGCGGTTGGCGTGAGCGTCGCCGTGAAGTGGTTGCGCGAATACGCCCAGTCACCCGCAATCTCGATCTCCACGGCCTCCCCGCTCATGTCCGAGATTCTGTTGGCCGCGTAGAAGGCACGGATCCATTCGAGGATCGCGGCACGGCCCTGAACGCTCGGACCGCCGTCGACCATGATGATGATGCTCTCGTCGGAGACGGTCGCCCATGCCTCGGCGTCGGCCGCGTTGTGCGCCGCAATCGCGCTGGCGATCTCTGCGCGGATGGCGGCCCTGTCGGCCTCGACATCCACAGCAGGAGACGGCGCCGCTCCGCCACAACCGAGGAGAACGAGAACCGCGATGATACGAAAGCGCATGTGGCCTCCCGCATGGAGAGGAACAGGGGTGGTACTGCTATGTACCGCACGGTCGCAGCACGCGTCAAGGAGGACGTCGTGGACGTAGAACGTTCTAATCGCAGAGATATCGCGTGCGTCCTCGCCGACTCCAGCCTTTACTCCTCGCGGACGACCTCGATGGCCAGCTGGCCGGCGTCGAGATCGACGATGTCGATCCGGTAGGTGAACCGCTGCGCGCCCAGGTTCAGCGTCTGGCCTGTGATGGACCGCCCATCCGCGGTCAGCTTTACGACGGCATACCTGAACGTCATGGAGACGCGCCGGTACTCGCTCGTCTCGCCTGACGTGAGGCTGCCGAAGGCAACGTTTGCGACGCTCAGATCGGTGAACCCGTGTGCTGACGCGTTGTGCACACGGATGCTTCGCACGGTCCTCACGTTCAGAAGAGCGAGGAGACCCAGTACCGCGAGAATCGCGATCGACAGCGCTGCGCGAAGATTGATGTTCGACGTGGCGGCCTCCCTTCGGCGCGGGTCTCTTCGGCAGGCGTATCAGGCATGCAACATACGGATCCCGGGCGTTCAGCGCTCTTCGAGCCGGGCCGTCCGGATGACTTCGAGGAGTTCCTCGAGGCTGGCGCGGGTCTGCAGCGTGAAGCCGCGCTGCAGGGTCAGGTAGCCGAGCCTGGAGTTGATGTGGCGATCCAGATCCGGCGCGCTGCGCAGGCTGCGCAGACTCTCGAGGACCGCCGCGGGATCCGGATCCGTGCCCAGCCCCGAGAAGCGCTGGGCCTCGCCCGGAAGGACCTCGGAGAGCGCGCGCGGATAGTGCGTGTACTCGGTCGCCAGGATGGACCTGCGCCGCTCGATACCGGCGTAATGGAGTTGGAGCTGGGTCCGGACGGTCGGGTCACGGATGAGCCGGATCGAGCCGGTACTCTGCAGGTCGTCCCAGGTGCTCTGGCTCAGTGTGCCGGGCAACCCGGGGACGCGGGCCCGGAGAAGGGCCTGAACGAACTCCGCAGCGTCGGGAGGCTGGTAGGTCCCCGCTCGAAACCGCTTCAGGCGTGCGAGCGCGGAGTCCGCGCCGTCGAGTGAGCTGGTGAGCACATCATCGATGACGGCCTGATTCGCGACCAGCTCCTCCTCCAGTCGGGTCAGGTACGCGCTGGCGCGTGCATCCTCGCTCCGCCGCTGCGCCCACGCGTCCACGCCCAGTGCAACCAGGACACCGACGACGATGGCCAGGAACTCGGCCACGACACGTGTGGTCGTGCTGCGAGCCGCGAGCGTCATGAGAGCCTGTGCGCAGGGGTCCGGGCCGGACCGATCGCCGATCGCAGCGGGGGATCACGCCCGTTCGAGGAAGCTTGCTACAGGGGCATCCGGAATGCAATCGTCGTCTCGCTGGCTGGCCTCAGCGAAACGCGCAGTCGCTCCAGCGGCACGGCTTCCCAGCGTTCCGTGCGTATGAACCCGCCGATCAGCGCGCCGACACCGGCCCCTGCCAGCCCACCGAGTGCCGCCACGCCCAGGCATTCCCGTGTGTTGATCGCATCCTGATTCGCGGATCGATCGCACAGGCTCGTCGAGCCCCCACGGTGGACGATGACCCAGGTGCCGATCGCACCCGCCAGGAAGCCGGCAGCGGCTCCCACCCGCCCGTACGACCTGTCGCCGGCACTGACCTCGAGACGGCGGACCGATGCCAGCCGGACTTCGCGCACCGGCTCGCCATCGAGGACCAGGTTGCCGGCCTCGAGACGGAGGAACTCGCCGACGACGGCACACGAACGATCTGTGCGCTCGGAGCTGCGCGCATCGTCACCACAAGGATGGAAAAGGCGGACACGGTCGCCGCGCTCGAGGGATGGCGCCTGTGCGCGGGCCGACGGCGTCGGTGCGATCACGAGACCGGCCATCAGCCCGAGCAGCGCACACAGACCGCGGGTCCGCAGGCACGCAGGCATGGTGAGGACTCTGCGCACGCGTTCTCAGCGGCTCTCGAACGTCCACACATCGCGGAACACGCGCCCTGAACCTGCGATGCGTCCATCCTGCGACGTGAGCGCCAGTGGAACGGCGCCGACCGGCGTCACGAGCGCCCAGGTCGACCCCGACACGTGGAGGAGCGCCATGCGCTCGGGGCCCACGCCGGCGGCCTGCGCGAACATCGACTGGATCGGGGCTGGCGCCGTGATCCAGCCCGTGCCGTCCGCGAGCGTGAGGCTGCCGTTGGCCTCGTCGGCGCCGAACGTGCCCGTGAACGTGACGACGTCCGGCGTCGCCAGCACCGGAGCAGCGTCCACATCCCGCTGCCGCCACGCCTCGATCATGAGCTTGGCCGTGGCGTGGATGTCCGATGGCCAGGAGGAGTTCGACGTGATCGCGATGACCTCGCGCTGATCGGGAAAGATCGCGATCGTCGTGCGCGCGCCGCCCATGGAGCCGGAGTGGTGCAGGATGCGGCGGCCGGCGGCGTCGGTCTCGATCCGCCACACGATGCCGACGCCGGTCGGTTCGCCGGCCGCTGTGCGCTGCGTCGTCCACATCTGATCGACCAGCGCCGGCTCGATGAACCCGTTCAGATAGGCCCAGCCCATGCGGACCAGATCGGACGGTGTCGACGTCAGACCGCCGCCCGCCCACTTGTAGCTCGGGTCCTCGGGGTCCGTGATCAGCTGCGCCTCGAGGCCCGACTGGTTGTACAGCGCGGACATGTTCGGCTGCGGCTGCGTGCGCATGTCCGGCCCGGATGATGTCATGCCCAACGGCTGGAACACCTCGTCGGCGAGCACGTCGGGGAACGGCTTGCCGGCGGCACCCTCCATCGCCGCGGAGAGCAGCGTGAACCCGTGCGTCGAGTAGTGGAACTGCGCGCCGGGCGCGCCCGCACGCGGGCTGTTCCGGAACACGCCCAGCGACTCGTCCATCGTGTTGAAGTGCCGGCTCGGTTCCATCCGGTCACCGGCCTGATAGTGCGCGACGCCGGCGAGGTGTCCGGACAACTGGCGCGCGGTGATGACGGGCTCGGCCTCCCACGAGGGGACGTATGTCGTGATCGGTGCGTCGAGATCGAGCCGGCCCGTCTGCACGAGGCGGGCGAGCGCGGTCGCGGTGATCACCTTCGAGACCGACGCGCAGCGGTACCGCGTGGCGACCGTCGCCGGGGTCTGCGCCTCGACATCCGCCCAGCCCCAGGCGCGCGCGTACGCGATCTCGCCGTCCCTGAGGATCGCGACGGACAGGCTCGGCAGCCCGCCCGCTTCGATGAGCGCTTCGGCGAACGGCTCGACGACGTCGACCTGTGTGGCCTGGTCGACGGCCGCGCATGCCAGCAGCACGGCGAGCCCGCTGACCATGAGCGCGCGCGGGGCGCCGCGAAGAGTCCGGAGGGGAGCGGAGGGACGCATGAGCACGAGCCTCGGGTTGGAGGTGTGGCTGCTGGACGCGATCATCACGTCGGGCCTTACGCGCGGGCATGGCACAGGTTTCACGGCGCCGGCGCCGGACGAGGATGCGGAGGAAGCAGCGTCTCGAACCAGTGCTCGCTGGCGTCCGCGAGCGAAGCAGGGACCGGTCTTTCCTCCCGGTCAGGACCCGCGGCGCTGTGCGAACAGCCACGTGATCATTTCTCTCGAACCGTACGCCGCGTCCCAGGAGTTGTGGCCCACGCCCGGGAGTTCGGTGTAGCGGACCTGCCCCCCGGCCTCGCGCAGTGCCTGCGCAGCCCTCCGCGACTCCTCGACGGGAACGGCCGGGTCCATTTCGCCGTGGAAGATCCAGATCGGGACGTTCTTCAACCGCTGGCCCAGGGCGTGGAACGGCTCTCCGTCCTCGGCCGGCACGACGGCAAGCGGCGGAGCGACCCGCGGGATCCGGGGACTGACCCAGCCGCAGATCGGGACGACGGCCGCGAAGCGGTCTGCGTGCCGGTACGCGAGGTACCACGTCCCGTTGCCGCCCATCGACAGGCCGGTCAGGTAGACGCGCGTCGGGTCCGTCGAGAACTCGTCGGTCGTCCTGTTCAGCGCCGCCATCGCCGCTTCCGCAGGGGCCCCGGTCCACAGCGAGTCGTTCGGCGATTGCGGCATCACGACGATCGCCGGAAAGCGGTCCGGGTTTCCTCGGATGGCCGTCGCCAGGCCGACCGCCGTCTGGAACAGGCCGTCCCGTCCCCGCTCGCCGGCGCCGTGCAGGAACAGGATCACGGGCCAACGCGTCTCGGCCGAGTAGGTCCTTGGCACATAGACCTGGTAACGGTACTCCAGACCGTTCAGCGTGACGGCCCGGTCCAGGAAACCGGTTTCGACATGCTGGCTCGCTGCGGGACTGAGTGCGACCAGCGAGAGAAGCACCGCCGAGCATGTTGCGCGCATCCGCATCCTGCCTCCCCTTTTCGAATCCGGTGTTCGAACCGGGTCCCGCTCACGCGTCACGTGCGCGCTCTTCGAGTCCCGGCCCGAACATGGCGACGATGTCGTTGACGATGATCCACAACTCGACAGGACCATCGCGGTTGGTCTGCACGGCGATGGTGGTCTCCGTCGGGACGTGGTGGATGACCAGGGTCCGATAGCCGGGCCACATGCCCGCGTGTCCGAACGATTCTCCGCCGTCGTAGATGAAGAGGCCGTAGCCGTAACGCCAGAGTTCCGCTTCCGGGCCGCGCCAGCCGGCCTCGAGCATCTGCTGCAGGCTGTGCTGCGTCACGATCCGGCCTTCGGCCAGTGCGGCGAAGAACTCGACGAGCATCGTCGGATTCGTGACCAGCCCGCCGCCGGTCCACTCGGACCTCGGATCGAGCTTCATCCTGCCGTCCTCGCGCAGGTTCCGCGCGCCGCGCGCATAGCCGACCGCCACGTCCGGAATCACCGGCCGGTCAGCTGGTCGGATCTGGCTCAAATGGTGCGGCTCGAGGATGCGCGCTCGCAGCAGGTCGAAGTACGCCCGGCCGGTCGCGGCCTCGAGGAGCCGTCCAAGCACGAGGTATCCCGCATCCGTGTAGCGGTATCCCCCACCGGCCGGAAACGCGGGCTCCCGGTCGAGCACGTAGCCGATGAGTTCGTCGACTTCGAAATGCACGCTCCCGGTGCGCAGGGCGCGCCAGAACGAGGTGAGCTTGTAGCCCATGCGTTCGGGGTAGTCCCCGATCCCGGCCGTGTGCGAGAGCAGGTGCCGCACGCGGATCGAATCGGCATTCGGCAGCCGTGCGAACCACGGCTCCGCCCCCAGCCATTTCGACGCGAGATCATCGAGCGAAAGCGTGCCGTCCTGCACGAGCAGCATGGCGAGCGCCGCGACGAACGTCTTGCCGGTGCTGCCGCCCGGCATGCCGATCGTGTCGTCCAGCGCGACGCGCGCCTCGACGTCCGCGAACCCGGTCGCGGCACGCACGATCCGGCCGTCCGACAGGCGCACCGCGGCGCGCACGCCCGGCAGCTCCAGGTCCTCGAGCGATGCTGCCAGGAGCGCTTCGAGCCAGGCCCGATCCTGCGCGACGGCATCGACCGGGAACGCGGGCAGAAGGGACAGGAACAGGATCAGCAGACTTCGGACGGGTCTCCACAGTATGCACCGACCCATGACTTGCCTCGGGTTCGGGTAACGGCGGCCTCGACCCTCCCCCCAAGATAGTCGCAGCCCCGAACGGGGTACAGCGAAGCGCAGTCCGCACATAGGCCGGCGATCCGCCCGTGACCTCGCTCGCGAACGTATCGATGGACGCAACGCGCGCTTTACCCACGCGTGAGCTGCAGGCTGATCCGGAGGAACGCGGCCAGGACCGGTCCGTGGATCAGCGCGGCGACCGGAATCACGACCCGGAAGACCGGGCCGGGTACCCACGCCTCCTGCCTGGCGCGCACCAGGGCAAAGGCGAGGCCGGCGAGAAGCTAGCACGATCGTCTGCGCATCAGCGGTGCGCTGCGCCCGGACAGTCTACTCGAGCTGTTCGCGTATGATCTCCACGATTTCTCGCGCCAGATCGGCGGCCTGTCCGTATTTCT
>JBFFZF010000142.1:0-12741 GCA_041568755.1 Longimicrobiales bacterium | reverse complement strand
TGCGAAAGCACTCAATGTGGACGCGCTCGTGACCGGCGCCGTACTCAAGTCTGGCGACGTCGTGCAGATCTCATCCGAGCTGATTGACCCGAAATCGGACGAGATCCTGTGGGCCCGCAATTTGTCCCGCCCGGCCGCCCACGTCGTGATGCTGCAGCACGACATCGCGCGCGAGATCGCGCGCGGGATTCGCGCCCGGCTCACTCCGGACCAATCCAGATCTCTCGCCGCCGCTCAACCGGTCGACCCGAAGGCGTACACACAGTATCTGCTGGGTCAGGAGCAGGCGGCCCTGCGGACGCCAGACGGTTTCAAGCGCAGTGTCGAGTACTTCAATCGTTCCATCGCTCTCGACTCGATGTTCGCGCCCGCCTGGGCGGCGCTGGCGTTGACCAATGCGTATGGACTGCTCTACCAGATCACACCGAACGACTCGGGACGTGCCACGATCGAGCGCGTGTCGGCTCGGGCGGCCGCGCTCGATGATCGCCTGGGAGATCCATGGTTCGCGCGAGGGGTGGCGCATCTGCAGGTGGACTGGAACTACGCTGCCGCGGAGGATGACTTCCGGCGTGGACTGGAGCGCAGCCACTCGACACAGGCACGCGCGCTACGCGGGTGGACGCTGTGGGAGACCGGCCGCGCTCAGGAAGCGATCGCCGTCATGCAGGGCCTGATTGACCTCGAGCCGACAACCGCGCAGTGGCACAGCGATCTTGCGTGGTCCTACTGGTCCGTCGGTGACACCGCCGCTGCACGGGCTTCCCTGCTGAAGGCAGTCACCGTGGATTCCACGTTCCACGACGTGTACGACCTGCTGAGCTTGATCGAGAGTGATGCCGGTCACATCCCCGCGGCGGAACGCCATCACGGGCGCGCCATCATGGCAGGCGGCGGTGACTACTGGGTGCGTCCGCTCGCCGAGGCGGTCCTCCTGAAGGCGAAGGGCGACCATGCGGGAATGCGACGCGTGCAGCGCGAGCTGGCGGCCGACCCGCGCTATGCTCAGCGAGCGGTGATCGCCTATCTTCTTGGCGAGCGTGACGCCACGTACGCGTTGCTTCGACGGGCTGTTGAAGCGCACGACGGTGACCTGCTGTGGGTGCTCAGCGCAACACCTTATCTCTATCCTCTGCGTACGGACGCACCCTACCAGGCGGTATTGCGGCGCGTTGGGTTGCCGGTGACCCGGCCGTAGTGACGCGCGTGACGGTCCTGCCCGGTCTGCCATGACTGGAGTGGGGCGTAGTCGTGATTCCGACAGCTGCCCAACGAGTCGTTGCAGTTGTCGAGCGATGCACTGCAGCCACTTCACGGCAATATTGACGGTCGCTCGCAACTGAACTCGAGCGCCATCCGGCGCCGTCGTCATGGGCGAACGCTGACGCTCATGAATGGCAGGAGCAGATTGCGCGTCAGTGATGATGGCTGGCCGGAACCTGCGTCCAGCTCCGGCACGTCAGCAGGCGCCTGAACGTCGTACGTACTTGCCTGACGGCTTCAGAACACCAACGGAAGCAGGACGCAGCACATCGCAGGGGCCATGTTTGTCCCTGAGGACGTTGCGCTCGGGGTTTCGGGTTCTGGGGACGTCAGTCACAAATCGGATCTCCCGGCTCCGATATCCCGCGGCACACTCAGTCCTGAGCAGGCCTCGCGGGTGACAGAGTTGGAGACGAGCACTGATCGACCGCCGTAGCCGGGTCATATACCGTACGGACGCGTGCATGACCCTTGCCATGCTGGCGACGTGCTGCAACTTTTCTGCGGCGTGGCTCCTGAGAATTCCACGGCAGAGGCGCCCTCGACCGTTACTCGCGCTCGGACACTTCGCGAGTAGTCTTACGCGGACCCGGCACCTCGGAGTTAGCCTGACACGACACGGCGCATGCCCAGAACATTGAGCGGACACGTGGCCGTAGTAGCCGGCGCGACACGGGGCGCCGGGCGAGGAATCGCACGGATGCTGGGCGAAGCCGGCGCCACGGTATACTGCACCGGACGCAGCAGTCGTGCCCAGCCGAACACATCGAGCCACGTCAACGCAGGGCGACCCGAGACGATTGAGGAAACCGCAAGCATGGTCACTGCGGATGGTGGGACGGGCATCCCCGTACGGGTTGACCACACCGCGGAGGATCAAGTCATCAAACTGTTCGAGCGCGTCGGTCGGGAGCATGGCCGACTGGATGTGCTGGCGATCGTCATGACCGGGCAACCGGCTTCCTGGAAGAACTTCCTGGAAGAAACACCGGCCGAGGGCAAGGCGTTCGTCGAGGGATGGATCTGGCCGCACCTCACGACGGCGTGGCACGGCGCGAAGCTGATGCTGAAGGGAGGGGCCGGGCTCATTGTGGAACTGGTCGAGCAGGACAACATCGGGTATCACGGCGCCTTCTACTTCGACATGATGGAAACCCTGTTGAAGCGCATCGTTTTCGGCCTGGCGAACGATCTGGGCAAGGCCGGCATGACCGCGGTTGCCGTTGCTCCCGGCTTCATGCGGACCGAGGCGATTCTCGAAGGGTTCGGCGTCAGCGAGATCAATTGGCGTGAAGCGCTCGGCAATCCGCAGGCCGTGGCAATGGGCTGGGGTGGTTCCGAGACACCATGCTTCGTCGGCCGTGCAGTGGCCGCACTCGCCGCTGACTCTCAGGTCGCGCGAAAGAATGGCGGTATCTACACCACCCGCCAGCTGTCGGAGGAATATGGGTTCAACGACGTTGACGGCACGCGCCCTGACCACGCCGTGCTCGACGCCGCGATCGCGCAGGCCAGGGAGACGTTTCTGGCTCAGATCGTAGACGCCGGCCGCTTCACCGAGGTCGACTGGAAGCTGGCCTCGAAGGCCGATTAGCCGTCTCGAGAATCGGAGACCTGGCGATACCCAACCAGCCAGGTAACCCGCAAGTAGATCTGACGACGACGGCGGCGCTGCCGCGCGACACCCCGGGCGAGCCATTGGCGCATCGCCAGACCGTCCTTCGGAGCGCCGACCATGCGTCTTCGTGAGCGATCGTATCCTCATGTTTCGTGGCAGTCCAGGCAGGGCCGAGTTCGCATCAGCTACCGGCTGGACGTCATCTGAAAGCCACTGCACGAACGGCCACAGCAGAACGCGCTGCCTCGTCACTATCTGTTTGGTAAGAGCAAGCAGGGAACGCTGTTCGCGGTGTTTCCTTGCACGTCAAGGGGGCCATGATGTAGTGTCGAAAACCGTCGTCTGGAAGCAATGAGGGTGAGAGCCATGGCCGAAGCGCGATTTGACGAGTCCTTCGGGGCAAACCCTGCCGAGAACTACGAGATCTTCTTCGTGCCTGTGATTGGTGAGCCACTCGCCGAAGATCTCGTCGAGCGCATGGCCATTCGCTCCACAGACCGCGTGCTGGACGTAGCCTGCGGCACTGGCATCGTAGCACGGCTGGCGGCTCGAAGCGCAGCGCCGCCAGGCAAGATTGCAGGCCTCGACCCGAACGCGGCCATGCTTGCTGTTGCTCGCAGGACTGCCCCTGCCTCCGCCGCTATCGAGTGGTACGAGGCGCCAGCAGAGCGGATGCCACTCCCGGACGCCTCCTTCGACGTGATCGTCTGCCAGATGGGCGTTCAGTTCATGGCGGATCCGCGCGCCGGTCTGGCGGAAATGCGTCGTGTACTGGCCGATGGTGGTCGCCTGTGGCTAAGCCTTCCTGGTCCGGCAACGGGCATCTTTGCCGTACTGGCGACGGCCATGGAGCGGCACATCGGCCCGGCTGCGAAGGGATTCGTCAACAAAGTCTTTTCGCTTCATGATACTGCCGAGATCGAGCAGCTGCTTCGTGGCGCGGGGTTCCGCGACGTCGCCGTGGAGGCAACGGTCAGAGAACTCGAGCTTCCGCCGGCGCCGGCCTTTCTGCGACAATACATCCACAGCACTCCGCTGGTCGGCGTGTTGTCGCAGACACCCGCAGAGGCGCAGGCTGCGATGGAGCAGGAGGTCCTGTCTGCGTGGAGGCAGTATGAACGGAACGACATACTCCGGCATGAACTGAGATTGGTACTGGCCACTGGTGTCAAGGCAGCGGGCCGACACGCACAGTGACGTCTTTGCAGTCCGGCACGCACATTGACCGTTTCCTGCTGCTGAGAAAAGGAGGAAGAGATGATCGACTTCGCTGGACAAAGCCAATGAGGAGTCTCCCGGTGGTATCCGTTCTCCTGCTCGTTGCAGGTCTTTCGTGCTTCGCGCCCCCCACGCAGGCGAGAGATCCGATCATCGACATGCACATGCATGCCCATCACATCCCACTGGATCTGCCGCCTGGCGCGTCGCCTCCGTGCCGCCCGTTCCCGTGCCAGCCAACGGGGGCGGCGACAGACACTCCGGAGGAGTCGCTCGAGAATACTCTCGAGGTGATGGAGCGTTACAACATCGTCCTGGGATTCCTGAGCAGCGCCGACCTGGAGATCGTCCAGGCGTGGACTCAGGCTGCACCCGACCGGTTCGTCGCGTCGCCATTCATTGAGGAGCCTGGTGCGCTGACTCCGGAAATGCTCAGGCAGGAGTACGCTGCAGGGCGCCTGGCGGGCATGGGCGAGATCGGGTCACAGCTCTACGGCGTGGCGCCGAACGATCCTGCGCTCACACCGTACTTTGCACTCGCGGCGGAGTTTGACGTCCCTGTCCTCATCCACACCGCAGGGCTTGGCCCATCGCTACCCGGGTTCCGCACCGCAGTGGGCAATCCGCTTCTCCTGGAGGAGGTCCTGGTTCGCCACCCGAACCTGAGGGTTTTTGTTGAGAACAGCGGATACCCATTCCTCGGGGAGATGATCGCGATGATGTATCACTACCCGAACCTCTACGGCGATCTATCGACGATGTCCTGGGTCATCCCGCGTTCGGCCTTTCATCAATACGTCGAGGCACTCGTCCGCGCCGGACTTGGCAAGCGCTTGATGTTCGGCTCGGACCAGATGCGCTGGCCGGAGAAGATCGGCGACGCGATCGAAGCGATCGAGGAGGCCGACTACCTGAGCGAAGAGGAGAAGCGCGACATCTTCTACAACAACGCGGCACGCTTTCTTCGCCTCGAAGGCGCGCGCGAATAGCGGAAGAACACACCAGTAACGAGAAACTCCGGATCCGCTCATGGAACCTCGACCGGCTCCGCGGGATCTGCAACGAGACGCGGCCGCACCAGGCGCTCGGCCTCGAGACCCCGTCCCGGCACTGCAGGCCGTGGCCACGCCCGCATCCCGAACGGCTGCCTGAGCCGGTCTACGCCGGGCACTTCGGAGTGCGGTACGTGAGCAGGATCAGCGGTAAAGAGACCCGCGCCCGGCGCGCGACGAAACGCACAGCGCGCGCCCAGCTCAGGCCAGAGTTCATCGCCGGAGCCGAAATGACGACGCCGACGCATCCGCTCGGGAGTGTGGCTACTCCTTCACGAACTCGCCGGTGTTGACATTGAAGTGGACGCCGCGCATGCGGACTACGCCGTCTCGCGTGCTCTTGTAGACGATCTTACGAGATGGATCCCTGCCGTCTTTGTCACGCCAGAAGAACGGAGTGCGCTTTCCCTCCTGCGTGTAGATCCGAGTTCTTGCCACAGGCTCCTCCGCTTGTCAGGGATAACCGGCAGGACGGAACGGGCCACGCCGGCCGCTTCGGCAATTGGTGAGGCACTACTACCTACTACCCGCTGGAGTGTGCGACGGTCCTGCGCGATCGAAGTCCTCGACGGCTCAATCGCCGCATGTCATTGAGCCGGTGGCACTTCCCTCCGGGCAAACGACGTCACGGACCCTCGACCCGGACCCATCGTCGATCCTGCCATCGTCTGGATACCCTGACGGATGCCCGCAGGCCTCCGCACGTCACGCAGCGCGGCCATCCCGACCCATTCCAGCCAACATGAGGCGACGGAAGCTCGGTCCGAGGCGGCCGGGTAGTTCAGCCACGTGCACTGGCCATCAGATCACGAAGCGCAAAGGCCGTCCTGAGGGGCCTCAGCGGCGCACGATCGGCTGCTGTGTCCGCGAAGCGCGTCAGGTGGTCCCGGGCCCGTCTTCGGTCATCTGGAGTCCGGTCTTCAGCGTGGGTGGCCCCATCCCGTCCAGGACACTCAGGAAGCGCTCATCGAGGCTGCCCCTGCGATCGTTCCAGTACCGCCGGCAGCCGGGCTGCGCGGCGTAGGCGAGGAAGACCTGGCAGTTGCGGTCCCAGACCTCCGGCGGCGCCGAGCCCTCGGCCGTGTGCAGGTAGATGTTCTCGAACGTCTTGAAGAAGCTGTACAGGACGTGGATCAGACGACTCCTCTCCTCCGGAGAGAACGCGCTCCAGTCGTCCGTAGCAGTTCCACGCTGAAAGAGATGGCTCAGGTGGGGATCTGCCATCACCTGGTAGTTCCACTCCTGCAACTGCTGGAATGCCGAATCCCGAACGCTCGTCGTGAGAGCGCGGCTTTGCTCTTCGAGCTGCCGCGCCACGTAGAGGAGTGTCGCGACGACTGCAACTGCGCCGAGCACCTCGCCGATTGCACCGATCGCTGCCCAGTTCATCATCCTCTCCGGGTTCCGTCGCAACATTGTTGATCCTACGTCAGGACACGGACCACCTGGCAGGCGGCCGACCGACGTGCGCGCTGGCGGTCGCAAAGCTGCGGCAGCAGAAGAGGAATCCGCAATGGGCCCCTGCGACCAGCCTCTCCGGGCGGATCGAGCCTCGGCTGCGGAGGGTGCGGCACATGCATGCGCCGTGGACGTTGCATGGAGTGCGCGCCTACAGCATCTACGAGAAATGGACAAACGCCAAACGATCATTGACAGGCCGTCGATTTGAATCGAAGAATCGAAGGGAACGGTTTGCAGCGACCCCGGGTGCACATGACCGGCGAGACGGGTGGCTCGACACATTGCCCTGGACGTTGCGGGTGTCTTCGGGCCACGCGTCAACCACGGGTGAGAGGCCGCTGAGATGAATGCACTGGGGCACGTTCGAACTGGCGACCCACCGGTGGGATCAACCCATCGAGACGTTGACGACCCGTGCGATCGAAGCGGGCGCGACTCCTGCTGCCTCGCAGAGCTGGCGGAGGCGATCCTGGTCATCGGCAATGTGGGCAGGAACCTCGTGCGGGAGATCGACTACCTGACGACGGCAGGGCTGCGCAGTCGAGTGCTGGTTTACGCGGACGGGCATTTGCACGGTCTCGAGCCCGGCAGGAAACTCGAGGAACAGAGAACGTGGTCGCTCGAGGGCGACGGCGCTTCACGTGCAGTGATCCATGCATCCGGCCGAAGCGGCGCCCCGTAAACACCGGGTCGCCAGCGCATGGCGAGGGAGATCGGCGTTGGGCAAGGGGAGCGGCTACGTTCCCGTGCAGCAGAACCGCATGCCGGTGACCCGGCTGAAAACCCGACCCGACGACCACGATCGGAGGACACATGGCGCATTACATTGACGGCTTCGTCCTTCCGGTGCCGCGCGATCGGCTGAACGAGTACAGGCGAGCCGTGGCAGCGGTGGCGGAGATCTGGCAGGAACATGGCGCGCTGGACTACCACGAATACGTGGGCGACGATCTGCACCGGAAGGGAACGCGTTCGTTCACAGATCTCGTCGACGCCACGGGGGATGAGGCGGTCGTGTTCGGATGGGTGGTGTTCGATTCGCGGGAAGCGCGTGATCGGGCCAACGCGAAGGTGCTGGCTGACCCGCGGATGGCGGAGTGGATCGATCCTCTGATCGACCCGTCCAGTCCAGTCTTCGACGCCACGCGGATGGCGTACGGCGGGTTCCGATCGCTCCTTGGACCGCCCCCTGCGAGCGTCGAATGACGCGCGGTAAGTCATGCTGGACCTCCGACGCGCGACACTCGCGATCCATCTGCGAATGCATCTTGACTGCTACGGTGCCCCGTAGCACGATAGATCAGCGGCCACAGTTGCCCACTGATCGATCGCACGACGACCGGATCGTCGGGATTCGCGGGCCCTCTATCGCACGGAGCTCAGCATGCGCAACCGCCTCGATGCGGCGTACGGCTCGTCCTTCGTGGTGTCCGGCCTTTCCGTGGCACTGTGGGCGTTGGTTCACCCCTGGGGCACAGTCGCCGGGCCGGAGGTCGGATCGTCCACGGGTTGGGCCGTTTCTCACACCTTCCACTTCATGGGCGGGTTCTTCGCATCCATTGGTCTCCTGGCCTTTGCCGAGCGACAGTCCATGGCGGGCAGGCTGGAGCGCGTGGGCTATTTCGTGGCGTTTGCCGGGTCGATCATGTTCACGGGGACGGGGATCATCACGGCGTTCGTCTGGCCTCTGCTGGCGAGCAACGCTCCCGGGCTCGTCGAACTGACCGGCCCCTTCTTCTCTCCGCCTCATCCCATCATCGGGATCACGGCTGTCGCGTTCTCGGCTGGCTTCATCCTGCTTTCCATTGCGCTGGCCCGCTCGACCATCCTTTCCAGGGCAGCGGCCGCATCTCTGGTTGTGGGGGCTCTGCTCCTCGTACCGCCGCCACCACCTCTCAGCCCGGTGCCGTGGCTGTTCTTTCCGGTCGGCGGGACCCTGATGGGGATCGGCCTGATTGCGATGGGTCTTGCGGTTCGGAGCGGGCGCGCGGTCGCAGTCGAAGCAGTACTCGCCCAAACTATGGTGGCCAAGTGATGAAAACCTTTAAGCTATGGTTCCTGCTCGTGCTCGCCGTTGCCCTGATCGTCGTCGCGGTACAGAACACGGGGCCCATGCACATGCGGTTCCTGTGGTTGACGGGTGAGGCGCCTGCCGTGCTCCTCCTGGTTCTGACGGCGGGGGGCGGCTTCGTCCTGGGACTGCTGGTCGCGCTGCTCATGCGAGGCGGCAGAAAACCGAAATAGGCATACGAAAAGCGTGGCGCCCCGGCGCCACGCCACACCTCTGACGCTCTCGACACCGCATGCAACGACGGCGACGGCGCGGCTCGTCCGGTCCGGCAACGACGCGACGTGACGGCGATCAGCGTGCCCTGGTGCCGCCGATGCCGGCCGCCCAGTTGAAGACGACGACAATGCGCGCGGTCGCATCGGCACTGCGCCGTATCATGAGGAAGCGACCGTCTCGTGTGACATCGTAGTTGCGGTTCCAGATGCCATACATCACGAACGGGGTCGTGTCGAACAGGCGCCTCTGGCTGAGGACACGGAACTCGGGGCCGGCAGCGATTTCGGCCGCCATGAGCCAGCCGTCGTTCGCGATGTAGAACAGATCGCGGCCATCGCGTGACCACGCCGGCTCGGTGCCGCCGCCGGTGGAGATCTGCCACTGGCCTCGTCCGCCCGGGAATGGCGTCACCCGCACCTCGTAGCGTCCGCCTTCGTTGGAGACGTAGGCCAGCCAGCGTTTGTCCGGCGAGAGTTCGGCCGAGTACTCCGAGACCCCGGACGCATTCAGGATGGGGGTCGCCACCGAGTCCAGGCCCGGCCGCACCGCGAGGATGTCGCCTCTGCCCGGTGCCTGGTCGTCGGTCCGCAGCAGCAACCACTCACCGTCACGCGACCACTGCGTCGCCCAGATCGGGCGGTCGTCCCAGCTCGGCATCGGGATCGCCGAGTCCGCGTCGAGCCGCCGGTCGTACAGCTTCGGCGCGCCGTCCGCATCCGAGATGATCGTGACACCGCTGCCGTCCGGTGTCCAGGTTGGCCGGCCGTTGAGCAGGCCGCCCATCGTCAGTCGTGTAGACGCTCCCGATCGGATCTCCCGCACCCAGACCTGCGTCGCGACATCGGCTGTGTGCTCGACCGCGAAACGTGCGTCGTCGTCGGCCATTCGCGGGACGAGGAACGAACCGGTCCAGCGCGGCCGGATCTCCTCGACGTTGCCCGACCGGTCGACGAGCACGGGGTAGCCGGTATTGAAGTTGGGTGCGCGCCAGTAGAGGAGCGTGCCGTTGTCGGTCACATCCACGAGTGGCTGCCAGAGCACGACGCCCTGGCCCGCGCCCAGGCTGTCCGGCAGCGGCATGGCGGCGCCCTGCGGGCGGAGAGATGCGACATCGAAAGGCACGAGGCTCATCGAGCCATCGCCGCCGACCACGAGCAGATGGCCGGGCTTCACGAACCGGACGGCGACGCCATCGAGGATGGACGAGTGTTCGCCCGTGCGCAGATCGACGACGCCGATGCGCGTGGTCTCACCGCTCGCGCCGCCCGAGGGTGCGCTGACGATCAGCGCCGATGTGGCACCGGGCAGGACGTCGAGACCGATGAACGCGCTGAGCGAGTCGGGGCGCGCGATGCGTTCGCGTTGTCCGTCGTCCGGCGCGATGCGGAACAGCCCGTTCCGGCTGGCGATGTAGATCGATCCGTCACTGGCCCAGTCGATGCCGCCGCCGAAGACGGCCATGTCGCCCACCTCGGCGATCGCGATGTCGCGACGCGGCGCATCGCCGTGGACGGAAGCGATCGTGAGGCCGGTCGGAACCCCGACGATCGCGATCGAGCGGCCGTCGGGCGAGTACGCCGCGCCGATGCAGCCCTCGAACGGCCCATCCACGGGTGTCGGTGCGAAGTCCTCCCAGCGCCGCATGCGCACGGCGCCATCGGACGTGCAATAGACGTACGATGATCCATCGCCGGCACCCGCGACGACCGATGCCAGGCTGCCGGCCCCGCCCGCTTCGCCCTCGACGCGCACGACGCGGCGTTCTTGTGGCGGTTCGAGCAGGCTGAACACCAGCGCGACCAGAAGGCCCGCGGCGAGGACGGCCAGTCCAGCGGTCATTCGTTGCCACCGTCGAACCGCCGCGCTTCCGGGCGACGCGCGAGGGTGGGCCGCAGGAGTGGGCGAGACGAGGGCGGTCGCCATCGCCCCGGCGCTCGTGAACCGATCGGCGGGCAGTTTCTCCAGCGCGCGGAGCACGGCCGTCTCGACGTGCGCCGGGATCGACGGCCGCATCGTGGTCGGTGGCTCCGGCAGCGCGGCCATCACCTGCGCGACGACCGCCTGCACGGTCGCCCCCGTGAACGGCGGCTGGCCGGTGAGCATCTCGTACGCGACCGCGCCGAGCGAGTAGAGGTCACTGCGCGCGTCGATCGCGCGGTCGCCCATCGCCTGCTCCGGGCTCATGTACTGCGGCGTTCCGAGCGACAGGCCGGTCTGCGTCAGGCGCTCGCCTCCGGCGCTCTGCACGGCGAGGGCGATGCCGAAGTCGGCCAGGAGGGCGTGTCCGCCCTGCAGCAGGATGTTGGCCGGCTTGATGTCTCTGTGGACGATGCCCAGCGCGTGCGCGGCGCCCAGCGCGTCGGCCACTTCACACGCGATGCGGACGGCGTCCTCGATCGGCAGCTGCCGCTCGCGATCCAGGCGCGCGCGCAGCGTTTCGCCGGTCAGGTACGGCATCACGTAGTACAACAGGCCGTCGGCCACGCCGCTGTCGAGCAGGGGCAGGATGTGCGGGTGCTGCAGCTTCGCCGTCGTGCGGATCTCGCTCAGGAAGCGGTCGCCGCCCAGCGCCGCACCGAGCTCGGGGTGCAGCACCTTGATGGCGACGTCGCGGTCGTGCCGGAGATCGTGCGCGAGGTAGACCGTGGCCATCCCGCCCGCGCCGAGTTCCCGGTCGATGCGGTACTGGTCGGCCAGCGCCGTCGCGAGCCGATTCAGACTCATGGACTGGTCAGGGTGAGCCGCATGGGTGTCACAGGAACGAGGAGCGTTGACCGTGGCCGGCGCGGCTGTCCGCAGGCCGGCCCCGCAGTGGGAGCAACGATGCAGCGGATCGCGAACAGGGGCAAGTCAATCGCGGCCCGGGCGTTGAAGAGCGAAACTTGCCGTTCGGCCGATGGTGTCTGCAGGATTCGCGCATCGATGCAGCCCGGGTAGCGTTCGCGCTGGAAAGGCTGGCAACCCGAGTGCCTACTCCTCGAGGACCTGGCCGCCCAGTTCGAGGATCTCGAGGAGGATCTGCGCGAACTGCAGTCGATCTATGAAGAGGCGGCATCCGATCTCGAATGGTTGCTCGACGACTCGCCCGGTGAACCGGACGCGCCGTGGATCGCTTCGACGATGCACTGAGCTGGCTGGTCGGCGCCCCGACGTTCGATCTGACCAGCTCCGTCCTGGATGAGCTGGTCGCGTCAGGCGGCCTCTCCCTGATCCGGAGCGTCGATCTCCGGCGTCGGATCTCCAGCTGGCCCCGGGTTGCAGCAGAGACGTCCGACAACGAGCTGGTGGTTCGCGACTTCGTCGCGGCCACGGTCATCCCGTTCCTGGCCAGGACAGGCATTTCCATCGGCCGTTCGTTCGCGACTTTCCAGGGCGATGCCTGGGGTCTATCTCGAGGCTCCGACGCTGATGCCGTCACCCGCTATCGCGCGCTGGTCGCCGACCCCGAATTCAGGATTCTCGCGACGTGGCGTTACGACTGGGCGCTCGGCAGCACGAAGAAATACGGACAGGCCGCCGATCTGGCGCGAGAAATCGTGGAGATCATACGCGAACAGCTCGAGTAGACTGTCCGGGCGCAGCGCACCGCTGATGCGCGGACGATCGTGCCACCTTCTCGCCGGCCTCGCCTTGCCCTTCACAACGGCGAGGAAGCGCTGAGGGCGGGAAACCTGCTGTGGTTCATGCAGTCAGAAGCACCGCGTCTCCCTGGAGACTTCTACGCCGGGATCACCGTCTTCGAGCCGCGGGCTCGAATTCTCGTCCTCACCGTGCTCGTGCTGGTGCTCGTGCGCGCCAGGCAGGAGGCGTGGGTACCCGGCCCGGTCTTCCGGGTCGTGATT
>JBFFZF010000141.1:0-12870 GCA_041568755.1 Longimicrobiales bacterium | reverse complement strand
TGGGGGTCGGGTGGATCGTCGGGAACGGATGAGGATGCGCATAACGGCGGCAGGCCGATCCGTTCCCCACGAGCGACGCCCATCCCGGCCTGCGATCCGCAGCCGTTCGACGCCGCCGGAACGTGCGGGTAGTACCGAACCGGAACCAGCATGACCACGACCGCCGCCAAACGGATCCTGTGGATCGACGACGAAGTCGATCTGTTCGAGCCGCATCTGCTGTTCCTGCGCCAGCGCGGGTACGTCCTCGACACGACGACGAACGGCGATGATGCGATCGCGCTCGCGCAGGGGCAGAGCTACGACCTGGTCCTGCTCGACGAGCAGATGCCGGGGCGGCGCGGGCTGGATGTGCTGAGCGAGCTGCGCCGCGAGGAGCCGCAGGCGCGCGTGGTCATGGTCACCAAGTCCGAGGAAGACCGGACCATGGTCGAGGCGATCGGGCGGCGCGTGGACGACTACCTGGTCAAGCCCGCGAGCCCGCGTCAGGTGCTTTCGGTCGTCACGCGGTTGCTGGAGGGCGCGCAGCTGCGCCAGCAGCGTGTGGCACAGGACTTCGCGGCGCGCTATCCGCAACTCTCGCGCATGCGCGACGAGGCGGCGCACTGGCAGCACTTCTTCGCGCTGTACGACGAGCTGATCGAATGGGAGTTGCGGCTCTACGATGCCGGTGAGGCCGGTCTGGTCGAGTCGGTCTCGGCGCTGCTCGCCGATGTCCGGCGCCAGTACGGGCAGTACGTCGCGGCGGCGTACCGGGGCTGGACGAGCGGGGAGGATGCGGACGCGCCGCCGCTGTCGACGGGGCTGGTCGAATCCTGGCTGCTGCCCGAGCTCGAGCCGGGCTCGACCACGCTGTTCATGATCATCGACTGCATGAGGCTCGACCAGTGGCGGGTGATCGCGCCGCTGCTGGCACCTGCGTTCGACATCACGGAGAACCTGTACGCGAGCATCCTGCCCACGGCCACGCCCTACTCGCGCAACGCCATTTTCGGCGGCATGTACCCGGACGCGATCGCACGCGCACACCCGAAGTGGTGGGGCACCGAGGAGGGCAGTCTGAACGCCTTCGAGGATGCCCTGTTGCGCGACCAGCTGCAGCGCCTGACGGGGCGCGACGTGCCGGTCTGGTACGAGAAGGTCTTCACCGAGCGGGACGGCGACGATCTCGTGGCGCGCGTGCGCAGTGCACTGGGCGGCGAGGGCGTGGTGGCGCTGGTCTACAACTTCGTGGATCTCCTGACGCACGGGCGCAGCGAATCGGCCATTCTCATGGAAGTCGCGCGCGACGTGCCGGCGCTGCGCGCGCTGACGCGGCAGTGGTTCAGCCAGTCGTCGGCGGCGCGGATCCTGCGCGAAGCGGCGGCGCGCGGCGTGACCGTGGTGATCACGACGGATCACGGCTCGATCCTGTGCGAGCGCCCGGTCACGATCTATGCGCGACGCGACGCGACCAGCAACCTGCGCTACAAGTTCGGGCTGGACCTGCGTGCCGCGACGCCCGACGCCGTCTATGCAGTGCGCGCCGAAGGGGACCTGCGCTTTCCGCCCGGCCGCATGACGACGAACTACCTGCTGGCCCTGGAGGATTTCTTCTTCGTGTATCCTACGAAGCTGCGCGAGTACCAGGCCCGTTACCGGGGCTCATTCCTGCACGGTGGCGTCAGTCCCGAGGAGATGATCCTGCCCATCGCGGTCCTGAAGCCCCGGCCGGCGGGCGGCTGACTTCATGCTGAAGCTGTACGCGCGCATCCTCGGCTATCTCCGGCCGTACGGCTTGCTCATGCTGGCCGCTACGCTGGCCACGATCGGCTTTGCCGTGTCCGACGCGTTCAGCTTCGTCATGATCATCCCGTTCATCCAGGCGCTGACGGGCGAAGCGGGAGGCGGTGCGGCGGCGAACCAGATGGACCGGCTGCTGGAGGCGACGCTGGGCCGACTGGTCGACCTGGACCGGCCGCCTGCGGAGATCCTCGCGCCGATCGTCGGGTTCATGTTCCTGGTCTTCATGATCAAGAACATGTTCGACTACCTGCAGAACTACCTGGTCGTGCGGCTGGAGCAGTCGGTGACGCGCGACCTGCGCAACCAGGTCTACGATCACATCGTGCGCCTGGACCTGCGCTTCTTCGGGCGCACCCGCGCCGGCCAGATCATCGCGCGGCTCACGGCGGATGTCGAACTGCTGCGCACACTCGTCACCAAGAACATCGCGAAGTTCGCGACATCGACTCTGGAGATCATCGCGTTCGTCGCGCTGATGCTGCTCATCTCGGTCAAGCTGACGCTGGCGGCGGTGATCGTGCTGCCGGTCATGTTCGCGATCTGGCGCATCCTGCTGAGCCGGCTGCGGCGCGGTGATCACCAGATCCTGCACATGGCGGGCGAGGTCACATCGCACCTGCAGGAGACGGTGGGCGGGATCCGGCAGGTCCGGGCGGCGGCGGCCGAGCCATTCGAGATGGAGCGGTTCCACGCGCTGACGAGCGGCTATTACAAGGCCGTCGTACGCACCGAGCGGTGGCGTCTGCTGTCCGGCCCGATGGCGGAGACGCTGGCCTCCGTGGGTACGGTCCTGCTCCTCTGGTTCGGCGCCCGCCTCGTCCTGGCCTCGCCGCCGGAGATCTCGGGCGCGCAGTTCATCGCGTTCATCGGCTACAGCCTGAAGCTGTACGCGCCCGCGAAGTGGCTGTCGAAGCTGCCCTCGACCGTGCAGCCGGGCATGGTCGCGGCGGAGCGCGTGTTCGAGTTCCTGGACACGCCGGTCGAGATGGTGGATGCGCCGGACGCACAGGTGTTCACGGGTGTGCGCGAGGCGATCCGGTTCGAGGCGGTGAGCTTCGCGTACGAGCCGGGCGCGCCGGTGCTCCTGGACATCTCGTTCGAGGTCCGGCCCGGCGAGGTCGTCGCGCTGGTGGGGCCGAGCGGGGCAGGCAAGACGACCCTGGTCGATCTGCTGGCGCGGTTCTACGACCCGACGGCGGGGCGCATCACGATCGATGGCGTGGATCTGCGCGCGTTCTCGGCACGCTCGCTGCGCAGGAACTTCGGCATGGTGACGCAGGAGACGGTGCTGTTCCACGACACCGTGTTCGCGAACATCGCGTACGCGCTGCCGGACGCGTCACAGGAGGCGGTCGAGCGGGCGGCGCGGGCGGCCAATGCGCACGAGTTCATCGAGCGTCTGCCGAACGGTTACGAGACGGTCCTGGGCGAGCGGGCGACGCGGTTGTCCGGCGGCCAGCGGCAACGCATCGCGATCGCGCGGGCGATCCTGCGCGATCCGCCGATCCTGGTCTTCGATGAAGCGACGTCCTCGCTCGACTCCGAATCGGAACGGCTCGTGCAGGAAGCGGTCGAGCGGATGCTGCGCGGGCGGACGGTCTTCGTGATCGCGCACCGGCTGTCGACGATCCGGCACGCGGATCAGATCCTCGTGCTGGACGAGGGTCGCATCGTGCAGCGCGGCCGGCACGAGGAGCTGCTGGCGCAGGAGGGGCTGTACCGGCACCTGCACACGCTCCAGTTCGCGCCTGCCGACGACGCGGTGCTGAGCGCGCTGCGCGGTCCGGCGTGAGCGGACCGCCGGCCGGGGGTGCGTTGCCCGAAGACGCCCGCGTCTGCGTCGTCCTCCACGTGGGCATCGGTGATGCGGTGCAGGCGCTGCCGGTGCTGAACGCGATCCGGCGGGCCGCGCCAGCGTGCCGGATCACGTGTGTCGATGCGCCCATCGCGGCCGGCCTGCTGCGTGGCCACGAGGCCGTGGACCGGGTCGTGACCTTCGACCGGCACGGCGGAGTCCGCACGCTGCGCGCGCTGCGTGCCGAGCTGCGCGCCGAACGCTACGACGTCACGCTCAACCTGAATACGTATTTCAAGGGCGCACTGGCCACGTTCCTGACGCGTGCGCCGGTGCGCGTCGGGTTCCGGCGCGGCATCGCGCGCGACGGCGCGTGGCTGAGCTGCAACGTGTACACGGACGCGCGCTGCCGGAAACACACACAGGATCTGTACCTGGATTTCCTCGACGTGCTGGATGTCCCGCGCGAACCGGTCGAGTGGCGTCTCACGCCGAGCGACGAGGAGCGCGCCGCACAGGCCGAGTTCTTCGCGCCGTACGCCGGGCGGCCGATCGCGGCCGTCGTGCCGGCCTCGTCGAAGCTCAGGAAGGACTGGCTGCCCGAACGGATCATCGAGCTGGTCGACCGGCTGGATCGCGAGTGCGGGCTGACGCCAATGCTGCTGGGCGGACCGGGCGCGCGCGAGGTCGCGCTCGCGCGCATGGTCCAGGAGGCGGCGCTCACGGACGTGATCTGGGCCATGGGGGACGGCGTCCGGAGGCTCGTCTGGCGCATTGCCGGGTGCCGGCTGATCATCGCGCCGGACACCGGCGCGATCCACATCGCGCGGGGCCTCGGGGTGCCGGCGATCGGATTGTACGGTCACACCAACCCGTGGCGGGTCGGCCCGTGGCGCGCGTACGAGGACCTGTGGATCGACCGGTACACCGAGCCGGGGGCGGCGCCCGACCCGGGCAATTTCCAACCGAAGCACGGTCGCATGGAGCGGATCACGACCGATCACGTGATCGCGAAAGTGCAGCACGCGCTCGCGCACTACCCGGTGCCGGCATGAGGGTCCTGCACGTGGACGGCGGACACCGGTGGGGCGGCGGGCAGAACCAGGTCCGCCTGCTCATGCACGGGCTGGCGGCGCACGGCGTCGAGCAGCTCTGCCTCTGTCCGCAGGACAGCCCGCTGGAGACGCGGCTGCGCGCCGAGCGACTGCCGGTGACCAGCATGCGCTGGTCGGGTGGCGCCGATCCCGGCGTTGCGCTGGCGATCTTCCGGCTGGCGAAGGGCAGGGACGTGATCCACGCACACGATGCCCACGCGCTGCAGCTCGGCCTGGCCGGCGCGAAGCTGCGCAGCGTGCCGATCGTGGCTGCGCGCCGCACGCACTTCTCGATGCGGGCGCGCAAGTGGAACATGGCGACGCGCGTGATCGCCGTCTCGGAGACGGTGCGTCAGCGGCTGCTCGAGTGCGGTGTGCGCGACGAGAAGATCAGCGTGATCCGGTCCGGCATCGATGTGGCCGAAGTCGAGAATCTGCGGCACGCGAGTCCGGGCATGCGCACGCGGCTCGGCATCCGCGCAGACGCGTTCGTGGCCGGCACGATCGGCACGCTGCTCGATTACAAACACCAGACGATCATCGTGCAGGCGGCGGCGCGGGCGCGCGACATCCACTGGGTGATTGTGGGCGAAGGACCGGAGCGGGCGAACATCGCGTCGGCGATCCAGGCGCACGGCGTGGCCGCGAACGTGCGACTGGCCGGCGCGCTGACCGATGCGCGGCCCTGGCTGCGCGAGATGGATGCCTTCGCGTTTCCTTCGAAGGGAGAGGCGCTGGGCACGAGCATGCTGGACGCGATGGCTTCGGGCGTTCCGGTCGTCGCCGCGGATGACGCCGGTCCGGCCGAGGTGCTGGGTCCGGTGCACGAAAGGACCGGCGCCAGCCTGTTCCCGCTGGACGACGCGGGCGCGCTCGCTGCCGCGGTGCGGCGCCTGCGCAGCGATCCGGCGCTGCGCCAGAGGATCGTCGCGCTGCAGCGCGAACGGCTGCGCGAGTTCCGCATCGAGCGCGTCGTCGAGGAGACGCTGGCGCTCTATCGGGAGGTCGCGGCCGGGCGGCGCGGTCCGGTCCGCTTGCACCCGACCGTCGATGAGGCGACGTGAGGAAGCCGACGCTCGCACACCGGGTGGAATACGGGCTGTTCGCGCTGGGGGCCGCGGGCGTGCGGACCCTGCCGGAGCAGCTCGCCCTGCGCACGGGCGCCGCTGTGGCCGGGCTGGGGTTCCGGCCCCTGCGCGTGCGGCGACGCGTGGTCGAGTCCAACCTGCGCACGGCGTTCCCCGTCAGGGACGCGGACTGGGTTCGCGCGACGGCTCTGGCCTCGTACGCGCACCTTGGCCGGGAGATCGTGGCGCTGCTGCGCGCGGCGGGCCAGCCGCCGGCGCGCGTCCAGGCGCGGGCTGATCTGGAGAATGGCGATGTACTGCGCGCCGCACTGGCCGCCGGTCGTGGCGTCGTCGTACTGACGGCGCACTTCGGCAACTGGGAGCTGGGTGCGGCCGCACTCGCGGCGTGCGGTGCGCCCATCGACATCGTGGTGCAGCGACAGAGGAACCCGTTGTTCGACCGCGCGCTGATCGAGGCGAGGCGGGGCCTGGGTGTGACGGTGATCGACCGCGGGCATGCGACGCGCGAAGGGGTCCGCTCACTGCGCGCCGAGCACGTGCTGGTGCTCGCCCCCGATCAGAACGCCGGCCGGAGCGGGTTGTTCCTGCCGTTCTTCGGACGGCTGGCCTCCACGACGCGCGGCCCGGCGGTCATCGCCGCGCGGGCCGGGGCACCCGTGCTCATGTCGACGGCCGCCCGCACGCCGGATGGACGCCTGCGTGTGCGGCTGTCCCGTCTGTCGGACCGTGTCCAGCGTTCCGATGATGCGGTCACGGACGTGATGACGCGCTATCTGGCGGCGCTCGAAGCCGAGGTCCGCGAGACGCCCGCCCAGTACTTCTGGCATCACCGGCGCTGGAAGACGCGGCCGCCGGCGAGCGCCTGACGAGCGGTCGTGCGCCGATTCAGGTCCGCAGATGGCGGGCACAGCTTGCGCGCTGCGGCCCACGCTCTAACGTTCCGAGTCCGGCATCAGGCCGGCAGGCCCACAACCAGCGAATGGAATCCGTTCAGCCGTGATCTATTACTGCATTCCCTGCCACAACGAAGAGCGGACGGTCGGTGTCGTCCTGTGGAAGATCCGCCAGGTGATGGCCGACCTCCCGCGCGATTACCAGATCCTCGTGGCCGATGACGGGTCGCGCGACGGCAGCAGCGCGATCCTCGAGCCGTACGCCCGGGTGCTGCCGCTCACGCTCCTGGCCAGCGAAAACCGGCGCGGCTACGCGGCCACGCTCGAAATGCTCCTGCGCGAGGCCGATCGACGCTCGGCTTATCCGAAGCGCGACGCCGTAGTCGTGCTGCAGGCCGACTTCACGGACGACCCGGAGTTCGCGGGGGCGCTGCTGCGCAAGCTCGAGTCGGGGGCGGACATCGCGATCGGCTCGCCCGTCGCGGGCGCACGCCACAAACTGGCGCGGCGTCTGGCGCAGCGTCTGGCCCTGAGACGCACCTGGCCGGCCGAGATCCGCGATCCACTGCACGGGTTCAACGCGATCCGGCTGATCTGCCTGCGCAAGGCGCTGGAGGAGCGCGCCGGCCGCAGGCTGCTGACGCACGAGGGAGGCGCCGCGAACGCCGAACTGCTGCAGGCCACCCTGCCCCATGCCCGCCGCATCGAAGTCGTGGACATCGTCACGCATCCGGAGCGGCTGCAGCGCGGGAGTCGCGTCGCGCCGTTCCTGATGCTGCGCGAGGCATGGCGCTTCGCGGGCGGGCGAGATGGCCGCCCCGAGCGGACCGTCGAGCAGCTGGCCCCCGACCGCGTGCACGCGGACCGCTCGACGCTCCGGACCGAGGCGGCGGCGCCCGCCGGTGATGACGAAGAGGCGGCGCGGCCGGCCCGGCGCTCGGAGCCCGGTGGGCGCACCGGCCGCCGGCGACCGGCCGATCGATCCGAGGGCGCGGAGCCCAGGCGCCGGAAAACCTCGGCACGACGGGGCCCATCCCGCGGAGAGACGGAACCGTCCCCGGACGGGGACACCTCGCAGCCGGACCGACCGGTGGACGAATCAGCCGGCCAGGAAATCGCTCCAAAGCCCTCGAAGCGCCGGACGGGCCGGCGCGGGTCGCGCCGTCGCAAGGATCGCCCGGCGGCCGACGCGGTAGAACAGGAACGCCCGGCGGAAACGGCTGTTGACGCGCCGGAGGCGGGCCGGACCGGGACCGATGCGTCGAGCGTGGACGGCGAGGCGTCGAAGCCCAGGCGTCCTCGCCGGCGGCGGGGGCGACGGGGCGGCCGGCGGCGCCGTTCCGGCGGTTCGGCGTCTGGCACCGTTGATGCAGAGGGAAGCCCGCACGAGACGCCGCCCGAGGGCGGCGCCGCGCGAGACCCTGCGGAATAGACCTGAGGACACCGTGATGCGTCTGATCCCATTCGTGGCCATGCTCGGCCTGATCCTGTCGAACGGAAACGCGAGTGCGCAGCTCGGCTCCGCGCTGTCCCGGTCGGTCTCGTTCCCGATCGCGCCGGCGCCGTTCGGGCCCGGCGAGGTCCAGCGGTACGAGGTGGACTGGGGCATCTTCTCCGCCGGCGAAGGCCGCCTCGAGATCATGGAGAAGATGGACACGGTGCGGGGCGTGCCGAGCTACCACATCGGCTTCACGATGAAGGGCGGGCTGTTCTTCTACAGCGTCGACGACTACTGGCAGTCCTGGCTGGGCGCCGAGAAGCTGATCTCGATGCGCTTCGATCAGCGGCAGAAGGAGGGCAGCTACCGTCGCCATCGCGCCGTGGACTTCTTCCTCGACCAGGGCCGGTGGACGCAGAAGAACTTCAAGAAGGACTCGCCCGGCCAGGTCGACTCCGAAGAGACGGGCGATCTGCCGTCGCGCGATCCGCTCGACGATGTCGCGTTCCTGTACTTCCTGCGTACGCTGCCGCTCAAGGTCGGCGAGACGTACACGTACAACCGCTACTGGAAGGACGACGGCAACCCGGTCATCCTGAGGGTCCTGCGCAAGGAGCGCATCAAGGTGGACGCGGGCGAGTTCGACACGATCGTCGTGCGTCCGATCATCAAGACGAAGGGCATCTTCAGCGAGGGCGGCGAGGCTGAGGTGTTCGTATCCGACGACGACCGCCGGCTGATCGTGAAACTCACGGCCAAGATGAGCGTCGGCACGCTGCGGCTGTCGATGACGGGGTACACGCCCGGCCAGTCGCTGACCACGGCAGGGCGCAGCGGCGACACGCGGTGAGCAAAGCGTCCGGCAGGCCCGACCGGGGGGGAGGCCTGCCGGAGATCGACCCGGCGCGCATCCGGACCATCCCGGTGGCGCGGCGCCCCAACAAGGTCGAGGCGGCGGCGAGCGCAGCGCCGCCCGGCGACGGCCCCGCCGACTTCGGACGCTTCCTCGACGCGCTGCCCGACCTGCTCGAGGCTCGCTCTTTCCTGGCCGTCGTCGACGCGATCGTGGCGGCCACGCGCGCCGGCCACGGTGTCCTGTGCATGATCGGCGGGCACGTCGTGAAGACCGGCCTCTCGCCCCTGCTCATCCACCTGATGGAGCGCGGCGCGATCACGCACCTCGCCTCGAACGGGTCCGCCGTGATCCACGACTACGAGATGGCCCGGTGGGGCGGGACGAGCGAGGACGTCGAAGCCGGGCTGGCCGATGGCACGTTCGGCATGGCGGAGGAAACCGGGCGCGACATGGGCGAAGCGGTGCGGAAAGGCGCGGCCGAAGGCCTCGGCATGGGTGAAGCGCTGGCGCGCGATCTCGCGGCCCGGGACGATCTGGCCGAGCCCGACCTTTCGCTGCTGCTGGCCAGCCGCCGGCTGGGCATCGGCTTCACCGTGCACACGGCGATCGGCGCCGAGATCATCCATCAGCACCCGGTCGCCGACGGCGCCGCGATCGGCCGCACCAGCATGACGGATTTTCGCAGGCTGGCGGCCCACCTCGAGCGACTCGAGGACGGTGTCGTGCTCAACGTGGGCTCGGCCGTGATGATGCCGGAGGTTTTTCTGAAGGCGCTGACCGTCTGCCGCAACGTGAACGGCGGGCGGCCCCGTCGTTTCGTCGCTGCTGACCTCGACATGATCCGCCACTACCGGCCGCGGGTGAACGTGGTCGAGCGACCGACGCGGACCGGTGGCGGGGCGGGCTATCAGATCACCGGGCACCACGAGATCATGGTGCCGCTTCTGGTCTGGGCGGTCGACGCGCGCTTGCGGGAGACGCCCGCCGTCAGCGGCTGAGCGGGGCGGGCACGGGCGAGCTGGCGGGCTCCGGCTCGTCGCGCTCGCGCAGGGACCGGAACAGGTGGTCGGCCAGGGTCGTGACCATCGGGACGCCGACGACGAGGATCGCGCCGCCCAGCACCTGGAGCCCGGCGGATTCCGAACGTCGGCCCGAGATGATCAGGGCGTAGCCGGGCACGACGGCCATGGTCCCGCCGATGGCCGCCGGCAGCAGCTTGCCCCGCGAGATCGGCGTGCTCCCGCCCAGGCCGGATCCGAACCCGCCCCCCAGCGCCGGCAGGGTCAGCGCCGCGGCGCCCGCCGCGAACGTCGGCCACGTATCGCAGCGCGATATGATGCGGTCGTTCGACGGGGCGCGCGTTCCGATGCATTCGTTGGCGGCGGACAGGCCGAGCGCCAGCCCGATGGCGTTGCCCATGAAGGCGAAGAGGTAGGAGCGGGCGAACGGGTGCCCGCGCTCGTCCATCGCCCAGTCGAAGGCCCGGGGCGCATCGACGCGCGGACCCTCGCCCTCGGCACGACCGGGACGGCGTGAATCGATGAGCAGTGCGCCGTAGAGTGCCCCGGATCCGTAGCGGACGCCCGCTTCTGCGGCCGGCACGACCTCCAGGCGTTCCAGCATGCGCGGACTCAGCGTGGCGTACAGCGTCGTCGGGTTCGTGACCGGGACGCCGTCGAGGTACACGGCGGGGGACAGACACGGGCTGCGCTCCGCCATCGTGCGGATCGTGCGCAGCTCGATGCAGACCTCCGTGCCCACCATCTGTTCGAGGCGCCGGACCCGGACGCTCGGCACGTGCTGCCGGAGCACGTCCGCCATGGTCATGTTCGTGCCCTCGGACAGCACGATCTGGTCGCGGGTCACGACGCTGCGCCGGTACCCGGCACCTCGTTCTCGCGACTCCGTGATCGACAGGGCCTCGACGTCGAGGGGTTCGAGCCGGATCGCGGTCTCGGTCAGGCCGAGGCGGACCCGGGTCACGGCGTTCGCCTCGACCCGGACCTCGACGCTGCGCGAACCGTAGCCGATGTGGCTCACCCGAAGCGTGTAGGCCCCGGCCGTCAGGCCGGTCAGCCGGAACACCCCACGATCGTCGGTCAGCGTGCTGTGCGGAGTCCCGACCAGAACGACCGCGGCATCGGCGACGGGCCGGCCCGTTTCCTCGTCGTCGACCCGCCCGAACAGGTCACTGCCCTGGCCTGCGGCGGGTGCGGCGAATGCCGCGCCGAGCGCCAGGAACAGGACCGCCACGGCGAGCGCGGGCGTGCCCGGGCGGGGACCGGCGCGGCAGGTACGGGGCACGACCAGGGCTCTGGACATCCAGCGACGCTTCCGGACGGAGTTCAGCACCATTGTACCCGCGAGCCCCACAAGGGGGGCAAGGAGGGGTGGCCGACCGTCACGTTTCGCGAGGTCGGGGCGTTCTTGGATCGGCGCAGCGCATGCGCCCGGATCAAGAACGTCTTCGGCCCGGTGGAATGTTACAGCGGTTGACCCGTGGATTGACGTCCCGCCGTCGGGCCTGCAGATTTCCCGGCTTCCAGAACCGGCACCGACCCGGGGCGCAGCCACGCCCCCGGGTTGCCCTTTGGCGTCACACCGCAGTCCCATCACGATCCCAGGAGGAATGACATGCAGGAAAACATCCGCGGGCCGGTGAAGCAGGCCATGCGCAGATCGCTGGCGGCGGTATTCGCGCCCGCGTTCTTCGCGATGGTCATCGCCGTCTCGCCGCAGCCCGTCTCGGCGCAGCAGACCGGGATGGTCCGCGGGACCGTCATCGAGCAGGGCACGAACCGGCCGTTGCCGGGTGCCCAGGTCTCGATCCGGGGCACGTCACGCGGCGGGCTCACGGACGCGAACGGTGCGTTCCTCATCTCCGGGGTCCCGGTGGGTGAGGCTACGGTCCGCGTCGAGTCGATCGGCTTCCGTGCCGTCGAGCAGACGGTCAACGTGGCCAGCGGCCAGACGGCCGTCGTCAACTTCGAGATGCAGCAGTCCGCGATCGGCCTCGACGAGATCGTCGTGACCGGGACGGCCGGCCGTACGACGAAGCGGGCGATCGGCAACAGCGTGTCGACGATCAAGGCCGACCAGATCACGGAGGTCGCGCCGATCAACAACGTCCAGCAGCTGCTTCAGGGCCGCACGCCCGGCGTGACGCTGCTGGCCAGCACCGGGATGGTGGGCGGCAGCTCGCGCATCCGTGTGCGCGGCGCCAGCTCGCTGACAGCGGGCAACGAGCCGGTCGTGTTCATCGACGGTGTCCGTATCCTGTCCGGCACGTCGGCCACGCAGGGCAACACGGCGCAGGGGATCAACCTGCTCGAGTCGATCAACCCGTCCGACATCGAGTCGATCGAGGTGATCAAGGGCCCCGCAGCCGCGACGCTGTACGGCGCGGAAGCGGCCGCCGGCGTGATCCAGATCATCACGAAGAAGGGCCGGCCGACCGAGGGGCTGCAGTGGAGCCTGAATCAGGACTTCGGCCAGACCGACTGGAGCCTCGATCGCATCACGACCTACTGGCTGTGCGAGGACTCGCACATCAACAGTCCCACGCTCTGGCCGGGCTGCCAGG
This sequence comes from Longimicrobiales bacterium, assembly GCA_041568755.1. Taxonomy (GTDB): domain Bacteria; phylum Gemmatimonadota; class Gemmatimonadetes; order Longimicrobiales; family RSA9; genus JBFFZF01. Next base: position 338 of record JBFFZF010000141.1, on the reverse strand, counting down.
TCTTCACGACGTCGACGCCGCGCGATCAGCGCGTGCTCGTCGACAACCCGCTGGATCCGGACAAGCGCTCGGCAGGCGTGATCCGCCAGCTCCAGGATCCTACGCTGCCCTTCCTGCGCGACAACGGCCGGCGCGCGGGCTACGAGACCGGGTTCCCGACCGACCGCTTCGTCTGCATCTACCCGGAGCAGGCGCCGTGCCGGCCGGATCCGCTGCGCACCGGCGACATGTGGAACACGAACCTGTCGGTCCGCGGTGGCGGTGAGAGCTACAACTTCTACCTGTCCGGTGAGCGGGCCGACGAGCAGGGCGTGTTCATCAACAACGTGAACCGCCGC
>JBFFZF010000140.1:0-13109 GCA_041568755.1 Longimicrobiales bacterium | reverse complement strand
TGCTCGACGCCAGCCCGCTCGACAACCTGCGCAACACGAACACGGTGCGCATGGTCATGAAGAACGGGCGGCTCTACGACGGCGACACGCTCGACGAGACGTGGCCAAGGACGAGGAAGGCATCGTTCTACTGGCAGAAGGAGGGGCCGAACACGGCGGCGGGCATCCGCCGGTAGCGTGTGCTGGCGCGGGCCTGGGAACGGACAACAGATCATTGAACCGCGGAGAGCGCGGAGGGCGCGGAGAACGGCATATTTCTTTTCAACGGATGACGGATCACGACGCCGGTCGAATCCGATGCTCCTTGATCAGGTCAGACCGTGATGCGGTTTCGTGATCCGTGATCAGGTCAGACCGTGGTCCGTGATCCGTTGTCCGTTTGCGTCATCCGTTGTCCGTTTCCGTATCCGTTGTAATAAATGATCCGTTCTCCGCGCCCTCCGCGCTCTCCGCGGTGAAACTGATCATGAAGGCAGCGCCGCGATGCACCTGACGCTCTACGAGCTTGCCGGCTACGCCATGGCCGCGTGGCTGCTCATGGCGTTCCTGCCGACGTGGCGCGTGACCCGCTGGCTGGCGGAGTCGGCGGTCTTCCCGGTCTACCTCAGCGTGCTCTACGTGGTCGGGATCACCGTGGTGCTCATGGACACGGGACCCGGTCTGCTCGGTGACTTCGGCAATGTGCAGGGCGTGCTCCGCGTCCTCGCCCGTGAGGATGTTGCGCTGATCGCGTGGATCCACATCCTGGCGTTCGACCAGTTCGTCGGGCTGTGGATCTACCGCGACAACATGCGCCACCGGTACGTGCCCATCCCGCTGCAGTCGGTGCTGCTCTTCTTCACGCTGATGCTGGGACCGGTCGGCTTCGTTTCGTACTACCTGCTGCGCGCCGGCCGAAGGGCGCTGCGCGAGCGGACGGCGGACGCCAGCCTGCTGGCAGTGCCGGATCCGTTCGCGCCCGACGAGCCGCGCACGGGCGGCCAGGTGGATGCAGCGACGGTGCCTGCGGCCTTCGCAGCGGCGACGCCGGCGGGCGTGCTCGACGACCGCATCGCGCAGATGCCCTCGCCGCTGCACGCCCCGCTGCAGTACATCGCGCGCGTGTGGCTGCGCGAGGAGCGCGCCATCACGGCCGTCGGCGTACTCGGCATCCTTCTGTCGGCGTTGGTGCTCGTGGTGGCGGCGGTACGTGGCCCCGTCGTGGAGCCGGAAGGCGTCCTGTCGAAGGCGATCAGCTTCGACGTCGCGTTCGGCATCTACATCCTGACGGTCGTGCTGTTCGTGCCGCTGGCCCGGTTCCCGGTGCGCGGGCTACGCCGCTGGCGCGGCGTGTTCGTCCTCCTGGGCGTGCAGGGGCTGGCCATCGAGACGATTCAGACGCTGCGCGGGCTGGACCCGCGCTTCTCGCGCGTGGCCGGTCCGATCGACAACCTGGTCGCGCTGTCGTTTCTCGGCTTCGCGATCGCGACCATGGTGATGTTCTGGATTCTCGCGGTCCGCTTCTTCGATCAGCGCCGCCCGGCCGGAGAGGGCGTGCTCGCGCTTGCCATACGGTATGCCGTGCTCGCGTCGGCACTCGCGTTCGTGGCCGGCATCGTGATGAGTTCGGTGCAGGGTCGTTTCCTCGGCGAGCGCGGCAACCTGCTCACGTTGCACGCGCTCGGCTTCCACGGGCTCCAGGCCGCGCCGCTCATCGCGATTCTGGCCGTGCGTGGCAGACTCGCGGAGTCGAGCGCACGGCGGCTGGTGCACCTGGCGGGGATGCTGTGGCTGGGCGCGTGCACGCTGGTCGCGTTGCAGACCGTGCTCGGTCTGTCCATCGTCGACGTGACGGTCGCGAGCGTCGGGGCCGCCGTGCTGATGCTGGGCTGGATCGGCGTGGCGGGCCGGGCGTTCGTCCGCGCGCGATCCGTCGTGCCGGGTCCGGCCTGAGACCCGGGATCGGTCAGCACGTGGGCGTGGGCAGCACCCCATCGAGCTCGTTCCGGAACAGCGGCGAGAACTCCATCCGGATTTCGCACCACAGCCGCACCGCCCCGATGGACAGGCCCATGTACGCTCTCCACGCGTCGCGGTGGCTCGCGAACTCGACTTCGTCGTACAGGCCTTCGCGGTACTGGTAGTGAACGTTCTCCCAGTAGCGGAACAGGGCGCGCGTGCGCGCGCGGAACTGGTACAGCTCGTCGGCGGTCAGCGGCTCGTCGGTCTCGCCACGGCGGATGACGCTTGCGAACTGGTTGTTGCCGGCCACGGCGACGAGCTGCTCCACGATGCCCATGGACAGCGCGTGCCGGGTCTGCGCGCGCATCAGGTCGCGGTTCTGACCCAGTTCGGCGATCAGCAGGACGATCCCGGCCAGCACGGCCAGATTGGCGGCCAGGCCCAGCCAGTGGCTTAGATCCTCGGTTCTCACGGGCGACCTCGTCGGCTCGAGGGAACGCGCTCCGGCCGGCCTGCGGCGCACGGATCCGGCCCGTGCCAGGGCTGCTGCGCCGAAGAATACCGACGAGGATCGGCGGGCAACATACTCCGGGCCGGGGGTTGGCGGGCGAAGGATCGCTCCGGGCGGGACCGGTGGCCTTCGACTCGGAACTGCGCCGGCGAGGCGACGACGGGAAACGCGTCGCCACCTCGCCGCCGCGTGGCTCAGACGTGCCACCGGCCGGGGGACGTCGCGGCATGCGGCTTCGTCTCGTGACCGGCTGCCATGAACATCCGTTCACCCGGCGAAGGTTGGCATGGCGACCATCTGCTCGTCGGGATCCACGGCGCCCAGGCTGCGGACGATCTCGAACCGGCCGTTCCGTGCCTGCGCGATGTACAAGTTCATGCGCACGTGGTGCTGGCCGGGCACCATCTCGGCCGGGCCACCCGGGCCCTCGTCGATGCGTGCGTGATCGAGCGCCTCGATCACGTCGGACAGCGTGAGCGAGCCGGCTTCCGTCACGGCGGCCGCCCACAGGCGCAGTCCGCGGTACAGGCCGGAACACGCGCCGCCCGCAGTGAACATGGCGTGCCCGGGATAGAGCGCGTTGTACTGCGCGAGCAGCTTCCGGCTGAACGGGTCGCTGACGGTCTGGTAGTAGTCGAGGCAGCTGTACAGCCCTTCCATGTGCGCCGCCGGCAGGATGTTCAGGAAGTTCTCGTCGAAGTAGGTGCAGATCAGCTGTCCGCCACGCGCGGTGAAGCCCGAGTCGTGGAGCTGTTCGAAGAAGGTCGTGACGCCGGGCGGCACGATGGTATTGAACACGACTTCGGCCCCGCTCGCGTTGATCCGTTCGACGGTCTCACGGTAGTCCGTGTGGTCGAGCGGGTAGTACTCCTCGCCGACGATCGACCCGCCGTGGGCCGTCACGACCTCGCGGACCTTCCGGTTCAGCACGTGCGGCCAGATGTAGTCGGCGGAGGGCAGGTAGAACTTCTTGGCACCGGTCTGCTCCATCAGCCACGGGATGAGCGGGTCGACCTGCTGCGCCGGGACGGGGCCGGTGCAGAAGATGAGGGGATCGGCTTCCTGCCCTTCGTACTGTTCCGGGTAGATGTAGAGCGTCTGTCCCCGGACGATCGGTCCCTTGATGGCCTGTCGGGTCGAACTGTAGATTCCGCCGAGAATCACATCGACCCGATCCTGTTCGATGAGCTTCGTCGCTCTGGCGGCGGCAACCTCGTCGTTTGTCGCACCGTCCTCGAGACACAGCTCGACGGGTCGGCCCAGGAGGCCGCCCTTGGCGTTGAGGTCGCCGATGACCATCCGGGCCACATTGGCGTTGGCCAGCCCGATGAACGAGAGCGGGCCTGTCTGCTCGGCGATGACGCCCACCCTGATGGGCCGCTGGACTGCGCCCGGGTTTCTCGAGTCCGCCATGATCTCCTCCTTCGGCAAGAGTCCTGCCGACGACCGCGAACCGACGCGGCGCGGCGTGTGGGTCCATGATGCACCGCCGGGCCGGCCCCTGAATCGGGAGAACACCCTATTTTGAGCGCACCCCTCCGCCTCGGTGAACTCGTCGCGACGCTGGCGCTGGCGCAGGACAACGCCTTCGGCCAGCCCCTCGAATCGCAGCTGCGATCCTGCCTCCTGGCGACGTGGATGTGCGAGGAGGCCGGCCTCGACCGGCACTTGCGCGAGACGACGTACTGGGTCGCGCTGCTGCGCTACATCGGTTGCACCGGCCACGCGCACGAAGTTGCCACCGTGTTCGGCGATGAAATCGCCATCCGCGCGCAGACGCTGATCCACGATGCCGCGAATCCGGCCGAGGTGATGCGCGACGTGATGGCGTTCGCGACGGCGGGGCGAAGCGAGGAAGAACGGGAAGAGATCGTCCGGATGATCCAGCAAACGGCCCGTGAGTGGGCCGTGCACAATTTCGCGTCCGGTTGCGAGGTCGCGGACATGCTCGTCGAGCGCCTCGGGTTCAGCCCCGGCGTACGTGAGGCGCTGGGCTTCACGTTCGAGCGCTGGAACGGCAACGGCTATCCCGCGCACGTGCAGGGCGAGGCGATCCCGCTGCCGATGCGGATCGTGCATGTCAGCCACGACATGGAGGCGATCGGCCGGATCTTTTCGCCCGACCACGCGCTCGAGGCCGCGCGCGATCGCCGCGATCGCACGTACGATCCGGCCCTCGCAGACCTGTTCGTCGCGCACGGGCGGGAGTGGTTCGATCGGCTCGCGACGATGGACCCGTGGGATGCCGTGCTGGAACTCGAGCCCATGCCTCATCGCCTGCTGGATGGCCAGGATCTCGATGACGCGCTGACGGTCGCGGCCGACTTCATCGATCTCAAATCGCCGTTCATGGCCGGCCACAGCCGCCGTTGTGCCGACCTCGCCGCCGATGCGGCGCGCGTCATCGGCTTCGATGAAAACGTAGTCACCATGCTGCGCCGGGCGGCGCTGCTGCACGACTTCGGCATCACGGCCGTGCCGAACTCGATCTGGGACAAGCCGGGCTCGCTCACGCGGACGGAGTTCGATCGCGTCGAGCTGCACCCGTTGCTGACCGAGCAGATGCTGCGCCGCTCACCGGCGCTGGCCGAGCTCAACCCGATCGCGGCGGCGCACCACGAGAAGTGCGATTCGTCCGGATACCACAAGCGCGTGCGCGCGGACGGGGGCGAGCCCGGCGCGTGCGTGCTCGCGGCAACCGAGATCTACGTCGGGCTGACCACCGACCGCGCGGACCGGCCGGCCTTCACGCGCCGGCGCGCGGCCGTCGAAATGCGGCGACTGGAATCGGAAGGCGTGCTCGAGCCGCGGGCCAGCCGCGCCGTGCTCGTGGCGGCCGGCCACGGCGAGCCTGCGGCGGCCCCGCGCAAGCGCAAACAGCATCCTGGCGGATTGACGCGCCGCCAGGTCGAGGTGCTGCGCCTTGCGGCAAGAGGTCTGACGACGCGCGAGATCGCCGATCGGCTCTCCATCTCGGCGAAGACCGCGGATCACCACATCCAGCACATTTACGGCAAGATCGGCGTGTCGACGCGCGCCGCGGCCGCGCTGTGGGCCATGGAAAACCGCCTCATCGCGTGAGCGCCGGACACCTGGAAGACTCGCCATGAACGATTTCCGACCGACCATCATCCGGCTGCTGTCCAACATGGCCAGCACGCGGGAGATCCAGCTCTACCTGAAGCGCTTCTCGCAGGTCGACGCGGTGCGCTTCGCGGTCGTCAAGGTGGGCGGCGCGGTATTGCGCGACGATCAGGGTGCGCTCGTCTCGTCGCTCTCCTTCCTGCAGCAGGTCGGGCTCACGCCGATCGTGGTGCATGGCGCCGGGCCGCAGCTGGATCAGGAGATGGATGCGGCCGGGCTCGAGAAGGTCGTCGTGGACGGGCTGCGCTACACGAGTCCGGAAGTGCTGGCTATCGTGCGGCGCGTGTTCCACCTCGAGAATCTGCGCCTGGTCGAGGCGCTGCAGGCCGAGGGTGTGCGGGCCACGTCGATCCAGTCGGCCGTATTCGAGTCCGCGTTTCTGAATCGCCGCAAGTACGGGCTCGTCGGCAAGGTCGTGCGCGTACACACATCCGGGATCCGGGCCGCGATCGCGGTCGGCTCGATCCCGGTCATCGCGTCGTTGGGCGAGACGAAGACCGGGCAGATCGTGAACGTGAACGCGGACTGGGCGGCGAACGAGCTGGTCAAGCGTCTGCAGCCCTACAAGATCATCTTCCTGACCGGCACCGGCGGGCTGCTCGACGAACAGGGCAAGCTCATCGACTCGATCAACTTGAGCACGGAGTACGCGGAGCTGATGAGCCAGCCCTGGGTGCATTCCGGGATGCGCGTGAAACTGGAGCAGATCCACGATCTGCTCATGGCGTTGCCGCCGTCCAGCTCGCTGTCGATCACGCGCCCCGACGAGATGGCCAAGGAGCTGTTCACACATCGTGGCTCGGGCACACTCGTACGCCGGGGCGAGCGGATCCGGACGCACAGTTCGTGGAAGACCGTGGATCGCGACCGGCTGCGCACGCTGATCGAATCGAGTTTCGGCCAGCCGCTGAGCAAGGACTATTTCCGGGCCACGAAGCCGTTCCGCGTGTACTGCAGCGAGCACTACCGCGCCGCCATTGTCCTGACGCACGAAGGCGAACACACCTACATGGACAAGTTTGTCGTGGATGAGGATGCGCAAGGCGAAGGTCTGGGGCGGGCAATCTGGCAGGTCATGCGCGCGGAAAATCCGCAGCTGTTCTGGCGCTCGCGCCGCGGCAATGCGATCAACGAATTCTACTTCGCGAACTCCGACGGCGCGATCCGCAACGAACGCTGGACCGTGTTCTGGTACGGGTTGACCGATTGGGACGCGATCCGCTTCGCCGTCGAGCACGCGCGGACACGCACGCCGACGATCGGCTGAGGCTCGTACCGACGCAGGGCCCGGGCGTCAGTAGAGGTTGGCGGGTGGACGGCCGGCCAGGCGGCGGCCCAGGTCGATCGCCTGGAAGCCGGGCTCGCCCCAGTTCATGATGAACACGCGGAACCCCTGCTTCATGCGCATTTCGATGTCGTTGACCGTGGCCGGGTAGCCGCACGGTACATCGAACTCGATACACGCGGCCAGCACCTGCTGGATCGCGGCCTCCCAGGCGGCCTCATCCAGGACGCGCTCGCCGTTCGCGTTCGTCGTCGTGAAGACGCCGCGCAGGGTGCCGGCGCCGGGGAACAGCACGCCGATGCCCTCGACGGCCGCGATCTCGCGGACCCTGGCCAGACCTTCCCGGCTCTCGACGATGGTCCAGTTGACCAGCTCGCCGCGCGGGTTGAGCGGCCAAAGGTCGGCGGCGGCGCGGTACTGCGCTTCGCTCATGCCCCAGTATGCGGGCGCGTCACCCACGTCATCGGGTCGTGTCCCGCCCTGCGACCGGAAACGCATGGCGGCCAGACCGGCGCGGACCTCGTCGGCGCTCTCGACGCCCACGAACACGATGGCGCTGACGCCCAGATTCAACTGGCGGGCGATGTTGGTCGCGGCCCTCGCCGGGTCGGGCGCGATCTCGTGCATCTTCACGACCAGCGGGTGCGTGAGCCGGGGGGCGGGCGAGGTGCGCAGCGCACCGCCGCTCGCCATGCCGCGCACGAACTCGGCGAAGGGCGCGTAGCCGCGCTCGAAATCGCCTTCCATGCCACCATCGAAAATGAAGTCGGTGGCCTTGTTGGCGAGCGCGTCGCGGGCCAGTTCCGCGGCGGACTTCGCGGGCTGCGCGTCGGCGGGTGCGGCGCCGCGCGCCGGCCGCCGGTTGCTCGGCGCGTACAGGCCGAAGACCGGCTGATTCTGCTCGAGCAGCTGGATCATGGGGTTGAGCCGGTCCCGGCTCTGGCCGGGCAGCGCACCGATCGGGAGGGCCAGCGCGGCGATGGCGCCGAGGATCAGGGTCCGCTTCATGGTGCCTCCCGGCCGCAGCGCATCAGGGTGTCCCCGTCCGGTCCGCACGGGCCCCGGGGATCGTGGCGCCGGACAAGCTACGTCTGCCGTCGTTCGGACGCGAGCCGTTCGGCGTGCGCATCGGGCCGTTCGTACGCCGGCATCCGGTTGTACGCCTCCGTCTGGCCGGGCGGGATGCTCAGCCAGCGCCAGTCCGGGCCGCGCACGTGCTTGGCGATCCAGACGATCTGACCGACATGATAGCTGGTGTGCGCGAGTGCGCGGTGCAGCGCTGCGTGCACGGTGAAGGGCGTGCCGCGGATCGTCACGGTGCGCCCCAGGTCGGCGTCCTCCAGCGCATCCAGGGTATCGATCAGAATGCGCCAGCCGCGATCCCAGGCGCTGAGGAGCGCGTCGCGCGTCGGCTGGTGCGGGGCGAATTCGTTCTCCCGCTCGCGCCACGGCTTCTCGCCATCGCTGGTCAGGAAATCCGTGAAGCGGGACGCGAGATTGCCGCTCACGTGCGTGACCAGTACGGCCACACTGTTGTCGACGGCCGGATCGGCCCGGCCCAGCTCATCATCGCGGAGCTGCGCGATCGCGCCTTCGGCCAGCGCCTTGTAGCGGAGGAACTCGGCACGGATCGAACCGGTGATGTCGTTCATGGTCTGGTGTGCGGGTTCGGGTCCGTGACGTGCCGCGCTGCGGCGCGCGTGCCTCGGGGCAGCAGGCGACCCGTTCGCCGACGGTAGTCAATGTACGCGTCGCCGAACCGATCGATGAGGTGCGCCTCCTCGCGCGGTATGACGACGGCCAGGATCGCCGCCAGTGCACTGGCGGCCATGAACAGGATGAACAGGTTGGCCGCCATCAGGCCCATGGCCAGGAACATGCCGATCCCGCACGCGTAGAGCGGGTGCCGCACGTATGCATACGGGCCCGTGGTCACCAGGGCGTGTTCCCGCTTCGTGAGCACGGTCTCCGACACGTTGCTTCCCAGCGCGACGAAGACCCGCCACACGACCGGCAGGACCGCGAGTCCCAGCAGAACACCGGCCCAGCGGAGTGCCACCGGCAGCGGCCACGCGGACCATGCCATCCAGCGCGGCTGCACGATCCAGAGGAGCACGGACAGGAACAATGGCACGCCCAGGAGCAGGCGGCCGGCAATGAGCGCCGGGCTCTCCCTCCTGCGCGCGATGACCTCGCCCGCCTGACGCGCCCGGCGACGGTAGAAGCTCGAGATGCCGACCGCGCTCAGCAGGACGGCGGCGGCGAACCAGCGGAACATGACACTCCGGTCCGGTGCGGGAACCCGATCGAAGTCTGGGCTGCCGCGCCATGTCACGCAACGCCGGGTTGCACACCGCAACGCCGGCTCGCCTATTCATCCGCCATGGATGCAGGGCCGCCTCTCTCCGACCCGGGCCGGGACCCGGCGGCGGTGCGCGCCGGAGCGACGGGCGCGCCGCGCTCCGGCCACGCGCTGAGCCGCGCGCTGGGCCGCGCCGTTCTGCGCATCGCCGGCTGGCGCATCGACGGCCGGGTGCCGGCATTGCCGCGCATGGTCGTGTGCGTCGCACCGCACACGTCGAACTGGGATTTCGTCATCGGCTACGCCGCGAAAATGACGCTCGGTCTGCGCGCGCACTGGCTGGGCAAGCACACGCTCTTCCGCGCTCCGTTCGGCGGGTTCATGCGCCGGCTGGGCGGGATCCCGGTCGATCGGAGCGCCGCGCACGGCGTGGTTGCGCAGGTCGCCGACTGGTACCGTCGCGAGCCGCAGCTGATGCTGGGCGTGACGCCGGAAGGCACCCGCAGGAAGGTGGATCGCTGGAAGACAGGCTTCTACCACATCGCCCGCGAGGCGGACGTGCCGATCTGGCCGGTCGCGCTGGACTGGGGCACGCGCGTCGTGCGGCTGGGGGAGCCGCTCGTGCCGACCGGCGATGAAACGGCCGATCTCGAGGTGCTGCAGGCCTTCTTCCGGCGTGCGCGGGGCCGCGTGCCGGAGCGGGCCTACCCGCCTCCCGCCGACGAGCACGCACCGTAGCGGAGGACTGTTACGGCGTCACGCGCCCGGCTGCAGCTTGCGCAGCACCCAGGTCGTCATGCACCGCTGGTCCTGCACGACCGTGGTCTTGAGCGGGTCGACAAGCTCTCCACCCAGCCGGCGGCCGAGTTCGGTCAGGTACGCCGCATCGACCAGGAAACGCTCCGTCCCATCGGGCAGCGCGCAGCGCCGCCCGGACAGGCGCCGCATGGCGCTCTCCATGCCGATCGTCGAAGCCAGACGGGCGAAGAACAGGCCGCCGGGCGCGAGCGCCCGCCAGCTCGCGTGCAGCATCGCCAGAAAATGCGCTTCGTCGGCGGCGAAGTGGAGCACGGCACTGCTGATGACGACGTCACAGGATTCCGCGGCGATGGACAGGCGCTCGATCGGCTCGGCGCGGAAGTTGTCCGCCGGCAGGTGCGGCGCGAGTCGCGCGGCGAGCCGGCGCACGGCCTCAATGGCCGCCGGATCCGCGTCCACGCCGAACACCTCGTAGCCGGCCTGCAGCAGGTACACCAGGTTGCGGCCCGTGCCGCAGCCGGCATCCAGGATGCGCATGCCGGGCCGGATCCGTCCGCGCAGCAGTTGATCGAACAGGTAGATGTCGATCGCGCCGAATCGGTCCCGCAGCTCGGCCATCACGTCTGCCGTGCGCTCAGCCGATCACGTCGCGGTAGAGCCGGTACAGGTTGGCGCCCATCACCCTGTCGATCGTGTCTGCGGCCCACCCGCGGCGTTCCATGGCGGCCCGGATGACCTCCATGCGGCGCGGGCCGTTCAGCGCCTCGATGAAGAGCGGCAGATCCGACTCCGAGAACTGCGGCCCCAGCTCACGGGCCAGTTCGGCGATGTACTCGGGGGTGAGGACGATCACGCGGTGATCGCGATCGCTGCCGATGCACACGTGCTCGGCGCCGGCCACGTTCACGGCGTGCTCGAGGTGTGCCATGTAGTCGTCCAGGTTATCAGTGCGCCGGTCCGTCACGAACGACCGGATCTGGCAGATGCCGACCACGCCGCCGCGCGCGGCCAGTGCGCGCAGGTTCGCGTCCGTCGTGTTGCGGACGTGCTCGCGCAGCGCCATGCACGCCGTGTGCGAGATGACGGCGGGCTCGCGCGAAGCCGCGATCGCGTCGGCCATCGTCTCCATGTTGACGTGGGAGAGATCGAGCAACATGCGGCGCGCGTTCATGCGCTCGATGAGCTCGCGGCCGAACGTGGTCAGGCGGCCGGTAGCCCTGCAGCCGGAGCCCGCCGCGTTGCGCTCGTTGTACGTCAGCTGTGCGCTGCGCAGGCCCAGGCGGTAGAACATGTCGATGCGGTCGAGATCCGTGCCGAACTGCGTGGTGTTCTGGTACAGGTAGAAGACGGCGAGCCGGCCCTCGCGACGGGCGCGGTCGACGTCGGTGACGCTCGTGGCCTTGAGCAGCCGGCCCGGTCGAGCCGCGATGAGCCGGTCGTAGTCCAGCAGCCCATCGATCGCGGTCTCGAGCGCGGCTGCGCCCTCGAACCTGGGATCGCACAACGTGACGGTGATCGAATCGAGACCGCTGGCCAGCATCTCGCCGATCAGCGCGTCATCGTACTCCGGGCGCAGTTCGCCCATCGCGTCCATGACCAGGGCATTCGACTGTGAAACGGGATCGGACGGTTCGCGGAGCGCGGCCCGGGCCGCCGCAGGTGTGACGAGCGCGGACGCGGCCAGTCCGCGGAGGAAGGAGCGTCGGTGCATGCGAGAAGATCAGCGCTTTCTCGAACTTCGTCGCGTCTTCGACCGCCGGGCCGGCTTCTTGCGGGTGGACAGCCGGTCCGCCAGAGCGTGCAGCCGCTCTGCCTGCTCACGCGCCAGCTCGGCGACCACGGTCTCCCAGCCGTCCGGCGGCGGACGGTAGAAGCGGTTGGCCCGTGCGGTCCGAGCGCGACTCAGACTCACGGCCGTAACTCCGAGTTCATCCGCCAGCTCCGTCAGCGTGGGCCCGCCATTCAGCACATTCGTCGCCTCGACGAAGTCCATGCGTCCTCGTACGTCTGGTTGCGGTAACCCGTTCGATCATGCTCACGACGTGCGCAAGATGCAACCCTGACGTGGGACGGCATGCTGCGTGCTCGTGGAAAACGCGCCTGGCGCTTCATTTTTCGCGCAAGCGCGCAGGTCGTGCGTGCGCTGCGACGAGGAGGCGACACCGCGCGCGTCGCGGACGGTGTCGCCCCCGGGGTTCTGTCTCTGCCGTTGGTCGCGTCAGCGTTGCGCGTTCGACAGGTCGCGCACGGCGTCGACGAGGAGTCTGACTTTGGCGGCGTCGCGCGAGCCCTGCGCATCACCGCCGAGCTGTGTGGCCAGCTGCGTCAGGGTCTCGCGTTGCGCCTGGCCGGACTGGCGTTCGGCCTGGGCGAGTGCACCGCGTGCGGCCGAGATGCGGGCAGCGCTCAATCCATTCGAGCGCTCGAGCTGGTCCAGGTAGGCGCGCGCCAGCGCGAAGCTGGGCGGCCAGACCATCTTCGGCTGTTCCTGTGCGTTCAGGTACTCGAAGCGGACGGTGTTGGCCGCGTCGATCTCGTTCTTCGTGAGGAATCCACTCGGCCACAACTCGAAGATGTCGAGGCCGCGTGCGATCTCCGAGCTGACGATCACGCCGTTGTACCAGTAGACGGACCACGAGCCGGCGCTGGCCAGCCGTGTCGAGTCGAGCGGGCCGCGGTCGAAGAACGCGATTTCCTGCGGGCGCGCGGGATCGGTCCAGTCGAACACGGAGATGCCGCCCTGATACCAGCCCTGGACCATGACGTCGCGGCCGGGGATCGGGATCAGCGAGCCGTTGTGCGCGACGCAGTTCTCGGTGGCCGTCTGCGCCGCCGGCATCTTGTAGTAGCTGTGGAAGCGCATGCGGTTGTTCTCGATCGTGAAGATCGCGTTGGCACCCCACTCGTACCGGTCCGTGTCGCGGCAGCGCGGCTGTGAGCCACCGCCCCACTCGTCCGTGAACAGCACTTTCGAGCCATCGTTGCTGAACGTGGCCGAGTGCCAGAACGAGAAGTTCGAGTCCGCCACGGCATCGATGCGGCGCGGGTTGGCGACATCGCGGATATCGAGCAGCAGGCCGTAGCCGCCGCACGCGCCGCCGGCCAGGCCGATCTCCGGGTACGCGGTGATGTCGTGGCACTGGTTCGTACGCGACGTCGTCTGCGTG
>JBFFZF010000139.1:0-13153 GCA_041568755.1 Longimicrobiales bacterium | reverse complement strand
GGCCGGCCGCGCGGCCGGCCCGGCGGGCCGGCCGCAGTCTGGCCAGTTCGGGGGCAGCCCCGGGGGGAAGCGGCGGGATGCCCGGGGACCGCGTCAGCGCACGACGAGCGTCGCCTTCATGCCCCGGGTGGCGTACTCCGGAGTCGTGCTGATGACCTCGTAGCTGCCGGCCAGCAGAGGCATGGTCAGCCCGATGACGCCGCCCGGCGTGATCGGCGCGGTCCGCCACCGGCCCTGGGCCTCGCTGCGCACTTCGATCGTGTGTGCGCGCTCACCCGAGTTCCTCACGCTGATCGTGACTTCGCCGGGGGCCACCGTGGCCGGACTCAGTTCGATTTTCCACTCCGATACCGTGGCGCTGACCTGCTGCGCGTCGGCCGGGTCACCGATGCTGCCCGCGGGCCGGTTCGGATCGGTCGACGCCGGGAAGCCGCCCGGTCCGGATTCGACGATCGGCAACACGGTCGAATCCGCGGTCATGGCGGACATGCTGTCGACGGGTACGTCTTCGGCGGCCGGGGCCGGCGCGTCGCCGCCGCAAGCGGCGGTCATCAGGATCAGGGCCCAGGCGAATCTAGTCAGCAACGAGCTCCGCATCGTGTAGCGTCTCCGGTGTCAGGTCGAGCCGGCCTCACGGGACCGGCGAGTGAACGAGGTGCAGCCGCTCCTGGCGGCGCAGGACCCAGTGGCGGCGTCCCTCGCCGTCCAGCAGGGCCTCTTCTTCCTGTGCCATGCGGACGGGCTGCCCGTCCCACTCCGGCACGGGGGTCGTGGCCTGGAGCTCGATGGAGAACCAGGTGTTGGGGCGGAGACGGACCTGACCCCTGCCGATCACGCCTCCCTGACGGTCCCACAGCCCGATGAGCGGCCCGGCCCCGTGGCCGTGGTCACCGATCGGGTGCGTGTAGATCGAGCCGTTGATGCCCTCTTCCCGCATCCGAGCGAGCGCGGAGGCCAGGACCTCATCGCCGGTGCGCCCGGGCTCCATTTCCGCGAGCAGGATGTCCTGCAGCCGGTTGGAGCGGCCGAGCGCTGCGGTCAGACCGGCCGGCGGCGCCGTTTCGCCCTCGCGCAGCACGTAGCCCATGTGCTGCGTGTCCGTATTCAGTCCGAGCGCCGTGATCCCGAAATCGCAGTGCAGGACATCGCCTCGCAGGATGACCGGGCTGACGGAATCTCCCATCTCGACGCCTCGGCGCTGCACGCTGACCGAAGGCTGGAACCAGGTCCCGAGCCCCAGATCGTTCACGCGCTGGCGCATCCACCACACGACGTCCTCCGTCGTGGTCCGGCCGGGCGTGATGACGCGGTTCGAGAACGCGGTCGCAATGATCTCGTGCACCAGCTCCTGCATCTGCCGGTAACGGGGAACCATTTCGGGCAGGCGCTCCTCGATGTACTGGAGCGCCAGGAGTTCCCGGCGCACGACGCGGCGAGCGTACTCCGGCCCGAGCGCCCGCTCCATCGCCTCCCATTCGCCCGCCGTCAGTCCGTCGGAGAAGGCGTGCGTTGCGGAGATGTTCACGGCGATCGCGCGCGGATTCCGCTCCTGGACGAGGCGGGTGAGCAGAGACCACTGCTCCGGGCCGAACGGCTCGGCCGGCCGGCGCGTCGTTCCCGCCGTCCCGACCGCGGCGTCCGGGTCCCGCACGACCGTGTAGAGACCGCCCTGCGAGGTCCCGCCGATCGCGATCCGGTCGACGCCCTGCGCGCCCCGGTCATGGAACACGTAGATCGTGCGGCGGCGCGCCGCCATCGTTGTCGGCGAGACGAGCGAGAAGAAGACCGGATCTTCGTTGTATTCCCGCGTCGGGATCACCCAGAAGTCCACGCCGTGCTCGCGCATGAGCCGGGGCAGAACTCGCTCGAGCCTCAGCGCCAGCCACTGCTGCTGTACTGCAGCCTGCTCGTGCAGGGTGCCGAACGGACGCTCCTGGGCGGAGGCCTGCCACGGCAGGAGCGCTGCCGCGGCGAGCGCGAGTACCGCGCCCAGCAGCATCGAACCGACGGACCGGGCGGACCCGGCATTTGCCCTGTTTCGCATGAACGCGCCAATTTAGTGGATTGCGGCGGTTCGTGCAGTCCCCGGCCGTCGGGATGTCCCCATCTCAGGAGTCCAGCCATTCCGGTGAACGCCACGCTCGAAGCCCTGGCTCGGCGCCACGGGGTGCAGACACGCTACCACGACATCGATGGCCAGCTGCGCGGCGCGTCGTCCGACGTCCTGTGCGCGGTCCTGCGCGCGCTCGGCGTGCCGATCGAAGGGCCGGCCGACGCCGCGGATGCGCTCGCCTCGCTCGACGCCGCGCGACCTTCCGGGTTCGTCGCACCGGTGCTGGTCGCGTGGGACGGCGTGGTCCCGCCGGTCGCCGTGCACGACGCCGGGCCCGACGCCCGCAGGGTGACCCTGTCGCTCCGCCTGGACGACGGCCGCACCATGGCCTGGAGGGGCATCGGCGTGCCCGCCGGGCACGACGGCCGGCCGGTGCGCGCGCACGAGATCCCGGTCACGCTTCCGCCCGGCTGTCACACGCTGACCCTGGAGGGCGACGACCCGGCCGACAGCGCGGCCTGCACCCTCGTGGCGGCTCCCGCGGTGCTGCCGCCGCCGGCCGGGCGGGCGTGGGGCGTGCACCTCCCCCTGCACGCCTATGGCGACCGGACGCGCGGCGGCGTCGCCGATTACGAGGGGCTGGCGCGTGCGTGCGCCTGGGTCGGAGAACTGGGCGGAGCCTGCGTCGCCACACTGCCGTTGCTCGCGGCGTTTCTGGACGAGCCGTTCGAGTTCAGCCCGTACGCTCCCGCCAGCCGACTCTTCTGGAACGACCTGTACGTCGACCCGCGCACGGCGCCCGGCGCCGTGGACACGACGGACGTGCCGGACGTGCCGGACTCCGGTCCGCTCGTGGACTACCGGGCCGTGGCCGCGCTCCGCCGGCGTGCCCTCGAAGAGGTCGCCGCCCGCTTCCACGCTGCCGGCGGCGAGGACGATGGGGCGTTCGTGGCCTGGCGCGCGGCCCACCCGCACGCGGACGACTACGCCCGGTTCCGCGCCGCCTGCGATCGCTTCCGGGCACCATGGACTGCGTGGCCGGACAGGCTGCGGGCCGGCACGCTCGAACCCGGCGACGTCGACGCGGCCACCTTTCGCTACCACCGGTACGCGGCCTGGGTAGCTGACCGCCAGCTGGCCGCGATCGCGGCCCAGGGCGGCGCGTCGGCCGGCCTCTATCTGGACCAGCCGATCGGCGTGCACGCGCACAGCTACGACACGTGGCGCGAACGCGCGCTGTTCGCCTCCGGCGTCACGGTCGGTGCGCCGCCCGACCCGTTCTTCCGTGGCGGGCAGAACTGGGGATTCCCCCCGATCATCCCCGCAGTGTCGCGCATGACCGGGCATCGCCACGTGCGGGCATGCCTGCGCCACCACATGCAGCATGCGCGTGTGCTGCGGCTGGACCACGTGATGTCGCTTCAGCGACTCTACTGGATCCCGGAAGGCGCGGCGGCCACGGACGGCGTGTATGTGGAATCACCGCACGAGGAGCTGCTGGCGGTGCTGGTTCTGGAGGCCACACGCACCGGGACCACGATCGTCGGCGAGGACCTCGGTACGGTCACCCCCGAGATCCGCGCCGCCCTCGACCGGCGCGGGATCCAGCGCATGTACGTTGCCCAGTTCGAATTCCGCCCCGGCCACCGCCCACCCATGGCGCCCGTGCCCGGCCCCGTCGCGGCCAGCGTGAACACGCATGATCTGCCTCCCTTCGCGGCGTTCTGGCACGGGCTGGACCTGGAGGATCAGCACGCGCTCGGACAGCTCGATGATGAGGCGCTCGTCCTGGCACGCCGCGAGCGCGCCGCATTGCGGGCCGACGTGTGCGACGCCTTCGGTATCCGCGATCCCGATACGCCGTGCGCCGCGGAGCACGTGTTCCGTTCCCTGTCGTGCATCCTGGCGGAAAGCGACGCTGCGCTGCTGGTGCTCAACCTCGAGGATCTCTGGGGCGAGACACGGCCGCAGAATGTGCCGGGCACCACGACCGAGCGACCCAACTGGCGACGCCGCGCGCAGGTCGATCTCGACGCTCTGCTGCGCGACGGGAACGTGGCGGCGGCGCTGCAGCTGATCGCCAGGCTGCGCGCCCCGGTGGCGGAGCCGGTATGAGGATCACGAGGCTTTCCGATCATGACGTGTACCTTTTCCGCGAGGGGACACACGCCCGCCTCTACGAGCGGCTGGGCGCGCATCTGACGACCCTCGCCGGAGAGGCGGGAACGGCCTTCGCCGTATGGGCGCCGCACGCGCGCGCCGTCTCCGTCATGGGCAGCTTCAACGGGTGGGACCCCGGGCGGCATCCACTCGTGCGCAACCGGGAGGCGGGCGTGTGGGAGGGGTTCGTGCCGCATGTCGGGCCGGGCACATTGTACAAGTACCACATCGTCGCGCGGCGCGGCCATCACACGATCGACAAGGCGGATCCCGTCGGGTTCTTCCACCAGGTCCCTCCCCTGACCGCGTCGGTCGTCTGGGACAGCACGTACACGTGGGGAGACGCCGCGTGGATGCAGTCGCGCGCCCGGCACAACGCGGCCGAGGCGCCGCACGCCGTCTACGAGGTGCACCTCGGTTCCTGGCAACGCAGGGCGGAAGAGGCCGGACGGTCCCTGAGCTACCGCGAACTGGCGGACGTCCTCCCCGCCTACGTCGGGCGCATGGGGTTCACGCATGTCGAACTGCTCCCCGTCATGGAGCACCCGTTCTACGGCTCGTGGGGATACCAGACCACCGGATACTTCGCGCCGACGTCGCGCTACGGGACACCCCAGGATCTCATGCATCTCATCGATGCCTTCCACCAGCAGGGCATCGCGGTGATCCTCGACTGGGTACCTTCCCATTTCCCGACGGATGGGCACGGCCTGGGCTATTTCGACGGCACGCACCTCTACGAGCACGGCGACCCGCGCGAGGGTTTTCACCAGGACTGGAAGAGCTTCATCTTCAACTACGGGCGCGGCGAAGTGCGCAGCTTCCTGCTGAGCAGTGCGTGCTTCTGGCTGGATCGATTCCACGCCGACGGACTGCGCGTCGATGCCGTCGCCTCGATGCTGTACCGCGACTACTCCCGCAAGGAAGGCGAGTGGACGCCGAACATCCACGGCGGTCGTGAGCACCTGGAAGCCATTTCTTTCCTGCGCGTGCTCAACGATACGGTGCATACGTCCTTCCCGGGTGCGCTGTGCATCGCGGAGGAGTCGACCGCATGGCCCATGGTCTCGCGCCCCACGTCCGTGGGCGGACTCGGCTTCGCCATGAAGTGGGACATGGGCTGGATGCACGACACACTCAAGTACTTCTCTCACGACCCCATCCACCGGGCCTACCACCACCGGCAGATCACGTTCCGCGGGCTGTACGCCTTTTCGGAGCGCTTCGTCCTCGCGCTGTCCCACGATGAAGTCGTGCACGGCAAGCGGTCCCTCCTGGAACGCATGCCCGGCGACGAATGGCAGCGTTTCGCCAACCTGCGGGCCCTCTACGGCTACATGTACATGCAGCCGGGCAAGAAGCTGCTCTTCATGGGCGGTGAGTTCGGTCAGACCCGGGAATGGAACCACGATGGCGTGCTGGACTGGCCGCTGCTCGAGCACGAGCCGCACGCCGGCCTGCAGCGGTGGGTCACCGACCTGAACCGTTTCTACGCCGGAACACCTGCAGCGCACGCGCTCGACTTCGAGCCGGCGGGCTTCGAGTGGATCGATGCCGACGACTCGCGCAACAGCGTTCTCACCTGGTTGCGCCGCGGCCCGGCCACGGCCCCTCAACTGCTCGTGGCCTGCAACTTCACGCCGGTGCCTCGTACCGGTTACCGCGTGGGCGTGCCGTGCGGCGGCCTGTGGCACGAGCGGCTGAACAGCGATGCCGAAAACTACGGCGGCAGTGGCTGGGGCAACTACGGCCGCGTGGAAGCCGAGGCCCTGCCCTGGCACGGGCGGCCGTGGTCGCTCGATCTGGTGCTGCCCCCGCTCTCCGTCACGGTCTTCGAGTCGCCCCCGCCGGAGCCCGATCCGGCTGCGGTGGCACCGGCCGTCGCGCGCAAGCGGACGCCGCGCCGCACGCGCAAGGCAGCCGCGTCTCACCGCAGGAAGTCGCCGGCGGAGGAGCCGGGCGCCGCATGACGCGCTACATCTGCGTGCATGGCCACTTCTACCAGCCGCCGCGCGAGAACCCATGGCTGGAATCCGTCGAGACGCAGCCATCGGCCTACCCGTACCACGACTGGAACGAGCGCGTCGCCGCCGAGTGCTACCTGCCGAACGCGGCGGCGCGCATCCTGAATCCGCAGCATCGCATCACGCGCATCAACAGCAACTACGAGAAGATCAGCTGTGACTTCGGCCCGACGCTGCTCGCCTGGCTGCAGCAGCACCACGCCGACACGTACGCCGCGATCCTGGCCGCCGACCGCGCCAGCCGGGCGCATTTCGGCGGGCACGGCAGCGCGATCGCCCAGGCGTACAACCACCTGATCATGCCGCTGGCGAACGAGCGTGACCTCACGACGCAGGTGCGCTGGGGACTGGCCGATTTCCGGCACCGCTTCCGCCGTGACGCGGAAGGCATGTGGCTGCCCGAAACGGCGGTGGACACGCGGACGCTCGAGGCACTCGCTGCGCACGGGCTGCGCTTCACGATCCTTTCTCCGGCCCAGGCGGCCGCGGTCCGGCCACTCGGCGCGGGCGCATGGACGGATGTCCGGGGCCAGCGGATCGACCCGTCGCGGCCGTACCTGTGCCGGCTGCCGTCCGGCGCGGAAATCGCCCTTTTCTTCTACGACGGACCCGTCTCCCGCGCGGTCGCTTTCGAGAACCTCCTGGCCGATGGGGCGCGCTTCGCCCGCCGCCTCACCGACCTCGCGGCAAACGGCGGCCAGCCCTGCCTTGCCCACATCGCGACGGACGGCGAGTCCTATGGCCACCACCACCGCTTCGGCGAGATGGCACTGGCCTTCGCGCTGCACAGCATCGAGTCGGCTGCACAGGTGCAACTGACCAACTACGCGCAGTTCCTCGAGTTGCACCCGCCCGAGATGGAGGTCCACATCATCGAGAACACATCGTGGAGCTGTGCCCACGGTGTGGAACGCTGGCGCAGCGACTGTGGCTGCTCGGCAGGCGGGCGGCCCAGCTGGAATCAGGCGTGGCGCGCCCCGTTGCGCGCCGCGCTCGACCGGCTGCGCGACGGCAGCGTCGCGGCGTTCGAGGCGCGGGCCGGCCGGCTGCTGCAGGACCCGTGGGCTGCGCGCGACGACTACATCGCCGTCGTGCTCGACCGGTCCGACGAGAGCATCGGGCGCTTCATGGCCGCGCATGCGCGCGTGCCGGTCGACGCCGGCTCCACGGCACAGGTGCTGGGGCTCATGGAGCTGCAACGCAACGCCATGCTCATGTACACGAGTTGCGGCTGGTTCTTCAACGATCTTGCCGGCATCGAAACGATCCAGGTCCTGCGCTACGCGGGGCGCGTGATCCAGCTCGCACGCGACGTGCTGGAGGAGGATCTCGAACCGGGCTTCCTGGAAACCCTCGAGATGGCGGTCAGCAACGCGCCGGAGGCCGGCAACGGCCGCCGGATCTACGAGGAGCACGTGCGCCCGGCGCTGGTCGATCTGCTGCACGTGGGCGCCCACTATGCCGTGAGTTCCGTGTTTCCGGGCCATGAACCCGAGGGGCGCGTGTACAGCTACCGCGTCTCGCTCGAGGACCAGGCCTCGGCCGCCGACGGCGATGCGACGCTGGCTGTGGGCCGCATCCACGTGACCTCCGAGATCACGCGCGAAACGGCCCGCCTCACCTTCTCCGTCCTGCACTTCGGCGGGCACAACCTGAGCGGCGGGATTCGTGTGTTCCAGGGTGAAGAGGCGTACGAGGGTCTGCAGAAAACACTGCTCGATGCCTTCGAGCAGCACGCGCTTTCGGATGTGATCCAGGTCATGGCGACGTTCCCCGAGTACACGTTCTCCCTGCGTTCACTGTTTCCGGAACGCCAGCGTGAGATCCTGTACCGTCTGATCGACGCCAACCTGCGCGACGCCGAGAGCAGTTACCGGCGCGTCTTCGACGAGAACCTGGCGCTGATGCACTACCTCGGGGACATGGGCATGTCCCTTCCCCGCCCCTTCACCGTGGCGGCGGAGTTCGTGCTCAACCGCGATCTGGCGCGCGCATTCGCCGCGGAACCCGTCGACCTCATCGCGGCGGGCACGCTGCTGGAGCGGGCCCGCGCCACGCACATCACGCTCGATCGCGAAGGCATCGGCTTCTCGATCCGGGCTGCCCTCGAGCGGCTGGTTGCGCGCGTGGTCGACGAGGCACCGCGGGTCGACGCGCTGGACGAACTGGCCGCGCTGCACGCGCTGGCGGCGTCGTCCGGCTTCGACATCGATCTCTGGAAAGTGCAGAACGTCTTCTATGAGGCGAGGCGCACGCTCTACCCGGTCATGAGTGCGCGCGCACAGACGGAAGACGCGCCGGCTGCCGAATGGGCGGCGCGCTTCGCGGAAGTCGGCGATCAGCTCGAGGTCGCGGTCGATTGACCGGCCGGGGCGACCCGCCGCCCGTGGTGCAGTGCGGCGATCCCGCCCGTGAGGAGTTCCCAGCCGACGTCCGTGAAGCCGGCCGTGCGCATGAGGTCGGCCAGCGCGGCCGGCGCCGGAAACGCGAGCACCGAGGCGGGCAGATAATCGTAGGCCGCGTCGTGGCGCGAGATCGCGCGGCCGATGCGCGGCAGCAGGGTGCGGAAGTAGAAGAGGTATAGGGCGCGCAGCGGCTGGCGCACGGGGGTCGCGAACTCGAGCACGACCAGCGGGGCCCCGGGGCGCAGCACCCGGGCCAGTTCGGCAAGTCCGGCCTCGAGCGAAGCCAGATTGCGGACGCCGAACCCGACCGTGGCGCCGTCGAAGGCCGCGTCTGCGACGGGCAGGCGCAGCGCGTCGCCGCACGCGATGCAGATCGGTCGGGGGCCCACTTTGGGGCGGCCGCGCTCGAGCATGGGCAGCGCGAAGTCGACGGCCAGGACCCGGCCCGAGAACGAGGGGCGCCCGGCCAGCTCCACAGACAGGTCCAGCGTACCCGCACACGCGTCCAGGTAGTCCCCCGCGGGATCGCCTGCCGTCAGCAGCCGGTCGATGGCACGGCGCCGCCAGCGGCGGTCGATGTTGAGGCTGAGCAGGTGGTTGAGGAAGTCGTAGCGGGGTGCCACGGCGCCGAACATGCGGCGCACCGCGGCCGCACGCTCCGCGCCCTGCACGCGGCTCGGGTCCGGCGCCAGCCCGGCGCGGACCACGCCGCCGGAGGAAGCGGCCCGGTCGCCCTGCCCCGGCTCGGGCTGCATCGTGGAAGTGCCTCCTGCGTCTGGGGTTGCGGGCGTCCGGACCGGTGCCGAACGTAGCCGCAGCGTGGCCCGCCACACAAGCGCCCGCTGAAACCGTGACCCGGTCGCGACCGTATACCCAGACGTGGCGCGACAGGCCGGTGCCACTCACTCGACAACGGGGAAGTGGATTACACTTCACTGTCTGACCAGGACGTCATCGAACGCGCTCGGGAAGGCCGCGAAAGCGCGTTCCGTGAACTCATCCGGCGCTACGAGCGCCCGGTGTTCTCGCTCATTTACCGCCTCGTCCGTGACCGTGAGCGGGCAGAAGATCTCTCTCAGGACACGTTCATCAAGGTTCTGAACGCGCTGGATCGCTACGATCCCGCGTACAAGTTCAGTTCGTGGATCTTCAAGATCGCGCACAACACGGCGCTGGATCACCTGCGCCGGAAAGCGCCCGAGACGCTGTCCATCGACGGATCGCCCCACGCCTCGACACAGGACCAGCTGGAGGCGACGGTGCTGACGCCCGTCTCGACGAGCGAGACGCCGGACGAGTTCACGGCCAGCCGCGAGATCGGCAGCCACATCGAGAAGGCGATCGGGCGGCTGCGCGTCGAGTACCGGACGGCGATCCTCCTCTGCCACGTCGAGGGGCGGCCCTACGAGGAAGTCGCGCAGATCATGGACGTGCCCCTGGGCACGGTCAAGACGTATATCCATCGTGCGCGGAACGAGTTGCGGAAGCAGCTCGCGCACCTCCGTTGCTGAAACCGGGGGACGGGCGCACGCGTATGTACGAGCGAAGCTGCGGAGGACCCGTTTGAGAGACGGCATGATGCACCCGACCGACCAGAGACTCGAGGCCTTCTGCGAGGGCACGCTGCCAGACCGGGAGCGGCCGGGGCTGGAGTCCCATCTGGTCGGCTGTCCACGTTGTCAGAGCGAAGTCGACGACTGGCGTGCGCTGTTCACGGCGCTCGCCTCGCTGCCGCATCTGGCGCCCGCGCCGGGCTTTGCGTCGCGTGTCATGGCGCACGTCCGGATCCCGCGGCCGTGGCACGAGCAGGCCGGCGCACTGGTCCGCCGGCTCGTGCCGCGGACCACGCCGGGCTGGGCTTTCGCTGTCGCGATCCTGGCCATCCCGGCGTTGCTCGCCACCAGCCTGGCTTTCTGGCTCCTGTCGCGCGACTACCTGTCGGCGGCGGGGCTGTGGGCATTCGCGCTGGACAGTTTCCTGGCCACCGTCGGACAGTGGCTGGCGGCCGCCGTCGGCCTGGTCCTGCAGACGGATATCATGGCCTGGGTGGTTCGATCCGCCACCGCGTTCCTCGACGCCGCGGGACTGCGCGGCCTGGGGACGGTGGCGGCAGGCGCCGCCCTGCTCACCCTGCTTTCGGTCTGGGTGCTCTACCGCAATCTCGTGCGAACCCCCACACGCGGATCGTCCTATGTCACGTACAGCTTCTGATTCCATGCCCCGTGTCCTCACCGGCGGGTTCGCTCTCGGGCTGACCCTGGCGCTGGCGCTGCCTTCGGCCGTGTCGGCGCAGGCGCGCGCCCCGGCGGACACCCGCATCGTGGCCACCGACATCTCGCTGTCCCGGACCGATGCCTCGCTGCGCCTCGAGCTGAGCGGCGAGCGGAGCGCCGAGTTCGCCGTGCGCGACGGCCGCATCCTGATCGACGGTCGCGAAGTCGGCCCGGCACCGCGCGGCGGCGATGTCGATCGGGCCTGGCGCGACATGCTCGAGGAGGCGATGGAGGCGGACAACGAATCGCTGGCCGGGCTGCTGGCCGCATGGGATCCGCCCGGCGACGGCGCGCTCGAGCAGCGGCTGCACGCGTTCCTCGGGCAGGCGGCGCTGGCCGTGCCGGCGGAACCGGCCGCGCCGGCGGACGAGGCGCAGCTGTCGGACAGCGTTCAGCGCCTGGTCGAACGCATCAGCGAGCTGCAGACCGAGGTCGCCGAACTCGAGGACCTGCGCGTCAATCCGAACATCCAGATCACGATCCCGGATCGGCGCGGCAGCCGGGGCGGGCCGTTGCGCCACATCGCGGGCGGGATGGCTGCCATCTTCTCGACGCTGATCTTCTACGCGGTCATGTTCGCGATCGCGGTCGGCACCATCTTCTTCGGCGGGCGACGCTTCATCGAGGGTGTGGCCGACACGGCCCGCTCCGTTCCCACGCGCGCCCTGCTCGTCGGGCTGGCCGCCGCGTTCCTCGTCGTGCCGGCCTTCATCCTGGGGATCATCGCGCTGGCCATATCGATCGTCGGCATTCCCGCACTGCTGTTGTGGGTGCCGCTGTTCCCCGTGGCCGTCTGCGTGGCGCTGCTGCTCGGCTACATGGGTGTGAGCCACGCCGCGGGAGAGGCCCTCGCGGAGCGGCGCTTCTACGGCGACGACTGGTTCGAGCGGGGCAACTCGTACTACTTCGTCATGACCGGACTCGGGCTGCTGCTCGCGCTGTTCATGGCGTCCCACGTCGTCTCCATGGCCGGCCCCTGGCTTGGCTTCCTGCGCGGCATGCTGTTCGGCCTGGGCGTGGTCGTCACGGTCGCCGCGCTGAGCATCGGCATGGGTGCCGTGCTGCTGTCCCGCGGCGGGACGCGTCCGGTCCGGCGCAGCCGGATCGGCCCGGAGCCCGACTTCTATGCAGAGGCCAAGAATGCGTAGGCTCGTGCCGTGTCTCGGCCTGGTGCTCGTCGCGCTCACGACTTCTTCCGTGAGCGCGCAGGACTGGCGCACCGTCACATCCATGCGTCAGGCGGCAGGCGAAGATGCGCTGCGCGTCGAAGTCCAGTACGGCGCAGGTCGGCTCCAGGTAGCGCCGGGCAGCGCGACAGCGCTGTACAGAGCCAATCTCCGTTACGATGCCGAGACCGTGAGACCGCTCGTCTCGTACAGGAACGGACTGCTCCGTGTCGGCATCGATGATCTGCGCGTGCGCGGCCGGAACCTGAAGTCCGGCCACCTCGAGCTGGCGCTGAGCACTGCGGTACCGATCGACCTCAAACTCGAATTCGGGGCGGCCCGCGCTGAACTGGACCTGGGCGGCCTTCGGCTGCGCCGCGCACGGATCGCGACCGGCGCGAGCGAGACGATGCTGCGCGTGTCGGAAGCCAACCGCGAGGTCTGCCGCGAGCTGGAGCTGGAAGTGGGAGCTGCGCGCTTCGAAGCGGTCGGTCTGGGCAATTTGAACGCCGAACGGATGACGCTCCGGGGCGGAGTGGGCGAAGTCGTGCTCGATTTCACGGGCGACTGGACTTCGGACCTCACGGCCGACGTGCAGATGGGCCTCGGCTCGCTCACGGTCCGGGTCCCGAGAGGGCTGGGCCTGCGCGTGCGGAAGGGCGGAATCATGGTCGGGTTCGACAGCCAGGGCCTGGTGAAACGGGGCGATACCTACTACTCGGAGGGCTGGGACACCGCCGCACGCAAGCTTACATTGAACATCGACGCGGCCTTCGGCACAGTGAACGTGGCGTGGGTCGGCGACCGATAGACAACCTCGAGGCCCGGGAGGCCAAACCATGATGTCATCACTGCTGACGCTGGTCGTCATTGGGGTGGTCGCACTGATCGTGCTGTCCGTCGTCGGCGCGGCGGTGGGCCTGATGGTGAAGCTGCTCCCGCTGCTGCTGATCGGCTACGTCGCCTATCGGCTGCTGAACCCGAAGCCCCGCCAGATCTCGGATTCGGACCGGAAGTGGTTGGAGCACTGATCCTCGCGGCGGGATGAGCGGGGGCGGCGGGGGCCTGTGGC
>JBFFZF010000138.1:0-13330 GCA_041568755.1 Longimicrobiales bacterium | reverse complement strand
TACTTCTGGCACCCGCTGCGGAACCGCGTCGTCTACGCCAGTCAGGGCACGGGCGGTGCTGTGGCGCTGGGCGAGAGCGTGAACGTCGAGGGCAGTCTCGTGTTCGACCTGATCCTGCCTGATGGCCGTGTCGAGATCCACCGCGACACGGAGTCGCGCACCGGACCGGACGCCTTCGTCTCGCGGAGCTACCGTCTGGTCGAGGGCACCTGGCAGGCCGTGCAGACGCTGACATGGACCCGGGTCCGAGGCTCGTGATCCGGGCACTCCTGCGCCAGGGATGGACGAAACATGGACATCGCCCCGTTCGCAGCTGCCGGCGTTGTATCGTATCCTGGCATGCATGGTAAGGAGGCTTCGCATGCAGACCATCCGCACCGTCGTGCTGCTGCTCGTGGCATTCGGCCTGGCGCCGATCCCGTTGTCCGCACAGGGCCGGTTCCCGCCCGACTCGCTGACCAATCTCCAGGTGCTGCCGAAGGACATCCCGATGCGGCAGCTGGTCCAGACCATGGCCGGCTTCACCCGCGCGCTCGGCATCCGCTGCTCGCACTGCCACATGGGCGAGGAGTCGCAGCCGCTGGAAGCCTACGATTTCGCCTCGGACGAGAAGCTGCTCAAGCGCAAGGCGCGCGAGATGATCCGCATGACGCAGGCCATCAACGGCCAGTTCCTGCCCTCACTCGAGCAGCACGTCACACCTTCGCTCGAAGTCGAATGCTTCACCTGCCACCGGGGTGCGCGCGAGCCGCGCACTCTGCAATCGGCGCTGCTGGCCGCGTACGAGGCCGCCGGCGTCGATTCGCTGCTGGCCGCGTACCGCGGGCTGCGCGAGCGTTACCACGGCCGCGCGGTCTTCGATTTCGGTGAGGTCCCGCTCGTGGATGTGGGTGGAGCGCTCAACGCCCGCGGCAGGGCCGAGGATGCGGAGCGCGTGTTCGCGTTGAACGTGGACATGAACCCGGGCTCGAACTTCGCGCGCCAGATGTACGTCAACGCCGCGTTGACGAGCGCGTTCGGTCGCAGCCCCGGCGAGGGTCGGGCCGCACTCGCCGATCTGGACCGCCGCTTCCCCGGGGCTATCGTCGAGCCCATGCTCAATTCGCTGGGGTACGCGCTGCTGGGCCAGCGCCAGCTGCCGGCGGCCCTCGAAGTCTTCCGCATCAATGTCGAACGGCATCCGGAATCGTGGAACGCGCACGATTCGCTGGGCGAGGCTCTGGCGGCGAACGGTCGCGTGGCGGAAGCGATCCGCGCGTACGAACGCTCGCTCGAGCTGAATCCGGCGAACGAGAACGCGCGCGAAAAACTGCGTGAGCTGCGCGGGCGCTCGGCCCGTTAACGCGCAGCCCGCGACCGGGGCGCTGCCTCGTGCCGCGCATCAGCACAGGACGTCGTCGCGGGTGTGAGGTCCGACCGCCGCAGCTTCGATGCGCAGGTCGAAACAGCCGGCCTCCGTGTCCCGGACATGGACGTAGGCGACGCCCGGCAGCGCCAGCAGCCGCTCGAGCACGGGCTCGACGCAGCCGTCGGAGACGTGTTCCTCCGCCAGGAATCGCCGACCCGCGCCGTAGGCGTGCAGCGTGAGCGGGACGGAGCGCAGGCCGTCCGGGAACCCCGCGTCTTCCGGATACCGTTCGCACGGGTCGGCGTGGATGTAGACGGGTCCGGGCAGCGCATGCACGCCGGTTTCGGCGAACGGGTCCCACGTAAACAGAATACGCCGGTCGACGCCGACCGCGAACTTGCGCAGACACAGCCGGCACGGTCCGTAACCACGCGCGATTTCGGCGTGTGCGGGGTGGCCGTAGCGCGGCGCGACGCGTGTGGACCGAACGGTTTCGGCGGCTTGGGTCGGGATGGCGATCACGCGAAAGGACGTCACCGGTTCCTCCTCGGGTGTGCTGGCCGTTTCGAGGCTCGAACATGCCAGCGCACGCGATCCGGTTCTATCCGTTCCTTGCGCACGATCCTCCGTACAGAAGCGAAGCCCGCCGGGGGGTCGACCGGGTTTCCGGCATCGGGATACGACCGCAAGCTGCGGGTGGTCCCGGCGCGCCGCCGGCGTTAGCGTGGCGACAGCGCTCAGGAACGAGGCTCGGGCATGACGATGAAGGCAGAGGAGAACGCGACCCCCTTCGGGCCAGCGGTCGAGGACGACGAGGCCTGGCAGGCCGTCCTCACACGGGATGCACGGTACGACGGGCGTTTCGTATACGCTGTCGCCACGACCGGCGTCTACTGCCGGCCCGTGTGCGCGGCGCGCAGGCCCAACCGGCGCAATGTCTCGTTCTACGATACACCCGACGACGCCGAGCACGCGGGTTTCCGCGCATGCCGGCGGTGCCGGCCGTCCGGCAGCGGGCCGTCCGCGGCCCTGCGCAGCGTCGAGCGGGCGCGCGCCTGGATCGAGCAGAACCTCGACCGCAACGTCACGCTCGACGAGCTGGGGCGCGTCGCGCACATGAGCCCGTTTCACCTGCAACGCACGTTCAAGCAGGCGATGGGCGTTTCGCCGCACGCCTGGGCCCGCGCCCGCAGGGCCGACCGGCTCAAGGCGCATCTGCGGGACGGTGAGAGCGTCGGGCGCGCGACGTACCGCGCCGGATACGGTTCCAGCAGCCGGGTCTATGAACAGGCGGACGCGCGGCTCGGCATGACGCCGGCCACGTATCGCCGCGGAGGACAGGGCATGAAGATCCGCTTCAGCACGACCGACTCACGCCTCGGCCGTGTCCTCGTCGCCGAGACGGAGCGGGGCGTGTGTGCGGTGCACCTCGGTGGCGACGACGTCAGCCTGGAAGCCGAGCTGCGCGCGGAGTACCCGCGCGCGAAGATCGACCGCGCGGCGGGCGACTTCAGCGCCGCGGTCGATGCCATCGTCGGCTACCTGTCCGGCACGCTCGACACGCCGGACCTCCCCATCGATGTGCAGGCCACGGCGTTCCAGCAGCGCGTGTGGCAGGCGTTGCAGGACATCCCGCGGGGCAGTACTCGGTCCTACAGCGAGATCGCGGAGGCGATCGGCCGGCCGACCGCCGCGCGCGCCGTTGCGCGGGCCTGCGCCAGCAACCGGGTGGCCCTGGTCATCCCCTGCCATCGGGTCGTCCGCCAGGACGGCGCGGCCGGCGGCTACCGCTGGGGTGTCGAGCGGAAGCGCAGGCTGCTCGAGCTGGAGCGGGAGCCGGCCGGCCGGTCCTGATGCCCTGCGCAGGACCGATCAGTCGGCGGTCGCGAACGTGACTTCCGTGATCGTCTTGTTGCCGTTCGGATAGATCGACAGGACCTCCGCCTTGTACTCGGCGCCGGCCTCCATGAACTCCGCCGGGACGCGCAGACTCGTCGCGTCCGGGCCCATCTCGACCGTCATCGATCGGCCGTTGTCCTCGTTGGAGACGATGACTTCGTAGCCGGCCAGTCCGGGGATCGGGTTCCAGCGGATGACGGTGTCATCCGGGTCCACATCCTCGTCGCCGTCGGGGGTGACCACGGGAGCGGGCGGCAGGTCGTGCGACAGGTACGCGACGCCGACCAGCTGCATGCCGCGCTCGACTGTACGGCCGCGGAAGGCGTACGGCCCCGCCGGGAACCGCGCGAGAACGCCTGCCGGCGAAGGTTCGGCACTCTCGAAACGCAGTTCCGTGATGCCCAGGCTGCCCAGCTGGTTTCTCGCCATGAACTGCAGGATGCTGCGCTGATCCGGTGCCTTCGCGGACACGAGATCCCAGCCCTCGGCGTCCAGGAAGACCTGCACGCCCAGATCGTTGTCCGTCGCGTTGAACTCGAAGAACATGGCCAGATCCGCGAACGGCTCCTGCGCGCCCTGGATGGCGACGAGTTCGAACGCCAGATCGTCCTGCGCGACCACCGGCGTCAGTTGCGGAGATGCGGGCTGCTCGTCACAGCCGGACAGCAGGCCGACGGCGAGGAGCGGTGCGCAGGAGCGGAGCAGAGCGTAGGTGCGACCCATGTTTGCCTCCCGTTCCGGAGCCGGCGCACGGTGCCGCAACTTCCTGCTCCGGCCCGTCGCCTCCGAGCGGGGAGCCCGCCAGCCGCATCGTTTGTGACGGTCACTTCACGCGACGACCGCCCTGCACGACGATCTCGACATCGCGCATTGCGCGCATGTCCGTCAGCGGATCGCCGCGCACCGCGATGATGTCGGCGAGCCGGCCGGGCACGAGCGTGCCCAGGTCACGGTCGACGCGCAGCGCGCGTGCCGGCCACAGCGTGGCGGCCTGGATGACCTGCATGGCGGGCACGCCGAGCTCGGTCCACTTCACCATCTCCCGCCACGTCGCATCGTTGTGAAACATGGAAGGGATGCCGGCGTCCGTCCCGATGAGCAGGCGAACGCCCGTCTCACGCAGCTGGTTGAACTTGTGCGGCAGGATCGGGATGCGGCTGGGGAACAGGGCATAGTAGGGGAGTGCCGGGATGCTGGACAGCGAACGGCGGATCTCGTCGGCCATGGCCGGCGCCATGAATGCGCGCCAGCGCGGATCATCCAGACGTTCGGGAAAGATTTCGCCCGTATACTGCATGACGTAGAGCGGCGAAATCGTGGGCGTCCACCAGATGGCCGTGTTGCGCTCGCGCAAGGCGATCAGGATGTCGTCCGGGTACCCTGGCGCGGTGCCGAGTCCGGTGTGCTCGAAGCCGTCCACACCGTGGCGGAGTCCGACGCGGATCTCTTCCATGCGGTGCGCGTGCGCGATGACCGGCCGGTTACCGGCGTGCGCCGTCTGGACGATGGCACGGACCTCATCGTCGGTGAGCTGATCCTGATCGATGAGCTTGATGACATCGACGCCCGCATCGATCAGCCGCTGCACCTTGCGGCGGGCGTCCTCGGCGCCGTCCACGCCCCAGCGCATGTCGCGCTCGTACTCCTCGTACGGCGCGCGCTGGATGAACGGCCCCGAAACGAAGAGGCGGGGACCCGGGATCTCGCCGGCACGGATGCGGCGTCGCACCTCGAGGATCGGTTCCAGTTCGGCACCCAGGTCGCGTGCGCTGGTCACGCCCGCCATCAGCAGCTGCCGCGCCGCGACGGGCATCACCTCCGTGGCCTCGACACGTCCGTAAAGCTCGTTCCAGCGCCGGTAATCGGCGTGGCCGAGCAGATGGATGTGCACGTGCATGTCGAACAGCCCGGGCAGCACCGTCATCCCTTCGGTCGAGATCACGGTGACGCCGGCCGGGACGTTCACTTCGCCGGCCCGGCCCACCGCGATGATGCGTTCGCCGGCCACGAGGATCACACCGTTCTCGATGACCGGGCCGCCGTACCCGTCGATCACCCGCCCGCCGACGAGTGCCAGTGTGGGGGCCGGCTGCTGCGCGGACAGCGCGGGAGCCGCCAGGATCAACCAGGCGGCCGCCGCCAGCCGGTGGATCACGGAACGATGCACGCGGAGCGAATCGTTGGGCACGGGAGGTTCCTCCTCGACAGGGGCGGCGCTAAGATAGGCCACCCGGAGGGGAGGACACCATGACACGACGGTCGCGGTCCGCGTTGCGGCGCTCGAACACCCCTGCCACGCCATGCGCATCGCGCTGACCCGGTCCGTTTCGCCCGGCATCGTGCAGTGCGAGTTGACGCACATCGCGCGTGAACCGATCGACGTCGACATGGCCCGCGCGCAGCACGCCGCGTACGAGGGTCTCCTCGCAGACCTGGGCTGCCGCCGGATCCGCCTGCCCGACGCGCCCGCGTGTCCGGACGGCGTGTTCGTCGAGGACACCGCCGTCGTGCTGGAGGAAGTCGCCGTCATCACCCACCCGGGGGCCGCGTCGCGCCGTGCGGAAACGACCAGTGTGGCAGAGGCGCTCGCCCGCTACCGCCCGCTCGTGTGGATCCAGCCGCCCGCCACACTGGATGGCGGCGATGTCCTCGTGCTCGGTCGCACGCTGTACGTCGGGCTGTCCGGCCGGACGAATGCGGACGGCGTGGACCAGTTGCGCCGGCTGGTCGAACCGTTCGGGTATCGGGTCCGCGGCATCGAAGTGCGCGGCTGTCTGCACCTCAAGAGTGCCGTGACGGGCATCGGTGAAGAACGCGTGCTGCTCAACCGCGCGTGGGTCTCGCCGGATCCGTTCGCGGCCTTCGAAAAAATCGACGTGGACCCCGCCGAACCGCACGCGGCCAACGCGCTCCGGGTGGGGGATGTCGTCCTCTTTCCCGCCGCGTTCCCGCGCACGGGCGAGCGCCTGGAACGCGTCGGCCTCGACCTCCGTACGGTGGACGTGGCGGAGTTCACGAAAGCCGAAGGCGGAGTCACGTGCTGCAGCATCGTATTCGATCTCTGACCCGCGCGCTCATGCTGGCGGGTCTGGCGTGCATGGCGTCCTTCCTGCCGGTCGCGGCGCAGACGGGTGGCGGGACCGCCCTGTTCGTCGAGTCGGTCGGCGGCTCGATCGGTTCGGGGGCTGGCCTGGGACTGGGCCTGGTCCTGGCGCAGGCGAACGACTGCACCACCGACGACATTGCCTGCTACATCGAAAGCGCGGGCATCGCCGTCGCGATCAGTACGGCGGGCGCGGCGCTCGGCGCACACCTGGCCGGCCGCATCGCGGACACGCGCCCGTCCGGGATCGGCTCGATCCTCGGCGCCGTGTCCGGCGCCGTCGCGGGCATCGGCGTGAGCCACCTCCTGTCCGATGAGCTGGACCTCACGCACAGCGAAATCGCGTTGGCATTCAGCTACGCGATCAGCCAGGGCTTCGTGGCAGCGCTGGGCTCACGGCTCGGGGCGTGGCTGCGCGGCTGACTCCGGCGGCTGGCCCGCGAGCGAAAGATCACACGGCGTCGAACAGCACGGTCCGGTCGAGATCCGCGATGCGTGTCCGGCCGCACAGCGCCATGGTGACATCGAGCTCCCTGTGCAGGATCTCGAGGCAGGTGTGTACGCCGGCCTGGCCCCCGGCCCCCAGCCCCCACAGGAAGGCCCTGCCGATCATCGTCGCGCGCGCGCCGGAAGCCAGCGCCTTCAGCACATCCTGACCGCTCCGGATGCCGCCGTCCAGCCACACCTCGATGCGATCGCCGACCGCATCGACGATGGCTGGCAACGCCGCGATCGTCGACGGCGCACCATCGAGTTGCCGGCCGCCATGATTGCTGACGACGAGAGCATCGGCGCCGCTGCCCGCCGCGATCCTGGCATCTTCCGCGTCCATGATGCCCTTCACGATGAGCGGCCCATCCCAGAGTTTGCGCACCCACTCGACGTGGCTCCAGCTGAGCGTCGGGTCGAACTGCTGCGCGACCCACGCGGACAGCGAGTGCATGTCGTCCACGCCGCGCACGTGGCCGACGATGTTGCCGAAGTGGCGACGGCGCGTGCGCAGCATGCCCAGGCACCAGCGCGGGCGGGTCATCATGTTCAGCACGTTGCGCACCGTGAGCCGGGGTGGCGTCGACAGACCGTGCACGACGTCCTTGTGGCGCTGGCCGAGGACCGGCAGGTCGATGGTCAGCACGAGGGCCGAGCAGCGCGCGTCGCGGGCCCGACCGATCACGCGCTCCATGAACGTCCGGTCCCGCAGCATGTACGGCTGGAACCAGAACGGCTTGCTGGTGTGCGCGGCGACATCCTCGATCGAGCAGATGCTCATCATGGACAGCGTGAACGGCACGCCGAACGCTTCCGCCGCGCGGGCCGCCAGAATCTCGCCGTCGGCGTGCTGCATGCCGGCCAGGCCCGTCGGCGCCAGGGCGACGGGCATCCTCACCTCCTCGCCGAGCATCGTCGTGCGCAGGCTGCGCTCACTGGCATCCACGCCGACGCGCTGGCGCAGCCGGATGCTGCGCAGATCAGTTTCGTTCGCGCGGTACGTCGTCTCCGTGTACGAGCCCGAGTCCGCGTAATCGTAGAACATGCGCGGCACGCGACGCTCGGCGAGCTGCCGCAGGTCCTCGATGCACGTGATCGGCTTCATGATCGCTCACCGCCGCGGATCAGCCGGAGCCGCTCCACACGCTGGATGTCGAGGGTGTCAGCGCGCACTCCGTGCACGGCGTCTTCCGTGATACGCTGGATGCGGCGCCGGGCGGGCAGGGCGATCGTGCCCAGCAGCCGGCCCTGCGCATCCAGCACGTCCCACAGCGGTCCGCCCGGTCCTGCGCCGGCATCTTCCGCGTTGACGGACATCGCGTCGATCACTTCCACGTCACCCATTCTGTGGACCCGGAGCGTGGAACCCGGACCGGCGTGCAGCGCTGTCACCGCCGGCAACGCGTCCTCGTACACGAGCTGCAGCTGATCCGCGGTCGCCGCATCGCCGCCCAGCATGGTCAGCGACCGGCGAGCCGACGACGGCCCGTCGCGCCCGGTCGGTCATGCGACCCACGATGGCAGGCGGCCGCGGCAGGATGCAAACGGCCGCCCCGGGGAACCCCGGGGCGGCCGTTCGGCAAGCGACGCGGGGCTCAGCCCCGGACGTCCACTAGCCCACGCGCGTGACGTTCGAAGCCGCAGGGCCCTTCTGGCCCTGGATGATGTCGAACTCGACGCGCTCGCCCTCCGCCAGCGACTTGAAGCCGCTGCCCTGGATGGCCGTGTGGTGAACGAAGCAGTCCTTCGACCCGTCCTCCGGCGTGATGAAGCCGAAACCCTTGGCGTCGTTGAACCACTTCACGGTCCCACTGGTACGCATACCAAACTCCGTGTTTTCCTGGTGATCGTCGGTGTCCGGTATGTCCGTCCCGCTCGTTCACCTGTCCATGGGCAGGAACCCCCCGCCCTAACTCCGGTGGGCACGAAAAAAGGACCCGGTCACTCGTCCCAGGTCCCTCTACTGCCAGTACTCTGGTCGCCGGGCTCGAAGCCCGGTCCTGTGCCCACCTCGCGCTAAGTTAGGGGCGCGATACCGGTCCGTCAAGGGTTTTGACCTGCCAAGTCGAAGAGCCGAATGCGGATAGGACCGGGACGGGCGCCGCGACGGCCGGTCTTCCCTGCGCAGCGGCAGCGAATTCCGCGTCACGAGGTCCCAGTAGGAGGCGTAGCCGCCCGCCCGCACCTGGCCGACGAAATCGGCGGCGCGTTCGAGCAGCTGCGTGGAGTAGTGCCCCGGCACGGTCTGGGGCAACGAGCCGGTCCGACCGAAGTAGCTCCGGATGATCACGCTGCGCCCATCGAACGGCAGCCGCGTCACGGTCTGGCCGAACGCGGCGAAACCCGGGCCGCGCATCAGGTACTGTTCCACGTTCGACACATACAGCGCGCGGATCGTCAGGCCTCGCCCGGCGACCTCGGCACCGATCGCGGCCAGCGCGTGGCTGCCGGCCAGGTCACCGACCACGGGGATGACACGGTTGCGCCGCTGGAGCTCCCGCACGAACTGGAAACTCGCCTCATCGGCCAGGTAGTTGCGCCGGACACCCTCGAGGTCGGTCTGCAGGAGCAGTTCCCGCCACGCGGGATAGCGCGGCACGGTCGCGTAGCGGATGTCGAGCCCGTCCCGGCGGAAGCGATCCTGGATGCGGCGGATCACGACCAGATCGGCGGCGGACAGCGGGATGCCCATGCCGAGGGCGCGATCGCGCACGCGCGCGACGTTCGACTCGAACCGTGCCGTGTCCTGGGCCGTGCCATCGATGTAGCGGACGATGTCCGCGATGTCGGCGTCCCTCCAGGCTGTCGCGTCGGCCGGGCAGGGTCGTGAAGTCATGACGCAGAGGAACTCGATGCGGGTGCGTGCCTCCGCGAAGACCGCTTTGTAGAGCAGGTGATGCAGCAGATTGTCCCGCCGTATGTCGATGAGGAAGGCGATGTCCGGGCGGACCGCCGCGATGTAGGAGAAGTTCTGGTCCGGCCCCACACCCACGTACGCGCCGCCGGTCACGCCCAGGTCCGCCATGCGGCCCAGCACGTGGAGGTAGGAGGTCTCGTTGGAGACCAGGTTGTCGCTGGGGAAGAAGCCGCCAGCCTCGGACAGGCGGTCGACCAGCGCCGCGAAGCCGGCATCGGGCGCCGGCGCCGCGGGACGGGCGGGCGACCGCGCGCACGCGACGACGAGCAGCACGAGGAGGAATCGGCCACGCCGCGCGGGCGCCATGACGCATCTCACCGTAGGGGGTCGCCAGGGGGTCGCTTATCATCGCACGCGTCGCCGAAGGCCGTCAAGCCAGACGCCGGGATCGCCCGGCTGTGCCGCCGGGTCGGGCAGGGCGCGACGCGAGCCTTGCCGGCGGCCACCCCGTCCCGGCAGCTTGGTCGTCCGCTGACGACGTGACAACCCGCGGCAGGGGAGCCATGCCTGGAGTCCGGAATCACACCGCCCTACCCGTCGCGCTGGCGCTGATCGTGGCCGCCGCCTCGCCGCTCGCGGCCCGCCAGCTCGGTGCTGTCGAGGCGCAGGACCCGCCCAGCTTCGCGCAGCCCATGCCGCTGTACCAGACCGGTCTGGGTGTGTACGAGCGCAGGATCGCCACGACCTCCGCGGAGGCGCAGGCCTACTTCACGCAGGGCATGCAGCTTCTGTTCAGCTTCACGCCCGAGGACGCGGCGCGTTCGTTCCGCGAAGCGCAGAAACGCGATCCGGCATGCGCGCTCTGTTACTGGGGCGAGGCACTGGCGTGGGGACCGTACCTGAACGGCGACATGTCGCGCGACGACGCGCCCCGCGCATTTGCCGCCATCCGCAAGGCCAGGGAGCAGGAGCCCGGATCGGCGGTCGAGCGCGCGCTCATCGAGGCCATGACCGTTCGCTATGAGCCGGCTCACGATCCCGTCCGTCGCGAACAGCTGGACACGCTCTACGCGCAGGCCATGGCGCAGGTCTACCGCGCCTATCCGCACGATCTCGACGCCGGCACGCTCTACGCCGAGGCGCTCATGCTCATCGAGCCGCGGCGTGGCAACTGGGATCTGACGAAGCCCAACGTGCAGGCCATCCACCGCGTGCTGGAGGACGTGCTGACCCGCGACATCACACATCCCGGCGCGTGTCACCTGTACATCCATGCGACGGAAAGCACGTCAATGCCGGGGAAGGCCGAGGCGTGCGCCGACCACCTCGGTCATGCGATCCCGGGGGCCAGCCACATCAATCACATGCCCTCGCACACCTACAACCGCGTGGGCCGCTGGGGGGATGCCGTGCGCTCCAACCTGGACGCCTGGCACTCCGACCAGAAAGCGGAGATCGGTGAAGGCTTTGCCATCTATCCTTCGCACAACCTGCACATGCTGCTCTTCTCCGCATCGTTCGACGGGCAGGGCGCCGTCGCCATCCAGGCCGGTCGCGACTACGCCAGGCTGGTACGCGGTGGCACGTTCTACGTCGCGCTCGCGATGCTGCGCTTCGGCCGCTTCGACCAGATCCTCGAGCTGAAGGAGGACCTGACGGACCACGCCGTCTACCGTGGCCTGCATCAGTTCGCAACGGGCTACGCACATCTGCGCACGGGCCGGACCGACAGCGCGCGCCACTACCTGGAGAGCGTCGAACGGACGGCCACCGGGGCGGGCGATTCCGTCCAGTTCCGTGGCCACACGGCGAAGGACCTGCTCGCCATCACGGGCGGCATCCTGCGCGCCGAGCTGTTGCGCGGTGAAGGAAGGCTGGACGAGGCGATCCGCATCCTCGAAGAATGCGTGGTCGTGGAAGACGGCTTGCGCTACGACGAGCCGGAGCCGCTCAACTTCTCCGCACGGCACTGGTTGGGTGCAACGCTCCTCGAGGCAGGTCGGCCTGTCGATGCCGAGCGCGTGTACCGCGCGGAACTCGAGGATCATCCCAGGAACGGCTGGAGCCTGCTCGGGCTGGAGCAGTCGTTGCGCGCACAGGGAAAGAATGCGGAGGCCGACGAGGCCCGCGCTGCGTTCCGGGCCGCGTGGGCGCGGGCCGACACCTGGATCCGGTACTCGCGGTTCTGATTGCCGGGTCCGGTCATGGGGACGAGGACGTGGACCGGCCACCACCGGTGACCGGTGCTTCACCACAACCCGGAGGGTCCATGGTGCGCGTTCCGATGCTCGTACTCGTGGCCGGCCTGCTCGTCGCCGCTTGCGGCGAGGAGTCGCTGGCGCCCTGGAACGAAGAGGCGGTCGCCATGCTCGGTCCGGCAGGCGACCGCAATTTCGAGGTCTGGCTGGTCGATCAGTCCAACTCCGCCGGTGTCGCGTACGGCGGCGGCATCCACATCTGGGACGGCACGGCCTTCCCACGCGGTGGCGGCTCACCCGGTGCGTCCGAGTTCATCGACCTGGGCGGCGCCACGGCGGCGCTCTGTCAGGCGCAGACGGGTGCATCCCCCGTCCGGCCGCACATGCTGTTCTTCACGACGAACAACCGCCATGCCGTGCTGTCCTTCGTGGCCAGCGGGCACGTCGTCGTCATGGATGCGGCGACACGCGCGCCCATCGCGTGCCTGCGCACGACGCCCGGCGCGGGTGGCGCCCGGCAGGCGCACGCGGCCGTGCCGGCTGTCGACGGGTCGTACATCCTGGTCGCCAACCAGAACGGCAAACTGCTCGAGCGGATCGACGCGGATTTTCCATCCGGTACGTTCGCCATCAATCCCGCGGCGACCATCGACCTCACGACGTGTACGACACCGTCCGGAACGCCGTGCCAGGCCGCCGGGATCCGGCCGGACAACGCACCGATCTGCCCGATCGTGGACCGCTCCTCCAACCGCGCCTTCGTCACGCTGCGCGGGGGCGGCCTCCTGGTCGTGGACCCGCGCGCCACGCCCATGCGTGTGGTCGCCGATTTCAACGCGGCCGGTGTGCACGGCAACGGGTGCGGCGGCATGCAGGTGAACGGGGACATGTACATCAACTCCGGCGGCGGCACGGCCGCCAACCTGTCGGAGTTCGACGTCTACCGATTCAGGATCGCCGATTTCCTGAGCGGCCGTGGCGGGTCGCCCGCGCTCGTCTTCTCCGATGATCTCGCACCGGCCGGTCGCGATTCGCACGGCATGGCGGCTTCCCGCAACCAGAACTGGCTGTGGGTGGGAGATCGCATCGGCAACGTCGCGGAGGTCTTCGACACGCGCACGAACGCGCACGCCGGCACCGTCAACCTCGTCAGCGGCTTCTCCGCTGACCCCGCGCCGGACCTGGTCGACATCTCGCCTTCCGGCGACCTCATGTTCTTCTCGCTGCGCGGGCCCAATCCATTGAGCGGCGACCCGCACGTCGCGACCGGCAGCACGCCCGGCATGCTCGTCGTCCGGATGGACGACGGGGGACGGACCGGGACGGTCGTCGGGCTGGCCCCGATCAGCAACATCGATGCCGGCGGCGTCCAGCGTGCGGACGGCCACGGCATCCGCGTCCGGCAGCGCTGACCCGCCGCGGTGGAGCCCGGCGCG
>JBFFZF010000137.1:0-13445 GCA_041568755.1 Longimicrobiales bacterium | reverse complement strand
GGGACCGCCGTTCAGGCCGGTGAACCGGTTGCCCGCGAGCGTGAACTCGACGAGGAGCACCGTCCCCGCGGGCCCGCTGGGCGCGTCGGCGGGCGAACGCACGACGCGGTCGACCCGCGAGTCCGGCAGCAGCGACGTGTAGAACGTGGCCGCCTCTTCCGCCTGGCCGTCGAACCACAGGCAGGGTGTGACTTTCTGCATTCGGACTTCCCTTCGGCCTACTCGATCGGCTGGTGGAAGTAGTAACAGAGGCCGTCCGGCGCGACGACGAAGAACACCTGGAGTTTCCTGCCGTCGCGCTCGTCCACACGCCAGTTGCCGATGGCGACGCCGGCGCCTTCCAGCTCCTGGCGCGCCCGGTGGATGTCGGTCACCAGGATCGCGGCGCCCTCCTGCCCGGGATCCCGGCCGTTGATCTCGAAGCCGATGCGAACGCCATCGCGTTCCATGATCACGGCGGGCGGGTCGGCGCGCCGTTCCACCTCGACGAGACCGAAACGGGCGCCGTACCACGCGGCCGCCCGATCGAGGTCATCGACCGGCAGCGCGAGCACGTCATCGCCGTACGGGTACGCAGCTGCGAACAGTCTGTCGGCCATGGGGCGTCCCTTCAGGTGCTGAACTCCGCGACGCGACGCGCCGCGTTGGCGAGCACGCGCTGGAAGCCCGGCATCTGCCGCAGCGGCTCCATGAACGGGCAGAACTCGGCGAGGAACCGGTACGGATAGAAGCCGTGATCGACCGCCCATTCGAGCAGCTCGAGGGCGCGCGCCGTGTCGCCCGCCATGGCGAACGACTCGGAGATGTGGAACGTGTGATGGGAGTCGAGTGGCTTCAGGTCCAACCGGGAAAGTCTGTCGAGCGCGTCGGCGCGCCGACCCTCCATCGCGTCGACCAGGGCTGCGAGCTGCGCCGTGTACGCAATCTCCGGTGCGTGCTGGAGCATCCACTGCGCCTCGGCCGCGGCGTCGGACGTGCGTCCAATGAGCGCGTATGTGTAGCCGAGCGCCCACCGGACGATCGGGTTGTCCGGGTCGAGGGCCAGCGCGTTCTCCACGGCATCCACACGCTCGCCCGGTCGCCCGGCGAACCATGGCGTCACGCCGACCATCAGGTTCGCGAACGGGGAAAGCGGGTCGGCCTCCTGGAAGCGGGCGGCGAGCCGGATTCCCGCGTCGATCTGTCCTGCTGCCTGAAGTGTGATGGTGAGGAAGAAGAGGACGTCCGCATCGGATGGATCCAGCTCGAGGGCGTTCCTCAGATGACGAGCTGCCTCGCGCAGGTGACCGCGCTCGTACCCGATGATGCCGAGCAGGGCATGACCGTACGGCGCGT
The DNA here is from genome assembly GCA_041568755.1 of Longimicrobiales bacterium. Lineage (GTDB taxonomy): Bacteria > Gemmatimonadota > Gemmatimonadetes > Longimicrobiales > RSA9 > JBFFZF01. The sequence goes on along the minus strand of JBFFZF010000137.1, from coordinate 12,110 downwards.
CCGGGACCTCCTCAACCAGAGTCCTCGCCTCGGCCTCCGCGTCGTCCAGCGGCGTCAGGTCGGCGGCGAGTCCGCCGCGCACCTGCGTGATCCACATGTAGGCGCGCAGCGCACGCAGCGGCGGTGTCTCTCCCTCGATCGCAATCGCGCGCTCGAGCAGGGTGCCGGCGTGTTCGGGCGACGCCCCGTGGCGGCGCAGTTCGCTCCGGGCCTGCAGGTACAGCTCGAAGGCGCGCGGGTCCGCGATGCGCCGTGCCGCCAGCCGCGTGTCCTCGGCCGACGTGAGCTGCACTTGCAGTGCCTCGACGATCGCGCGCGAGACACGCTCCTGCACGTCGAAAATGTCCTCCATCGTGCCACTGTACCGTTCCGCCCAGAGCGGTGCGTCGGTCTGCGCGTCCACGAGCTGCGCGTTGATGCGAAGGGCCTGGCCGGCTTTGCGCACACTGCCCGTGAGTACGTACCGCACGCCCAGCTCGGAACCGATCTCGCGCATGGCCTTCGTGCTGCCCTTGAGCGCCATGGCCGAGTTGCGCGAGATGACGCGCAGCGCCTGTACACCCGACAGGTCGGTGATCAGCTCCTCCGTCAGCCCATCGCTGAAGAACTCGTTGTCCGGGTCCGCGCTCATGTTCGCGAACGGCAGCACGGCAATGGACTTCGCGTCCGGTGTGTCCGTTGCAGGAGCGACGGGCGCGGCCGGAGGCGCCGGCGCGTACGGTGTGCGCAGCGTCGCCACGACCTCGGCGCCCGTGGCGTGCCGTCCCGCCCTTTCCGTTGCCAGCATGCGCGTCACGATCTCGGCCACGTGCGTGGGTACGTCAGAACGCGTGGATGTCACGGACGGCGGCGTATGGATGAACCGCTTCGCGATCGTCGCCTGGGCGGTCGGCGCCTCGAACGCGACATCGCCCGTCAGCATCTCATAGAGCACGCAGCCCAGCGCGAAGAGGTCGCTGCGCCCATCGAGATCGTCGCCGGCCGCCTGCTCCGGGCTCATGTAGGCCGGTGTGCCGACGGTGACACCGATCTGCGTGAACGTCTTCGCGCTGGCGGCCGCGGCCAGGAGCGCCTTGCCGATGCCGAAATCGGCGACGACGGCGTGGCCCTCGTGCAGCAGGATGTTCTCGGGCTTGATGTCGCGGTGCACGATGTCCTGGCGGTGTGCGTAGTCCAGCGCGTCCGCGACCTCGGTGGCGATGCGCAGTGCCTCGTCGACGGGCAATCGACCTTTCTCGCGCAGCCGGTCGCGCAGCGTCTGGCCGCGCATCACCGGCATCACGAAATAGAGGAACCCGTCCGCCTCGCCGGAATCGTACAGCGGCAGGATGTGCGGGTGGTTGAGACTGGCGGCCAGCCGGATCTCGCGCACGAACCGCTCACGGCCGATCGCATTGGAGACGTCCGGCCGGAGCACCTTGATCGCGACGTCGCGCTCGTGGCGCAGATCGCGGGCGGCGTACACGGTGGCCATGCCGCCCGCGCCGAGTTCGCCCTCGATGCGGTAGCGCCCGGCCAGGGCCGCGTTCAGACGATCCAGCGCAGTCATCCGTTTCCGTGGTTTCGTGGGCTGAGGCGCGCCCGGCGCGCGGGCCACGGCGCCCTCATCGCGCCGACGCGGCCGTGGACCACGCGAAAGTAACAGCCCGGGTTCCGCGCTGGCGACCGCACACGGATCACAGCGCCATCCGGCGTGGGCGCAATCGACCGGACCGGCTCGAAGCTCAGTCCCTCCGTGGGGCCCGGCGCGTCCGCCACATCAGGCGACGGAGCCGGTCAGTGCCTCGATGGGCGGCAGCAGGTCCGTGTCGATGACCGTCGTGCCCGGCGTTCCGAGCTCCGCCTGCAGCACACCGGCCGGCCCGAACTCGCAGCCCGCGCCGGCGAAGCGCACGAAGCCGCTCACGCCCAGGCCCCACTTCTTCCACTGCTCGATATCGGACGTCTTGATGTAATCCGCGCCGGACTTCGCCGTCATGAGGATCGCGTCGATCTCCGCCTGGGTCAGCGGATCCCAGAACCCGACCCGGACGGCGATGGCGATCCCGTTTCTGACCTGCGTGACCAGCGCGGAGACCTTCTTCACCTGCATGGTCCCGGCCAGCCAGAGGTCATCATGGGTGGCGACCCGGCGGTCGCCGTCCCAGACGTGAATGTCGAGGACGCGCGCGTTCTCGGCCGCGAATCGCACCATCGCCGCACGCAGGCCGAGCTTCCTGCCCGCTGCGAGAACGGGTGTCGGAACCGCGAAGTGCACCCACGCGGACTTCTTGAAATCGCCCTTCACATCGGCGCCCGCCCCGTGTGGAATCACCTCGCACGCGGCCGCATCGCGCACGTGCAGGCTCACGCCGTGAACCCAGGTCTCATGGGATGGATCGGTCATGGAACACCTCCTGCCGAGTCATCTGCAAACCGATGAAGCCTGCCTCGCCCGCAGCGCGCGCAGCTCTCCGGGGAGCATCCCGCGGAGCGCGTTGCGCCACGAACATTCGGCCGCTGCGTCCCGGAACTTCGGCGATTGTCGGAGATCGTGAACGGCGGGAGCCGCAATGCTGCGGGCGTGCGAAACCTGCGTGGCTCGCGGGAGGATCCATCGGTCGCCTCCCTCCGGATCGGTCCGTGCGTGAGATCAGTATCCGGACGCGGCACGGACCTGATGCAATATGCAACGCGCATCGCGCCCGTTCCAGGTGATGAGAACAGCGCGACTGCGAAGGGCGGTTGATCAGCGCGCGGGCGAGGTCTTCTCGCGCAACTCCTGCGCGAAGTTGTGCACGATCACCGTCTGGGTCTCCGCTCCGGCACGCTGGAGCATCAGAAAGCGGCCGTCAGGCGACACGTCGTAGCTGGGATGCGATGAGTCCGGAAGGTAATTGCCGGTGAGCACGGTCTGGCGCTCGCCGACCGAGAAGCCCGGTGAGGTCGAAACCGCCGCGCGGATCACTTCACCGCTCGGGCCGCGGTAGTAGAGCGCTCGCCCCGATCGGTCCCAGATCGGCTCGGTCCCGCCCTCGCTGCTCACCTGGACCCGTGGCCCGGGACCGGGGAACGGGCGCACGTAGATCTCGAAACGATTCTGCTCGTTCGACTGGTATGCCAGCCACCGGTCGTCCGGCGACAGTCTCGGCATCGATTGCGTCGTTTCCCCGGATGCGAGCACGATGGGTGTGCGCTCGCCTTCGAGGGGGACGGCCATGATGTCGCGCGAGTGCTGGACGCCGGGACCACTGCGGTAGACCAGCCAATTGCCGTCGGTGGAGATCAGCGCCTCGAAGGGATCGACATCCGGCTGATAGAGCAGCTCGGCGGGCTCGCTGCCGTCTGCGGGCTGCCACCAGATCCCGGCCCGCCCGCCGCGTTCCGACCGGAAGACGATCCGGCGACCGTCGCCCGTCCATTCCGGCCTGAGATTCGATCCTTCCGCAGTGAGCCGGGTCAGCGTGTTGCCGGGAATGTCGTAGATCCAGATCTGCCCGCCACCCTGTCCGAGGACGCCGAACGCGACACGCTGTCCATCGGGAGAGAAGCGCGGCGTGGAGTACTGGTGGCGTTCGCGGACGAGGGGCGACCCGGCGGACTGGCCACGGGACAGAAGCACGGGATCGGTCTGCGAACGGCCACGCAGGAAGGTGAGCGTTCCGGATGGAGAGAGCGAGGCCTTCGCTCCGGATGTCGCATCGACGATCACCTGCTCATCGATCTGCCGCGGATCACCGCTCGGTGCGAGCGCCCGGGTGTCGAAGGGTATGGCCATCAGCAGGCCGGAATTCGTCACGTACACGAGCTGGCCTTCCACGATGCCGAGCGGGACCGACAGCGGTACATCGAATACGGTCAGTTCACCTGAGGCGAGTCGGCTCACGGCCAGGCGTCCGTCGCCGACGGCGCTGCTGCCGCTCGCATAGACCACCGCGTTCTGGCCGGGCACGGCGATCGGCCAGCGCTGGCCGATCCGATCCGTCGAGGAGTCGGAGTGCGGTACCTGGAGAGGCGTGCCGCCTGCCGCGCCCACCTTGTACAGGCCCACGAAGGAGCCGAGGACGAGGGTGTCGTTGCCGGCCCACGTCAGGCCGTACGGAACCGTGACGAACGTAGCTACGGCCACGGTCTCGGTCTGGCCGCCCTCGAGCAGGACCTTCTTCACGGCATTGCCTTCGGTGAAGGCGAGCCACCGACCGTCCGGCGAGAAGGCCAGGTTCCGACCGGTCGAACCCTCCGCCACGGGCCGCGCGGCCAGCTCATCCATCCGGCGGATGTACATCTGAAAGCCGGCCGGAACGGTCGTGGTGTAGGCCATCCGATCGGCCGATGGCGACAGGGCCACCGTGGTCCCGGTCAGCGCATCGGCGATGCGGACGCCGGCCGGCAGATCGAGAACCGCGCGGACGACCGGCGCGCGTTCATCCACGCCGTTCCCCTGGTTCGCAACCAGGATCCAGCCCGCGGCGGCCGCGGCCAGCGTCCAGGCAGTGACCTCACGCGCGAGCGCGATCCTGCGCGGCCGGGACGGCTTGCCGGACGGCGTGGTCGTGCGAGACGCCGGAGCGGATACGGTCGCCCGGCCGTCGAGCGCAGCAGCGAATTCGTGCGCCGTGCTGAACCGGTCCGCCGGCGTCTTCTCGAGCGCCTTGTCGATCGCGAGCGCGACATGCTCGGGCACCGATGGCCGGCGCTGGCGCACGTCCGCCGGCCGGTCCGTCAGCACTCTCGCGATGATCGCCTGGACGGTGTTGCCCAGGTGCGGCGCTTCGCCGGCCAGCATCTCGTACGTCACGGCAGCGAGCGAGTAGATGTCGCTGCGCCCATCCACGACGCGATCACCCGTGGCCTGCTCCGGGCTCATGTACTGCGGCGTACCGAGCGAGAGGCCCGTCTGCGTGATGCGCGCGCCGCCCGCGTTGCTGACGGCCAGCGCGATGCCGAAGTCCGCGATGACCGGCTGGCCATCGTGCAGCAGGATGTTCTCCGGCTTCAGGTCGCGGTGGATCACGTCGTGGCGGTGTGCGTAGTCCAGCGCGCCCGCCACCGCGATCGCGATGCGCATCGCCTCCTCGACCGGCAGCTGCTTCTCCCGGTCCAGGCGCTGGCGAAGACTCTCGCCCTCGACATAGGGCATCACGTAGAACAGCAGCCCGGCGGCTTCGCCCGAATCGAAGAGCGGCAGGATGTGCGGGTGCTGCAGGTTGGCCGTGACCCGGATCTCCGACAGGAAGCGCTCGACACCGAGCACGGCGCCGAGTTCGGGCTTCAGCACCTTGAGCGCCACACTGCGGTCGTGACGGATGTCGCGCGCGAGGTAGACTGTGGCCATCCCGCCGGCGCCGATCTCCCGGTCGACGCCGTAGCGGCCTTCGAGTGCGCTCGTCAGCAGCTGAGAAATCATGGTAACGCCGCTGTCACCGGCACTGCCGGTCGGCCATATCCGGGTGAACTCGGACGCCGCGGTCGGGCGCCCGGTGATGCTTATCGCGCTGCCCCGGTCCGGGCGCGCAGCCTGCGCAGCAGCGCAGGCACGTTCTGGATCACGACAATGTGGCTGCCCGGCGCGCGCCGCACCATTGCGAAGCGCTGGCCGTCGGGCGAGACGTCGTAGTTCGAATGCGGCTGGGCGCTCACGATCTCGTTGACGGAGAACAGGGCCTGCTGGCTGAGCACGGCGAGCGTGGGTTCCGTCCGCAGCGTCACGGACACCAGCTCGCTCCCGCTGGTGCGGAAGAACAGCTCGCGCCCGCCCGGTGCCCACACAGGCTCGGTCGCACCGCCCTGCGAGATCTTGAGCGGCTCACCGTTCCCGTCCAGGGGCTGCACGTAGACCTCGGGTACGCCGGACTGGTTGGAGACGAACGCGAGCCAGCGCCCGTCGGGCGACGGCGCCGCGTAGTACTCTTCGTAGGGGCTGGCGACGAGCGGCTCGATCGGCCCGCGCCCGGCGTTGCCTACGCGAGCGATGTCGCTGCGCGAGGCCCCGTTGAGATCCGTGGCATCGGCGATCAGCGCGCTGCCATCGCTCAGCCACGTTCCCGTGTAGATCAGCCGGGGCGAGGCGAGCAGCGATTCAGCCGGGGCGGTGCTGCCCGGCCGCGTCCGCCAGATCGTGAGGGTCCCGGTCCGCAGCGAGATGTAGGTCAGGAAGCGGCCATTGGGCGTCCAGGTGGCGTCGTGCCCGTCGCGGTCGAATGTGGCACGCGTGAGCGTGCCCCTGTCGAGCGCCAGCGTCCACACATCGCGACCCTCGCTGCCCGAGATGTCGACGGAAATACGGGTGCCGTCCGGAGAGAAGCGCGGCGCGTGGATGTTGATGCGGTCCGCGATGACCGTCTCGGACGAGCCGGTCCGGCTCATCAGGACGAGCGACCGGGGCGTTTCCGGCATGTATGCCAGGGTGCCGTTGTCGGCCACGGCGAACTGAGCGAGACCGGTGCCCGTCGACATCACGCTGGTCGCGAGCACGGTCGCAGGCCCGGTCGCGACGCGGCGCTCGATATCGAAGGGTGTGGCGATCAGCGAGCCGTCCGGCAGGACGCTGATCAGCTCGCCGAACGCGAACCGGACCTCCGTGACCGGGCCGTCGATGAGCGGTGTCGTTTCCGCGCTCTCCAGGTCCAGCAGCAGCGCCGGCCCCGAGGACGTCCCCGCCGGCGCGCGCACCACGAGCGCGTTGCGCCCGTCCGGAAGGATCTGCTGGACGAGCAGACCGGCGACCTTCTCGCGCGGCAACGGAATGACGGAATCCGCGGGCGTCCAGCGTGCCAGCGTGGTCGCGTTGTCATCGTTGAACCAGTAGGATCCGTCGGGACCCCACGTGCCCAGCGGGTGCGCGGGCACGCGCATCGTGCGGGGTGTGCCACCTTCGAGCGGCACGCGGAATGTCCCGTCGAGATTGGTCCCGATCAGCGTCGTGCCGTCGTGGCTGATCGCCGGGGCGGAGAGCGTCTGCGTGCCTTCGATCTCGACCGGGCCCTCCGCATCCAGCCGCCGCAGGAACAGGGAGACCAGGTTCGCGGACTGCCCGACGTACACGATGGCATCACCGGCGGGCGTGATCGCGATCTGGCGCCACAGCGCGTTCACGCCGGATCCGCCCAGCGTCGGCGCCAGAAGGGCGAAGCGGGCCGGCGGCACTTCCGCGGCCGAGCCGGGCGCGAGCGAACGACCGATCAGGAACGCGCTCACGATCAGCGACAGCGCCGCCGCCGCGACGAGCAGCGCACGGCCACGGGTGACAGGCGCTGCGGGCCCCGGCGCCGCGAGGCGGCGCGTGGGAACCGGCACCTCACCCGTGATCGCGCCGGCAAACGCCTTCGCGCTCTCGAACCGGTCCGCAGGCAGCTTCTGCAGCGCCGTACGCACCGTGTCGGCCACGTGCACGGGGACCGTGCTGCGCAGCGTCGTGACGTCCTCCGGTTCCGCGGTCATGACCTTGGCCACGATCGCCTGCGCCGTGGGTCCGCTGAACGGCGGCTCGCCCGTCAGCATCTCGTACGTCACGCAGCCCAGCGCGTAGACATCGCTGCGCGCGTCGAGCTCGCGCTCGCCCATCGCCTGCTCGGGACTCATGTACTGCGGCGTGCCCAGCGACATCCCGGTCTCGGTCATCCGCGAGCCCACCTGGCTGGCCGCCAGTGCGATGCCGAAATCCGTCACCAGCGCGCTGCCATCGTGCAGCAGAATGTTGTCAGGCTTGATATCGCGGTGGATGATGCCATGGCGGTGCGCGTAGTCGAGCGCGCCGGCGACTTCCGTCGCGATGCGCACCGCCTCCGGCACGGGCAGCTGCTTCTCCCGGGCCAGCCGGTCGCGCAACGAGATCCCGGAAACACTGGGCATGACGTAGAAGAACAGCTCGCCGGCAACGCCCGAGTCGTACAACGGCAGGATGTGCGGGTGCTGCAGGCCGGCCGTGGTCCGGATCTCCGCGAGGAAACGATCGGCGCCGATGATGGCGGCCAGCTCGGGGCGCAGCACCTTGATCGCGACCTGACGATCGTGCCGGAGATCGTGCGCCAGGTACACCGTCGCCATCCCCCCCGCGCCGAGCTCACGCTCGATGCGGTACCGGTCGGCCACGGCGGCGGCGAGCCGTTCCATGCTCATGGCGAACACACGAGCGTAGCCCCCAGGAACGAAGACGGGACGGTGCAGCCCACGATTCCCCTGCCGGCGTCGGTTTCAGGATGCAGTGCGGAGAGGACACGATGGACGCGGGCGCGCCTCGCCGCAAGGACGACGGGCGCGCCCGCAGGCTGCGTCGGTGACGGGCTAGAACTTCACACCGAAGTGGAAACCCGGCTCGAACAGGAAGTAATTCGGCCAGCGGCCATCTCGCTCCGCGAACGCGGCCGGTGCATTGGTGCTGATCGGCCAGTGCGTGAACGCGATCGAGGGCTCCAGAAAGAGCCGGTTGCCGAGCAGCGGCACGTGATAGCCGGCGCGCAGCGCGAGAAACAGCTGGAAGCCGCTCTGCAGCCGCTGACCATCTTCGCCCACGTAACGCTTCACCAGGGGCGTGGCGTGGGCGGCCGCATACGCCCCGCGCCAGATGAACCGCTGGTAGGCAACGCCCATGCCGAACTCTCTCACATAGCCGGGATACTCCTCGTCCGCCGAGCCGAAATCAGGGCCGTACGGGATGCCCAGCGGTGCCGTGTACTTCCAGGTGATGAACTCGACAGAAAACACGTCGCGGACCGTCAGGCGGTACCCGAAGTTCAACTGATAGAAGTCCGGCGGGTCAGCGAGCAGCGGGTTGGCCAGGACGAACGCCGAGCTGCCCAGAAAGTGCCGGCGGTCGCCGTCCTGCGCGACGAGCGACGACGCGCCGAGCAGCAGAGCCGCTCCCAGCAGGATCGTGAAGCGCTTCATGATCGGTCTCTGTGTGTGGGGTGTGGTGGCCCGTCGCTCCGGCCGTCGTTGCGCGGCTGCCGTGGCCCGCGCAACGGCCGGCCGTACGGGCGCCGCGACCCGTTGGCACCCGCCGGCACCTCGCGCCGCGACGCCCATGAACTTACATTGTAAGTCCACGGGCGCAAGGGCCGCCGGGCGGGCCGGCGCGGCGGGGCTGATCCATGTTGCTGCCGGTGTGGTACTTACGTAGTAATTCCGGGCGCCCGGACGAAGAGAAACAGACGACGCCGGAGGACCCTGGCAGGCCGATGAGCAGACGACGATCCGCTTCCCGGGCTCGCGTGCGGGACCCGCTGACCCGTGAGCGCGTCATTGGCGCGGCGGTCGTGCTCGCCGATGCCAGGGGATTCGATGCGCTGACGATGCGGAGCCTGGGGGCGGCCCTGGGCGTGGAGGCCATGTCGCTCTACAACCACATCCGGAACCGGGAAGACCTGCTGGATGGGATGGTGGATCAGGTGTTCTCCGAGATCGCGGTTCCGGTCGCGGGCCAGGGGTGGCGGGAGGGGTTGCGGGTGCGATCGCTCTCGGCGCGGGAGGTCCTGGCCAGGCACCCCTGGGCCGTGACGCTCATGGATTCCCGCAGGACCCCGGGGCCGGCGAGGCTGCGGCATGACGATGCGCTCATCGGCTGTCTTCTCGGGGGCGGGTTCAGCGGCTGGATGACGACGCGTGCGCTGCTTCTTCTCGACAGCTTCGTCTTCGGTTTCGCGCTCACCGAGTTGAGCCTCGCGGACGTGGACAAGGCCCGTGCTGCGGAACTGGCGGACGCCGTGCTGGAAGAACTCCCGGCCGAGATGTTCCCGCACCTCCATGCACTGTACTCGGAGCCTTTCATCCGGGAAGGCTACGATTTCCGGCGCGAGTTCGAACCGTCGCTGGAGGTCGTGCTGGACGGCATCGAGAAGATGCGGGGCTGAGCGAACCCCGCGGTCTCACACACTGCCCGGTGCCAGAACCACCTTGCCGATCCCGTTGTCGATGACGTGCCGGAACGCGTCGCGCGCGTCGTCGGCTCCGACACTTCACAGGCGGCCGCACAATCGGGCGAGCGTGGCGAACAGCAGGCCGGTGACGAATCCGGCGGCAGCGAGCGGATCATGTGATGGCGCGACCGGTCGCGGTGCGCGTGTTGGTGTGCGTCGGGTCGGCCAGGGGCAGCGTGAGCAGCTCCCGTCCCGACGGCTGGAATCCCGCCTTGCGGTACAGTCGCAGCGCCGGGGCGTTGTCGGCGCCGACCTCGAGGTGCAGCGCGCGGACGCCGCGCGCCGTACAGAATGCGCGGGCCGCCTCCAGCGCCGCGGTTCCCAGCCCGCGGCCGCGCGCATCGGGCACGACGTAGAGATCGTCGACGAAGGCGACGTGTCCGCCGTACTCCATGCTGAAGCCCAGCGTGACGACGAGGTAGCCCGTGTCGCGCCCGCCTTCGCGCAGCAGCCACACGCGACCGAGGCGCTCGTCGTTGAGGAGACGCCGGAACGCCTGCGTTGCCCGGTCGGCATCGAGATGGAATCCGGACTCCGCGTAGAAGTCGGTCATGAGCCGGACCAGCGCGGCAAGGTCCACCGGCGTCGCCTGCCGCACGCGGCCGGGCTCTTGTGACGCCTGTTCAGTCATGCGTCTGCGATGCAGGCATCGGCCTCATGAGGCATGGCTTCAGGAGCGCCCGAAGCCGCGGGCCCGGACCGGCCAGATGCCATCGAGGAAGAGGCTGATGTCATCGAGCACGGCTGTGTCGTCCAGCCAGAGCTGGTGCGCCGCGCCGTGCACGGTGATGAGTCGTCCGTCGCGGAACGTGGTGGCCCATTCCAGGCCGGCGCCGTACGGAGCGTTGCGATCCAGTGTTCCGTGGACCGTGAGCACCTTCTGCGCGAGCGTCGTGAACGGTTCTTTCGAAAAGTCGCGGTTCTGGATGTCCCCGAAGTGTGCCTCGAGGTGCCGCACCTGGTTCGCGTAGTGCTCGTTCTCGTACACGCAGACGTCCGGGACGCCGACGTGGTTCGCGGGGTTGCCGACCAGCAGGAACGCGAGGAAGCGGCCCTGGATACGGCACAGCTCCGCCCCATCCGTCGCCGATGTGGCGGTCTCCTGCGCCGCCTCCCATGCCTCGGCCGCGGCGCGGCCCTCGGGTGAAAGCGTGGACAGCCCCGCCGTCTGGTCCTCCGGGTACGGCGTGCCGAATCGGCGGGGGACAGGCGCGATCTGTACGATGCGGTCCACGCGGTGCGGGTAGTCGCGCGCATACAGCGCCACCATCAGACCGAGATACGAGTAGCCGATGAGCGAGATCGTCTCAAAGCCGAAATGCGTGCGGAGCGCTTCGACATCGGCGACATCACCCATGATCGTGATGCTGGCGGCGTCTTCCACGCGACCTGAACGACCGCGGTTCCGCATGTCGTAGAGAATCAGCGTGCGATCGGCGCGGGCCAGATTGCGGAACTCGGGCATGAAGAGCCGGTTGGGCACCAGGATGGCCTGCGGGCCCGAGCCGTATTTCTCGAAGTAGATCGACACGCCGGGCGCGGTCTGGACCCAGCCCGTCTCCTGGGCGTGCGCCCCGTGCGCCGTCAGGGCCAGAAGACAGACGATGATGGCTGCGGGGGTCGGACGCGATGGCATCTCGATCTCCTCCGGTCGACTACTGCCAGTAGCGCAACAGTCCGATGTCGGCGAGCAGCGCGGTGAACCGCGGATCGGCGCGCAGTGGATCGGACGCGGGCGTGACCACGATCTGGAGCAATGAATACTCGCGACGGTCGAGTGCCGCGCGCAGTACACGGAACGCGTCATCGGGCCGGCCGAGCAGCACGTAGCCACGCACGAAGTAGGTGACGGCAGTGGAGCCTGCATCGCGCGGAACGGTGGCGAGTGCGGCGAGGGCTTCGTCGCGACGACCGAGCTGCGCGAGCGCCCACCCGCGCACGGCCGCTGCGTCTGTCGCGAATGCCTCCGGCACGGAGTCGAGCACAGCCAACCCCTCCCGGGGTCGGCCCGCCTCTACCAGGGCGAGGCCGAGCCAGCGTCGCGCGTTCTGGAAGGCCGGGTCGATCCGGAGGATGTCGCGGTACTCGCGGATCGCGGCCTCGTAATCGCCATGCCACTGGTACTGATTGGCCAGGCCGTTGCGGATCTGCAGCGCGAGCGGATCCAGTTGCAGTGCCGCATCGATCCTGGCGCGCGCCTCGTCCGGCCGGTTGATC
>JBFFZF010000136.1:0-13531 GCA_041568755.1 Longimicrobiales bacterium | reverse complement strand
GCATCCTGTTCGTGATGAGTGACTTCATCCCGGGGCAGGGTGGGTGGGGTCCCGAGGAGAGCGAGCGCTTCGAGAAGAGGTTCAAGGTGGTCTCGCGCCGCCACGACGTGGTCGCGGTCCGCATCGAGGATCGCGGAGAGCGCGGGCTCCCCGACGTCGGCGTGCTGGGCATCGTCGATCCGGAGACGGGCGCGGAGCTCGTCGTGGACACCGGCGATGAAGCATTTCGGAGCGCGGTTGCACGCGCACTGGCGGTCGAGCAGAACGAACTGCGGCGCATGTTCCGACGCCTGGGCGTCGATGAAATCGCGATCCGCACGGATGCGCCGGTGGTGCGGCCGCTGCTGTCGTTCTTCCGGCGTCGTGAACGCATGCTGCACCGATGAAGTGCGCAACGCTGGTCATCACGGCCTGCATGCTGACAGCGAGCAGCGCGGCTGCTCAGCAGCCCCGCGTGGCCGTCGTGCCCGACTCCATCACGGTGGGCCGGGTCTTCCACGTCGCCGTGCGCCAGTCGGTCCCGCTGGACGCGCGCGTCGAGTTTCCGGACACGCTGGCCGTGCCCGACCACGTGGAGGCCGCCGCGCGGCTCGAACTGGTCGTGGACACGACCGGCGTCGACAGCCGGACGTTCACCGGCGTCTGGGCGCTTACCGCGTGGCGGCCGGGGGCGGTGGAACTGCCGTCGGTGACGTTCCGCATCGTCGAGGGTGCGACCGAGCAGGCCCGTGAAGCGACGCTGCCGGCGTTCGAAGTGCGATCCGTTCTTCCCGAAGACACAGCCGGCGTCGAGCCGCGCGCCGCGCGGGATGTGATCGGGCCCGATCGACTGATGTGGCCGCTGCTGTTGATTGTTGCCCTGATCCTCGCGCTCCTCGCGGCCGGGCTGTGGGCATGGCGCAGGTGGCGGCCCGTCCCCGAGCCCGTGGTGCTGCCATCCCTGCCGCCGCGCGTGGAAGCCCTGCTCGCGCTGGATCGACTCGCCGGTCGCGGACTGCTGGAACGCGGCGATGTGAAGACGTTCGTGTTCGGTTTCACCGGGATCCTGCGCACATACATGGCGGCCATCGAGCCGGCGTGGAATACCCACCTGACGACCGCGGAACTGGCGGCGGCGCTCGAAAAGCGCATCGCGCCGGGCGCCGATGACTCGACGCGGACACACGCGTTGCCGGCGCTGCTTTCCCGGGCCGATCTCGTCAAGTTCGCGCGTCGGCCGGGCACCGCAGCGGAGGCGGCCGAGGACTGCGATCGTGTGCGCCGGTGGATCGAGACGTTTGACTGGCCACCGCCCGTCGCGGAGCGCGCCGCATGAACGTGAGCTTCGCGAACCCCTGGGCGCTCGTGCTGCTGCTGCTGATTCCGGCCGGCGCGCACCTGCTGCGCCGCCATGGAGACCGGCGGGCGCTCATCCACTCGCGGACGGATGCGATGGCACGGCTCGCCGGCCGGGGAGCCGGCTGGATCGCCCGTGTGCCCGGCTGGCTGCGCGTGACGGCGCTGAGTGCGCTGATCCTGGCCTTCGCGGCGCCGCGGACCGGTTCGTCGGTTGTCAACGTCGATGCCGAGGGCATCGCCATCGTGGTTGCCCTCGACATCTCGAGCTCGATGCTGGCCGAGGACTTCGCACCGCAGAACCGGTTGACGGTGGCGAAGGAGAAAGTGGGTACGTTCGTGCGGGGCCGTCAGTACGATCGCATCGGCCTGGTGGCCTTTGCGGGCGAGGCGCTGACGCAGGTGCCGATCACGATCGACTACCCGGTCATCTATCAGGCGCTCGACCAGCTGCAGGCGGGCAGCCAGCAGCTCGAGGACGGGACGGCGATCGGCACGGCGATCGCGACCGCGGCCAACCGGTTGCGTCGGGCGCCCGGGGCATCGCGCGTCATGATCCTCATGACGGATGGGGAGAACAACCGGGGTGAGATCGATCCGATCACCGCGGCGCAGGCGGCCGCGGTGTACGACGTCAAGATCTACACGATCGGCGTCGGCAGTGAAGGGCTCGCGCCCATCCCGGTGGCGACCGGGCCGTTCGGGCTGCAGTACGCCACGCTGCCCGTGCATATCGACGAAGGTCTGCTCCGCGAGATCGCGGCGCTGACGAACGGCCGATACTTCCGCGCCACGAACGAGGCGGCGCTGGACAGCATCTACCAGCAGATCGATGCGCTGGAAAAGACGACGGTGGAGGTGCGCCGCTACGTCGAGTACACGCCGCGGGTGCTGCCTTTCGTACTGCTCGCGGCGCTCGCCCTGCTGCTGGAGTGGGGCGTGCGCGCCAGTCGATGGGGCAGGGTACCATGACGTTCGCCCGGGCGGAGCTCCTCTACCTGGCCCTGCTCGGTCCGGCGCTCGTGGGCGCTGCCGTGTGGCGTCATGCGGCACGGCGGCGCGCCGCGGGTCGCGCGCTCGGTGACGCACAGCTGCTCGGCCGGCTCGGAGCACGCAGCCTGTTCCAGTTCCCGATCGTGCGCCTGATCCTGATGACTGTTGCGCTGGCCATGCTCGGCATCGCTGCGGCCGGACCCCGGTGGGGCACGCGCGACGTGGAGGGTCACACCACGTCGCGCACCATCGTGCTGGCGCTGGATGCTTCGAAATCGATGCTCGCTACCGACGTCCAGCCGGACCGGCTCGAGCAGGAACGGCTGTTCGTGCGCCGGTTGCTGCGCGAGCTGGCCGGGGACCGCGTGGGCATGATCGTCTTCGCTGGTCGCGCGTACGTCCTTTCGCCCCTGACCGTCGACCACAGCGCGCTGCACCTCTACCTGGATGCGTTGGATCCGGAGATCGTCAGCCAGGGCGGCTCCTCGATCGCCGCGGCCATCGACCACGCCGCTGCGCTGGCCCGCTCGGCGGAGGATGTCGGAGCGTCGCCGGTCGTCATCCTCGTGTCGGACGGCGAAGCCCTGGAAGATGAGACGCTGGTCCTCGAGGCCGCCGACCGGGCGGGCCGGGACGGGATCACGGTGCATACCGTGGGGATCGGGACGGTGGGCGGCGCCACGATTCCGGAGCGGGACACGCAGACGGGCTCCGTCGTCGGTTACAAGCGTGACGAGAACGGCGAAACCGTCGTGTCACGCCTCAACGTCGAGCTGCTCGGACAGATCGCGCGACGCACGGGCGGAGGAGCGTTCCTTTACGGCCAGGGCGATGCGACAGGACGTGTGCTGGGCGCACTCGATTCCGCCGGCCGGACCGCGGCCGTGTCCGGGCGCGTCGTCGAGCCGCGTGAGCGGAGCGGAACCTTCGTGCTCATCGCGCTGCTGCTGGTCGTCGCGGACGTGTTCGCCGCACACGCGACACGGCTGTCGGCGCTGGTCCTGCGCCTGCCCGCCCGCGCCATCGCGCTGGGCGTCCTCGTCCTGCTGACCTCCGCCGCCGGTATCGGCGACGTCGAGCGGGGCAATCGGCTGTACAGAGCCGGTCGCTATGCGGAGGCCGTGCAGGCCTACGAGGCTGCGCTGCGTGACGGCAACAATACGTCGGAGCTGCGTTACAACCTCGGCACTGCGCTGCTCAGGCTGGGCCGCTACGAGGACGCGGAGCAGCACCTGCGCGCCGCGCTCGACGCGGTCGACCCGTCGCTGCGCGAGCGGACCTATTACAACCTGGGGAATCGCTTCCTGGAGGCGGCGCGCGCGTCGGCGGACGCCGGGGGGCAGGGTCCGCTGCTCGAGACCGCGATCGAGGCGTACAAGCGGGCGCTCCGTCTCGATCCGGAGGACGAGGACGCGAAGTGGAATCTGGAGCTGTCATTGCGCGAACAGCAGCGCCAGGCGTCGCTGTCCGGGGCCGAGGGCAACGAAGGCGAAAGCCAGCCTGACCGGCAGCCGGATGAAGGGGGTCGCGGCGGCGGCAGCGGCGCCACACAGCAGACCGGTGACCAGGAGGAACGCACGGGCGAGGCGAGCCGCGAGCCGCTCAGCCGGGAGCAGGCGGAACGCATCCTGAGTGCGGTCGAGCAGGACGAACGCGAACTGACCCGGCGCACCCTGCGCAAGGGGCTGCGCCGTACGGCTGTGCGCCGCGACTGGTGATGCGTGCGCTGGCCTTGATCGCGCTCGCGCTCCAGACCCAGCAGGCGCCGGTCCGCGTGAGCGCGACGCTGACGCAGGACGACATCGTTATCGGTGAGACGACGATGCTCGTCATCGAAGTGCACACGACGGACGGATCCGCCGAGCGCATCGACATGCCTACGGTTCCGGCCGGGCTCGAGATCGTCGCAACGGAAGAAGTCACGGAGACGCGCGCGGGCTTCCCCGGCGGGCAGACGCGCGTCATGCGACGTACGGTTGTGTTGACGGCCCGCGTGGTCGGTCAGTTCACCATTCCTGCGGTGCGCGTGCGGGCTGCCGGGCGGGAGTGGACCTCCGCCCCGCTTTCCCTGGTCGTGCGAGGCGCACCGGTGGGCGAGCACGGCCTCGAAGAGAGCCGCATCGACGTCGTGCTGCGGCCAACGCGCGCGTACGTCGGACAGCAGATCATCCTCGAAGCGACGGCATCCTTCGTACGCGGGCTGCGTGCGCGCCAGACTCGACCCGCAACCTACCAGGCACCCAGTCCCGCAGGGTTCTGGATCCACGATCTGCCAGATCCGCTCACGGTCGGTCTGCGTACGATCGGCGGCGGCCTCTACGAGGCGCAGACGTTCCGGCGGGCGTACTTCCCCTTGATGCCCGGGACGTTCACGCTGCCGCCCGCGCAGCTCACGTTCGAGTTCCGGCGTGGCTTTCTGGGCGCGACCGAGACGCGGGCGCTGGTTTCGGATTCGCCGACGATCGTCGTGCTGCCTGTACCGGAAGCGAACAGGCCGGCCGCATACCGCGGCGCGGTCGGCCGCTTCACCATCCAGGGTGCGATCTCGGCGCGGCGCGTCCGTGCCGGTGAAGCGACGACACTGGTCGTGGACGTCAGCGGTAACGGCAATGTCAAGGCGCTGCCTGCGCCGCTTCTCGATGTGCCCGACGGGCTGGATGTCCATCCGCCGACGGAAGATGCCACGGTCACGGTGGACGGTGATCGCGTGGGTGGCACGAAGCGCTTCACGTGGGTGCTCGTGCCGGAACGGTCAGGAACGCTGGAACTGCCACCCGTCGAGTACGCGTTCTTCGACCCGGAGCGCGCCGCCTACGCCGTGGTGCGGACCGGCGCGCTGTCGCTCGAAGTCGACGAGGCCGGGCCAGCCGTCGCCGACGCCCGGCTCGCGCCTTTCGCGCGGGCGCCGTCCCGTGCGCGAACGGCGCTGCGCTCGCCAGCGCTGCCGGTCGCGCTTTCGGCGCCGCTCCTGCTCATGGGGGCGGCGTGGCTGGCCCGCCGGCGTCGGCCGTTCGAGCGACGCAGCCGGCGCACCGCACTTTCTCCTCTGGCCCGCCTGGCGCGCATGCGTCGGGAGACGCCCGCCAGCGCGGACGCCGGATTCCATGCGGACCTGCTCGATGTCATTCGAGGGGCGCTGGATGACCGGCTGGGGGGCGGCACGGCGGGCGTGTCAGCGGCAGACGCGCTGCGCATGGCCGCGCACGAAGGCGGGCTGCCCGCCGATGCGGCCGCCGCGTTGCGCGAGGTTCTGGACGCGGTCGAGCGTGCGCGCTTCAGCGATGCGGTCCCGGATCGCGCCGAGCGGCACGCGCTCCTGCAGCGTACGGAGACTGCCTTGCGCGCCATCGAACGGCGGCGCATAGGCCGCGCGGTGCCGCTCGGGCTGCTCCTGGTTCTGCTGCTGCCGGGCGGCGGCGCCTCGGTGCAGCAGGATGCCGGCGCATGGGAACGCGGCGTGGCGGCGTTCGCGCGCGGCGACCATACGATTGCCGCGGACGCCTTCGCCGAGGCCGCGGCTTCGCGCCCTGGCGATGCCAACACGTGGCTGGCCCTGGGCAACGCGCTGTACCGGACGGGCCGCCACCCCGAAGCCACCCGGTCGTGGCTGCGTGCGGCGCGTCTGGATCCGCGCCTGCGCGCGGCGCGGGCGAACCTCGATCTGGTGCTGGAGGACCCGGTGCAGGAATTCCTGCCCGTGGGCTTCGCCCTGTCGTGGGCGCAGGCGGCGTGGCTCTTCATCGCCGGCTGGTGGGTGACCGGTGTCTGGGGCGCGCTCCTCCTGTGGCAGGACCGGCGTCCCGTGCCGGCCGTGACGCCGGTGGCTGTGGCCGCCATCCTGGCCCTGGCCTGCGGACTGGCCGGCCGGGCGATGCCCGCTGCTGCGGTCAGTCTGGACCGGGCGCCACTGCTTGCGGATCCCGTCCTCAAAGCGGAAACGATCGGTGTCGTCGGCGCGGGCATGGTCGTCACGATTCTGGACCGGCAGGACGGCTGGCTGCGGGTCCGGGCGCGGCAGACCGAGGGCTGGGTCGAGGCTCGCCTGCTGGGAGACGTCTGAGCCTGCCGCTTGCCCCGGGACACGCCGACCTTATACTTGGCCGCGTTTCCCTGACCCGTGGCCGATCATGCACTCGTTTGCAAATCTGACGATCATCGAACACCCGCTCATCCATCACAAACTGACCCTGCTCCGCCGCGTCGAGACGTCGAAGAAGGTGTTCCGTGAACTGGTGGACGAGATCACGATGCTGATGGGCTTCGAGATCACGAAGGACCTGGCTCTCGAAGCAGCCGAGATCGACACGCCGCTCGAGCCCACGCACGGTCAGGTCGTGCGCGGCAAGAAGCTGGCCCTGATCCCCGTGCTCAGGGCCGGGCTCGGCATGGTCGAAGGCATGCTCCGTCTGGTCCCGTCGGCGCGCGTCGGTCACGTGGGCATGTACAGGGACCACGATTCGTTGAAGCCCGTGTCCTACTACTTCAAGATCCCGCCCGATCCGGACGCGCGCGATTTCATCGTCCTCGATCCGATGCTCGCCACGGGCGGCTCGGCCGAGATGGCCGTGTCTGCGCTGAAATCCCACGGCGCCGTGCGCGTGCGTCTCATGTGTCTGGTCGCGGCGCCCGAAGGCGTGCAGCACCTGCTCGACCTGCACCCCGATGTGCAGATCTTCACGGCCGCGCTCGACCGCGAGCTGAACGACAAGGGCTACATCCTGCCGGGTCTGGGCGACGCGGGCGACCGGATGTTCGGCACGCGCTGAGCGAGCTGGATCGACGCGTCGCGCGAGCCGGGTTTGCCGCGTGAACGGGCGGCGCCGCTAAGTTGTGAGGTGGACGCGTGGCGGTCCGAAGCCGGGCCGCCTCGCCAGCGGGCCCGTAGCTCAGGTGGTCAGAGCGGGGGACTCATAATCCCTTGGTCCCAGGTTCGAGTCCTGGCGGGCCCATGGACGAAGACGATCCGGCGTGCCCGCGCACGCCGCGGGCGGCGAGTTTCCGCTCCAGCTCGCCGTTCGCACCGTCGAACCAGCGCAGCAGGCCATCCGCCGCCGCCTCCGAATAGATCACGGGCGTGCCGCCCATCGCGCGCACCCAGTCGGCATCCTCCTCCTCGAACACACGACACAGGACCGGCGTGCCGCGCGCCATCTGGAGCAGCCGGCCGTTGTCGCGCGGCCGGCGTATGGTCGAGCTGATGACGCGGGCCTCGGCAGGGCGCACGCGCTCCAGCACCCTTTCGTCCGACGCGTCGCCACGGATGCAGGCGATGTCGGCCTCGCGGAGCCGCGCGATCACGGCCGGGTCATCGTCGACGACGACGAACGGCGTACCCGAAGAGAGCAGCGTCTCCACGAGCGGCATGCCCGTCGATCCGCTCCCCAGCAGCACGATGTGACCGGACAGGGGCAGGGGCGGCCCGGGCGTGCGCCGCGACGGATGCAGACGCAGCAGCCGGCGCACGACGCTGTCCGCGGTGAGCGCAGGCGTGGCGAACATCGTGACCGCGGTGATGACGGCGATGATCGTGAACAGGCTGGGCGCGATGTACCCTTCAAGCATGGCGAACAGACCGATCACCAGAGACAGCTCGCTGGTCTGGGACAGCAGCAGGCCGGCCTCGAGAGCAGGCCGTGCGGAGAAGCCCGCGCGCTCGGCGACCCACGTGACGAGTGGAGGCGTCGCCAGCACGACGACTGCGGCGAGGGCCATCGCCTGCAGCAACTGGAGTCCGCTCAGCCCGGTGAGCAGAGCCCCGAGCGCGGGAAAGAAGATCGCCGCGAAGAAATCGCCGATCGAACCAAGCTGCCCGCGCACGATGCCGCTGGCCGGGAAACGTGAGACGGCCACACCGGCCAGGAACGCCCCGACGACGAGCGGCAGGCCGAAGCGCGCGGCGATGCCGATGAACCCGAAGAGAAGCGCCATGACCGCCAGCAGGACGCTCTCTTCGTCGTGCTCCAGCCTGGCGAGTCGGGGAGCGACCCAGCGAGCCACGGCCGCGGTGAGCGCCAGCATGAGCGCGATCCCGAGGGCGCCCTCGGCCACGGCACGCGGGCCCGCCGGCAGCAGCGTGATGAGCGGGATCAGCAGGATCACGAGCAGGTCCTGCAGCAGCAGCACGCCCGTGACCAGACGCGCGAACGGCTCGAACGCGTGGCCTCGCCGTTGCAGCAGTCGGGTCACGATGAACGTCGAGCTGGCCGTCAGCGCCAGACCGATGAACAGCGCGCCCGTCACGTCGAATCCCAATGCAAGCGCCGTGAGGAACCCGAGAAGGGCCAGCGCGAAGAACTGAATGAAGCCGACGCGCAGGGCGGCGTCGCGCTGCGCACGCGTGCGGACCGGGTTCAGTTCGACGCCCGTGACGAAGAGCAGGATCGCCACACCCAGAACGAGGGCATCCTCGAGCAGCGTCGTGGCGACGAGGCCCGTGCGGGCCAGCAGCACGCCAGCCAGGAGCAGGAACGGGACCGGTGGCACACGCAGCGCATGGGCGGCGACGTGCCCGAGTGTCGCGGCGGCGAGCAGCAGCGCGATGCCTTCCATCAGTCGATCACCCCCGCGCGCTGTAGCTCGGCCGCGATCTGCCGGATCCCGTCATGCTTGGAGACCATCAGGTAGTCGATGCCAATGGTGCGCAGCTCCGGCACCACGGCCGCGTCGAAGGCGTGGATCCCGACCGGGACGTCGAGCGCGCGCGCGCGGTACGCCAGCAGGTTGTTCGCATCCTCGATCTGAAGTGCGGAAACCAGCAGCTTGGCGGACGCGAGGCCGGCACGCTCCAGGACGGAACCGTGGTCCGTGCTGCCCGCAAGATGATGTCCGGGCAACCCGACCAGCTTCTTCGGATCGGCATCGATGGCGAGAACCGTCTCGCCCCGCGCGACGAAGTTCTGCACCAGGCGGCGGCCGAGCGCATTCATGCCGACGACGATGATGTGGCCGCGCAGCGTCGGGTCCGCACCAGCGGTGTCCGGCGCGTCCGGCGGGAGGCGGGAGGCCAGCGGCGTACGCTCGATCCACTGCCACAGGCGGTCGGTCTGCTGCATCAGCACGGCGGAAACGGCGATCGTGCCCATGCCGGCGAGTGCGATGAGCGCGAAGGCGCCCTCGTCCATGAGTCCGCTGGCCACGGCGAGCCCGCCGAGGATGAAGGCGAACTCGCTCATCTGCCCGAGCGCGAGCCCGGCCCGGAACGCCGTGCGCCCGCCGTAACCGAAGAGCAGAACCAGACCCGTCACAATGAGCGGCTTGCCCGCGACGACGAGGGCGCCCACGACGACGGCGGCCGGCCAGCGTGCCGCTGCGGCGGCCAGATCGAGGTGAATGCCCAGACTGACGAAGAAGACGGCGACGAACAGATTGACGAGCGGATGCACCCGTCGCACGAGGTCGCCGTGGATCGCACACTGCGCCAGGGTCACGCCAGCCATGAACGCGCCGATCTCGACCGACAGTCCGAGCCGATGCGCCACCGCGATGAACAGGAAGCACCAGGCGATGGCAGACACGAACGACAACTCGAGGGACGTGCCCAGCCAGCGCAGGGCGGGGGGCAGCAGCCAGCGTACGGCAAGGACCGAGAAGGCGATCAGGGCCACGAGCCCGATGGCCGCACGCGCCAGGCCCGGCAGCGCCGTCCCGTGGCCGGCGTCCACCCCGGCGGCGGCGGCCACGACGGTGAGCGCGATCGCGACCGCGACGTCCTGAACCAGCAGGATCCCGATGGCGATGCGGCCGTCCGTGCGGAGCAGGGCGTTGCGCGCCTGGAGGATGCGCACGACCACGACCGTGCTCGAGAAGGTCATCGCCAGGGCCAGGATCCACGCCTCCGCACCGCCGAAACCCAGCCATGTGGCCACGCCGAACCCCGCGGCCGTGGTCAGGAGGATCTGCAGACCGCCCGCCCCGAGCGCCACCCGGCCCACATCACGGATGCGGTCCAGGCTGAGTTCGAGGCCGACCAGGAAGAGCAGCAGGGCGATGCCCAGCTCGGAGATCAGGTCGACGCTCGCCGTCACATCGATCCACCCGGTCAGCGGGCCCAGCATCACGCCCGCGGCCATGTACGCCAGGATCGGCGGGGCATGGATGAAGCGGGCGAGCAGCAGCATTGCGGCTGCGGCCAGCAGGATCGTGCCCAGATCCGCGAGGATCGGGAAACCGGTCATGGGGTGCGCATCATGCGGGTCGCTGCTCTCCCGGCTGAACCTCCGGATGTGAGCCGCCATTCTCGTTCGCCCGACCGGCGGAAGCAATCGGCGGGGCGGGCGGCGGACTCACCCCATGGCTGCCCCCGGGCCTGCACCACGGGAGACGCCCCGCCGGTGGCGCCAGGGGCGGAAGCGCCGATCAGGGGTCGGGCATCGCGCCGCATCCTGCTCTGGCCGAATGACTTGGGTGTTCCGGGCAGGGTGCGCGCCGGGGTCGGCCGCCGATTGACAACCCCTCCATCTTGGACCACCTTTCGGGCTTGTATCCGGTCCGATTGGGGGCCGGTCCGAAGATCAGAAGAGGACGGCCATGTTCAGTGGCATCAGAGGGCGACTCATCGTGATCGCCGCGGTGTTGGGTATCGCGGCCGCGGGCTGGGTCGTCAACGGCATCAATTTCGGGCTCGACCTGCAGGGTGGCATGCACCTCGCCCTCGAGGTGGACGATCCCGACGGGACGCTGACGCCCGAGGCGCTCGCGGACGCGACCGACCAGAACCTGCAGATCCTTCGCAACCGCATCGATCAGTTCGGCGTGTCCGAACCGCTCGTGCAGAAAGTCGGCAGCGATCGGATCATCGTCGAGCTGCCCGGGATGGATGACCCGGATCGGGCGAAGGCGATCATCGAGCAGCAGGCCTTCCTGGAATGGAAGCTGGTGCGTCCCACGCAGGAGTTCCGCAACGCGATCGATCGACTGGACCGCACCGTCGCGGCCGGTCTGGCCGCGGCCGGCATGGCGCCGGCGGACACGGTCGTCGCGCAGGACACGGTTGCGGCGGCGGCCACGACGCAGGACATCCGCGAGCTGGTGTTCGGACGCCAGGACAGCACGGCCGTCGATTCGACGGCGGCGGCGGACACGGCCATGAGCGCGGCGGCTCGGCAGCGTCCGCTGGGCAGCCTGCTGCTCGACAGCGGTTCGGATGGAGAGTTCCTCGTGCTGGAGCAGGACGTCGACAAGGTCAAGCGCTATCTGGCGCTGCCCGGGGTGGTCGACGCGCTGCCCCGTCGCAGCGAACTGCGCTGGGGCAACGAGCCGCGCGGCCAGGGCGCGCAGCTGTACCGGTCGCTCTACTTCCTCGATGCGCAGCCCTTCATCACGGGCGAGCGGCTGAACGGTGCGACCGCCGGCCGCGATCCGCAGTTCAACAAGACGATCGTCACGTTCGAGCTGGACCGGCGCGGCGGGCGCGTGTTCGAGCAGGTCACGGGCGAGAACATCGGGAACCGCATCGCGATCGTGCTGGACACGCTGGTGCACAGCGCGCCCGAAGTGATCAGCCGCATCGGGTCGAATGGCCAGATCGACATGGGCCAGGCGCCCATGGAGGAGGCCAGCGACCTGGCGCTCGTTCTGCGGGCGGGCGCGCTGGCCAAGCCGCTGGCGATCGTCGAGCAGCGCTCGGTCGGGCCGACCCTCGGCCAGGATTCCATCGACCAGGGCAAGCTGGCCGGGATCATCGGCATCGTCGGCGTCGTGCTGCTCATGATGGTGTACTACCGCGTTTCGGGTATTCTGGCCATCGCGGCCCTGCTTTGTTACGTGCTGCTCGTGCTCGGCGGGCTGGCGACGATCGGGGCTACCCTGACGGCGCCCGGGATTGCCGGCTTCATCCTGTCGCTCGGCATGGCCGTCGACGCCAACGTGCTGATCTTCGAACGCATACGGGAGGAACTGATCAACGGCCGATCTACGCGCGCGGCCGTCGATGAAGGGTTCAAGCACGCGATGTCGGCGATCGTGGACTCGAATCTGACGACGCTGATCACGGCCCTCATCCTGTTCCAGGTGGGGACGGGTCCCGTACGCGGCTTCGCCGTGACGCTGTCGATCGGCATCGTCGCGTCGTTCTTCACGGCCGTGTACATCACGCGGACCTTCTTCCTGGTTTACATGAACCGCCGACGGCCCAGCGAGCCGATCAGCATCTAGAGGACGGCAACGACATGTACCGGCTATTCTCGGACGCGGCATACGACTTCATCGGACTGCGCAAGCGAGCGTATGTCGCGGGCGGAACGACGCTCACGCTGATGCTCATCATTGCGCTCGTGTTCCAGTTCAGCCGCGGTTCCTGGCTGAACTACGGCGTGGACTTCTCAGGGGGCACGCTGGTCCAGGTGACGTTCACCCAGCCGACCACGGTGGCGCAGGTGCGTGCCGCGGTCGAGCCGGTGATGCCGGGCTCGCAGATCTCCCGCTTCGGTGAAGAGAACGGGTTCATCATCCGGACCCCGGTCGTCGGTGAAGCGACGTCCGGCGCAGCGGAGCGGGTTCCGGAGACCCTCGAAGCCTCGTTCTCCGCCGGGTCCTTCACGGTGGATCGCGTCGAGGCGGTCGGGGCCAAGGTGGGCGGTGAGTTGCAGGCGCGCGCGACGCTGGCCATCCTGCTGTCGTTCCTGGCCACGCTCATTTACCTGGCGTTCCGCTTCGAGTGGCGGTTCGGGATGGCGGCCGTGATTGCCACGGCACACGACACGCTGCTGACGCTGGGCTTCATCGCCGTGTTCCAGCTCGAGGTCGCGCTGCCCACGGTAGCGGCCGTGCTGACGATCGTGGGTTATTCGCTGAACGACACGATCATCATCTTCGATCGCATTCGCGAGAACCTGCAGGGCCCCGGCCGCCGCCAGGACCTGTACGCCGTGCTGAACCGATCGATCAACGAGACCCTGCCGCGCACCGTGGTTACGTCGGCATCGACGCTGCTGACGCTGTTCGCGCTGACGCTGTTCGGCGGCGCGATCATCAAGGACTTCGGTCTGATCATGATCGTCGGGATCATCCTGGGCACGTACTCGTCGATCTTCGTGGCTTCACCCGCCCTTCTCGAAATCGAGAAGCGCTGGCCCCGCGAGAAGAAGCGGTCCCGTCGAGCGGTACCGGCGCGCGCCGGCGTCTGAGCGCAGGCGCACCGAGCCTCTGTCCGCTGACCGGCCGCCGCGAACTCCGCGGCGGCCGGTCGCGTCCGGCCGATCACCAT
>JBFFZF010000135.1:0-13758 GCA_041568755.1 Longimicrobiales bacterium | reverse complement strand
CGGGGGTCGGGGATCGGGCGCCGGCGTTCTCGCTCGAGGAGGTCGGGGGGGAGGGGGAGGGGGTGCGCGTCCGACGCCTCGAAGACGCGCGCGGAGCGATCGTCCTCTTCTTCGTCCGCGAGTTCACGTGAACGTCGTGCCTCGGGCACGCCGCCCAGTTGGGGCGGATGGAGAAGACGCTGCGCGGCTACGGCGCGGACGCGTGGATCATCGGGTCCGGGACACGGATCGTCGCCCGGGCGGCGGCCCGCCTGCTGCGGTCGCCGTTTCCGGTCCTCTACGATCCGGACCGCGCGGTGTACCGGGCCTGGGGGCTCGAGAAACGGCTGGGCCTGGTCCAGCAGAGCGGCACGTTCGTCGTGGATGCGGAAGGCACCGTCCGGCTGGCCCATCCGGCCACCAACCCGGCGCGCTCGCTGCCCCGGGAGGAACTGATCGCGGTCCTCGCGGCGCTGGCGGAGGCGGGGCCGGAAGGGCCTTGATTCAAGCGTAACAACGAGTTAGCTTGATCAGATAGTCACGAGGCCGGCCTCCCGGTTCGGGCGGTCCGGCCTCGCTTCGCGTCGTCCAGCGGCGCCCGCGTACCGAAACTTTCCGCAGGCCGCACGACGTCGACGCGCACAACCGATCGAGGAGAGACGTGATTTGAGATTCGAGGACCTGACGGAGCGGGAGGAACTGCTCCGCGCCGTACGCGAACTGGGCTGGACCGCGCCGACGCCCATCCAGGCGCAGGCGATCCCGGTCGGCCGCACCGGAAAAGACGTGCTCGGCATCGCGCAGACGGGCACAGGCAAGACCGCTTCCTTCCTGATTCCTGCACTCGAGAAACAGATCGACTCGGACGAGCTGCGCACGCTCGTGCTGTGTCCGACGCGCGAGCTGGCACAGCAGGTCGCAGCCGACGCCCGAGATCTGGCGAAGCACACGGGACTGGCCGTCGTCGAGATCGTCGGCGGCGTCGCGTACAAGCCGCAGATCCGTGACCTGCGGGCGGGCGCGCATGTGCTCGTCGCGACGCCCGGCCGGCTGCTGGACCACATCGAGCGGGGCAACGTGAGCCTGGGCGAGGTGCAGGTTCTCGTCCTGGACGAGGCGGACCGCATGCTCGACATGGGGTTCCGTCCGCAGATCGATGCAATCCTGAAGCACGTGCCCCGGGCGCGCCAGACGCTGCTCTACTCCGCCACGATGCCGAACGGCGTGCACGCCATGGCGCTGCGCATCATGAAGGACCCGGCCCGCGTCGAGGCGACGCCGTCGGGCACCGTCGCCGACGGTGTCGAGCAGAAGGTGTACCCCGTGGCCCCGGCCCGGAAACCGGCGCTGCTCGTCGAACTGCTCCAGCAGACGCACTGGGAGCAGGTGCTCGTGTTCACCGCGACCAAGGCGGGCGCGGACGTGCTTCAGGCGCGCCTCAACCACGCCGGCATCGACGTGGCCGTGCTGCACGGTGACCGCGACATGAAGCAGCGCAAGAAGGCGCTCGATCTGTTCGCCGACGGCAAGGTCACCGTGCTCGTCGCGACGGACGTCGCCCAGCGCGGCCTCGACATCGAGGGCATCAGCCACGTCGTCAACTACGATGTGCCGCGCAATCCGGAAGACTACGTGCACCGCATCGGCCGCACCGCGCGCGCCGGCGCGACCGGGACGGCCGTCACGTTCGTCACCGCCGCGGAGTTTATCGCGATCCGCGAGATCGAGAAGCTGCTCGGCTACCCCGTCGAACGCGTCTCGATCGAGGGCTACGACTGGGACCCCGGCCGCGAGGAAGCGGAGTCGAGCCGGCGGCCGGCGGCGTCCGTGAACCGGACCGGCCGGCGCATGGGCACACGCAGCACGGACGAACTGACCCCCGAACAGCTGCAGGCGCTGCTCAGCCCGGGCTGATCACCACCGCGGCCGCGCAGTCTGGCGGCCGGACCACCGACGAGGCGGGAGCGAAAGCGCCCGCCTCTTTTGGTTTCCTCCGTTCCAAGCCGTCTCCCCCGCACGTTCCACGGCGTTCCGTGGAACGCGACCGGGTCTGCGCAACACGCAGATCCATGGCCTCAAGTTACTGCGGCGCATGGGGATACGGCGCCAGACGGGCCACCGCCAAAGCCGGAACTGCCATTGCATTGGATCACAGGCAGATGGCGCGTCACGCCGGCGCGCCCTTCCCGCTAGAACGGAGGTCCAGCATGCGCACGTTTTCCCGGTTCGGCGCCCTCGCCCTCGGCCTGAGCATGGTCGCATGCGGGCAGGCCGACGACATGGCGTCGCCCGACTTGCCCGCTGCGTTCGCCAACCACCCCGTCGACGCGGCGATGTGGGAGGTCCGCATCACGAACCTGACCAGCGGTCAGCCGTTCACACCGCCGATCATCGCGACGCACCGCGGCACGCGGCTCATGTTCAACCCGGGCTGGCCCGCCTCGCACGCCATCCAGGAGATCGCCGAAAACGGAAATCTAGCCCCCATGATGGCGCTGCTCGGAGGCGAGAAGGGCGTGGCCGAGTGGACCGTCGTGTTCGGCGGCACGATCCCGCCGGTGCTGCCGGGTGAGGAGGTCGTCACCACGATCGGGTCGGTGCCGGGGGCCCGCTGGCTGTCCCTCGCGTCGATGCTGATCTGCACGAACGACGGCTTCACGGGCGTCGACGCCGTCGCGCTGCCCCGGTCCGGCCAGAGCATCACGGTCTACGGTGATGCGTACGACGCGGGCACCGAGATCAACACGGAGGACTTCGCCGACATCGTACCGCCGTGTCCGGCCCTGACCGGCGTCCCGAGCACGGATCCCGGCACGGGTACGACGAACCCCGCGCTCGCGGAGAACGGCGTCGTGCACCACCACCCGGGCATCCAGGGCGGCGACGACCTGGATCCGGCCATCCACGGCTGGTCGAATCCGGTCGTGAAAGTCGTCATCACCCGCCTCAACTGACCGCAGCACCGGGGGCGTCGCCGCGGCCGGCGGCGCCCCCGTCACCCGGCAGCCGAACCCCCGGATGTGCAAGCCGCTCGCCCTGCGTCGTCGTTGGATACGGAGACCATGAACGGACCGTATCCCCGAGGACGGAGGGCACGATGGGCGCAGTTCATCTGAGGCGGTGGGGCCGCATGCTGGCGGCGGCGATCGTGACGATGGGGCTGGGGGCGCCGGCACTGTCGGCGCAGGGCTGGATCGAACCGCCGCCGGGCCGGCCGGACGCGGGCGTGATCAAGGTGCGCACGAGCGTGACCGTGCGCGTGACGGACCGCATCGCGCAGGTCGAGGTCGAGGAGTGGTTCCGCAACGACAGTCGCGCGCGTTTCGGCGAGGGTGACTACCTGTATCCGCTGCCGGGCGAGGCCGTGTTCAGCAACTTCTCGCTGTTCCAGGGCGACCAGGAGCTGCGCGGCGAGACGATGAACGCGGACGAGGCCCGTCGCATCTACGAGGACATCGTGCGCCGCAAGAAGGACCCGGCGCTCATCGAGCTGGTCGGGCACGGCATGGTCCGCGCCCGGGTGTTCCCGTTCGATGCCGGCGAGACGCGCCGCATCATCCTGCGCTACACGCAGGTGCTCGACCGCGCGGGCGATGCGCTGCACTTCCGCTACGCGGCGGGCGGTCGTTTCGCGGGCATCCTGCCCGCCGGCCGCGAGCAGGCGCAGGGCCCGCAGCGGGCGCGCGAACCGGCGCCGCTCACGTTCACGCTGACGGCGGAGAACGGTGAGCTGTTCCACGACGCATTCTCGCCCACGCACGAGGTGCGTGTCACGCGCGAGCGCGGTCGCATGACGGTCCGGCCCGTCGCATCGCTGTCCGGCGATTTCGCGCTGTTCCTGCCGCTCGCCGACCGGCCCGTCGGACTCACGCTGGCCGCGCACCGTGCCTCGGGCGAAGACGGCTGGTTCATGCTGACGCTGTCGCCGCGCGCGGCGGAGGCGTCCCGCGTGCCACGCGATGTGACGGCCGTCGTCGATGTGTCCGGCTCGATGTCGGGCGAGAAGATCGCACAGGCCCGGCGCGCGCTCACCCAGCTGCTGGGCACGCTGGGCCCGGACGATCGGTTCCGCCTGATCGCGTTCAGCAGCACGGTGCGCACCTATCGTCCCGACTGGACGACAGCCACGGCGCGCGAGATCACGAGCGCGAGCACCTGGATCGACGCGCTCACGGCGGAAGGCGGAACCAACATCTCCGGCGCGCTCGAGGAGGCCTTCCGTGTCACGACGCCGGAGCCCAGGCTGCCCATCATCCTGTTCATGACGGACGGCCTGCCGTCCGTCGGCGAGCGCAACCCGGAGCAGATCGCGCGCGACGCCGAACGCGCGCGCGGCCGTGCCCGGATCTTCGCCGTGGGCGTAGGTCACGATGTCAACACCTATCTGCTGGACCGGCTGGGCGTTGCCGGCCGCGGCGTCGCGCAGTACGTGCAGCCCGGCGAGGACGTCGAGCAGGCCGTGGTCACACTGGCCGCACGGGTGCGGCACCCGGTGCTGACCGGGCTGCGCATCGCGGGCGCGCCCGTCCGCCTCGAGGAAGTGTACCCGCGTCAGCTGCCGGACCTGTTCGCCGATCAGGAGCTCGTGATCTTCGGACGCTACGACGCACAGCGTGAGGACGCGCGCGGAAGGTTGAGCATCGCGGGCGAGCGCGGTGGACGATCCGAGTCGTACGCGACGAGCGTGACGTTCCCGGCGCACGATGCGGCCAACGACTACATCCCGCGCCTGTGGGCGTCGCGCAAGCTCGGCTTCCTCCAGCAGGAGATCCGGCTGAACGGGCCCACGCCCGAGCTGGTCGAGGAGATCCGCCAGCTCGCGCTGCGCTACGGTCTGCTCTCCGAGTTCACGTCGTACCTGGTCCAGGAACCGGAACTGATGGCCGGCCCGCTCCGTCGGGAGGGCCGGGTCTTTGCCGATCTGGCGGCCGACGCGGCCGTGCGGCAGGGGCAGTCTGCCGTCATCGCTGCGGAGGCGGCGCGCCGCAACCGCGACGTCCGTTCCGCCACGGAGCTGGACGAAGCGCAGAAGAACGTGGCGCTGCCGGCAGCGCTGGCGCGCGGCGGCCGGCCCGGCGAGCCTGCGGCGGAGGTCGTCGCCGGCCGCATCTTCCACGTCGGTCCGGACGGCCGCGTCGACGCGCTGCACCGCGCGGGCGTCCGCGTCGTCGACGTCCAGCCGTTCAGCGCCGCGTACTTCGCCGTGCTCGAGCGGCTGCCCGAGCTGCGCCCGTACTGGCAGCGTTACGACGACGTGCTCGTGGCCGGCCGCGACGTCAGCATCCGGTTGCGTGACTCCGGCACGGCCCGGCTCGGCGCCGCCGATGTGGATCGGCTCGTCGCGGCGTTCCGGCAGCGCTGATCAGGATCTTGTGCAAGACGGAACGACTGGAACGTCGATGGGGCAGAAAAGGGTGTCGGCCGCACGAGGCGGCCGCGAGAAACGCACCGCGCCGTCCCGGACCACGCATGCTCGCGCTGCGCAGCATGCTGGTGGGACGGCAGCGGGCTCCTTAGACTGGCCGTGTGAGCGCTGACTGGGCTGACGTGTACCGCACGACGTTCACCGACCTGGTCCGGTACCTGTACCGCAAGGTCTGGGACGAGGACCGGGCACAGGATCTCGCGCAGGAGGCGTTCGTGCGCGTGCTGGATCACGATCCGGAAAGTCCCCGCGCCTGGCTGTTTGCCGTCGCGAACAACCTGGCGAAGGACGAGGCCCGGATGGTGATCCGGCGCAAGAAGCACCTCACGCTGATCCGCGCGGAGACGGACGATGCCTCCCCCGCGCCGGATCCGGCCGAGCAGCTCGATCGCGAGCAGCGCATCGAGGCCGCCAAGCGGGCGCTCGAGCAGCTGAGCGAGCGCGACCGCGAAGTGCTTCTGCTGTGGGACGCGGGCTTCAACTACGTCGAGATCGCGGAGCGGACCGGCCTCAGCGTGGGAGCGCTCGGCACGACGCTGGCCCGCGCACGCAAACGACTGGTCGCGGCGCACGATGCCGCGGAGGGCAGACATGTCGCACGTGGATGACGGACTCCTGCACGCCTGGATCGACGGCGCGTTCGCGCCGGGCGATGCCGAAGGCGATGCGATCGCCGCGCACCTCGCGGATTGCGAGGCGTGCGCGCTGCGTGCCGAGGAGGCCCGCAAGCTGAAGGAGCGCGCTGCGCACGTGCTGCGCACGATGGCGCCGGACGCGGTCCGCGTCGAGCCGTTCGATCGCATGATCACCGCACGGCGCGCAGCGGCGCAGGCCGGCGCGGCCGGGACCGCCGCAACACCGCCCCGGCGCCGCCGCGCCACGATGCCGCTGGCCTGGGCCGCCAGTCTGATGCTGGCCGTGACCGCCGGCTGGCTCGCCCGCGAGTACCTGCCCCCGGCCGCCACGCCCCTCGCCGATGGCACGCGGCAGTCCGCACCGGCCACACCGGCCGAGGCGCCCGCCTCCGCCATCGTGACCACGGAAACGGACGACATGAAGAGTTCGGCCGACGCGGTTGCGCGCGATCGCGCGGCGGAGCCCGGTGCAGCCAACCGCACGGCTGAACCGCCTGCGCGCATGCTCGGCGGACGCGCAGGAGAGCCGGAACAGCAGCGCGCGGCTGACGTCGCGGGCGCGGGCAGCCGCGTCGATGCGCTCGCGGAGGCGGAGCGCCGCGAGGCCGTCGCGAAGCTGGCCGTGCAGGAGACCATGGTCGCGGCGGCGCCACCGCCCGTCGCCCTCGCACGGCAGTCGGAAACGGCACGTCGTCGCTCGGACGCCGACAGCAACGTCGCGCAGCCGCGCGAGGCGTTTGCCCCGAGTCCGGCCTCCAACGAGGCCATCGCCATGATCGGGCTGCTGGATTCCGCGCAGTGGGTTGATGTCGCGCGCGCGGACGCGGAGCGACTGCTCGGTCGGGCACCGTTCATCATCGATGGACTGGCGGTCGAGGCCATGCAGGCGATCGAGCCGCAGCGCACTGTCCGCGTCGGCCAGCGCACGACAGGCGGCGCGCTCATCGAGCTGGTGCAGCGGCGCGGCCCGTTGCGCCTGCAGGACGAACGCGCCGTGGGCGCCGCACGGTCCAACGTCGCGATGGCAGCGGAGATCAGTGTCATGGACGTGCTGGCCGACACGAACGCCCGGGCCCTCACGTTCGAGCGCGATGGACTCGTGCTCGTCGTGCGCGCGCCCATCCCGGCCGACTCGCTGCGCGCACTGCTCGCGCGCGTGCGCTGATGGCCGGTCGCGTCCACGCCGGAACGGTGCAGCCGCGAGGAGGCGGGTGAGCGGGCGGCCGCGGTCCGTCCTCGTGACGGGCGCATCCAGCGGGATCGGGGCGGCGCTCGTCGAGCGCCTCGCACGCGCGGGCTGGCGCGTGTACGCCTCCGTGCGAAAAGCGGAGGACGAGGACCGGCTGCTCGCGCACAAGACCGGTGACGTCGTGCCCGTGCGCCTCGACGTGCGCGACACCGCGCAGATCGAGGCCGTCGCCGGGCGGATCGAGGCTGATCTCGGCGCGGCCGGACTCGATGCGCTGGTCAACAACGCGGGCATCGCCATCGCGGGACCGCTCGAGTTCCTGCCCATCGAGGAGCTGCGCGATCAGCTCGAGGTCAACCTGATCGGCCAGATCGCCGTGACGCAGGCCATGCTCGGCGCGCTGCGCAAGGCGAGTGGCCGCATCGTCTTCGTCGGCTCGATCGCAGGCCGCAGCGCCATGCCGATCACCGGCGCGTACTCCGCATCCAAGTTCGCGCTCGAAGCGGCCGCGGACGCGCTGCGCATCGAACTGCGGCCCTGGTCGATCAACGTGATCGTCGTCGAGCCGGGCGCCTTCGCGACCACGATCTGGCAGACCTCACGGCAACGCGCGAACCAGACGATGGAAGGTCTGTCACCGAAGGTCGCAACGTACTACGGCGATGTGCTGCGCGCTGTGCGCCGCGTCGCGCGGCACGGCGAGCGGTCCGACCCGCCCGACGCCGTCGTGACGGCCATGGAGGACGCGCTGAACGCCAGGCGCCCGCGCGCACGCTACATCGTGGGCGGCGATGCGCGGCTGCGCCTCTTCATCGAGCGCATCCTGCCCACACGCTGGCGCGACGCACTGGTGGCCAACCGTCTGAAACGGCTGGGCCGCGAAGGCGAGTGACCCGACGCCCCCCCGCCGTTCCCCCATCCTCCATCCCCAAATCCCATCCCCACCCCCGTCCGTCGCCGCGAACGCTGCCCTACCTGGCCAACCCCGCTACATCGATCTTGAACACGCCGCTCAGCATGTCGGACGCATACAGGTGGTTACCCTCGAGGGCCACGCCCCAGATCGACACGGTCTGGCCGGTGAGTGCGCTGCCGGCCTCGCGCCGCGCGAGCACCATGTTGCAGCGGCCGTCCGGCGCTTTCGCTGAAGCTTCGCAGGCGCCGATGTCCCCGCGCACATCGAGCGCGCGCACGCCGCCGTTGTAGTAGGCGGCGTAGAGGATGCCGGCGGCCTCGTTCATCACGAAGTTGTGCGTGCCCGCCGAAGGCACAGTGTAGAAGGCGACTTCGCGCGGCTGGTTGATGTCCGAGATGTCGACCACGTGGATGTCGCCGCTCGTCTGCGCGCCCAGCGCGCCACCGCCTTCCTCGCCTACGAAGACGTAGCGCCTGGCGCCGTCCGCCGGATCGTGGTACCACCACATGTTGTGGACATTGCCGTTCACCGTCTTGACGTTGCTGATGCGGACCGGGTTCTCCGGTGAGCCACCGCGCCCGCCGCCGCCGATATCCCAGATCGTCATACCATCGTCCCACAGCGCGGTGAAGAGGATGCCGTCGCGCACGAACGTGTCGTGGATGAACGGCACACCCATGGGCCGGACCAGCACCTCGCGCGGGTTGCGCGGGTCCGTGATGTCGACGATGACGAGCTGGGACGGCTGGTTCGAGCCGAGGTTGACCGCCAGGAACGCGAGGTGGCGGCTGCCGACGCGGCCCAGCTTGACGGTGTGCACGCCGTTTGCCGTCGCGTCGGTGGCGTGGCGCGCGATCTGGACGGGTTTCTCCGGCGTCGAGCGGTCGAAGATCACGATCGAGCCATCATTGCGCTCGGTCGCGACCACCAGGAGCGCACCGTCATCGGAGATCTGGACATCGCCCAGCGTCGTCGCGAACCCGAGGATGATGGAATCGCGCAGCATGGGCATGGGACCGGCGGCGTCCCAGATGAAGAGCGCGTTGCCGGGCGCGGTGCGGAAGCTCCAGGTGGTCGTGTACACCCAGCGCCCGCGCACGGCGACCTCGGCGCTGTAACGGGCCGTGGTCATGCCGCGGCCCAGCACGGGCAGGTCGATCGGCGTGCGCGGCCGGAAGCCGGTGCCGTCGTCATCGCCGGCCAGGGGGTCCCTGTCACAGCCGGGGAGGAGCAGCGACAGCAGCAGCAGGCCGCCGGCAACCGTGCGGGAACGACGCATTCGATTCAATCCATGTGGTGCGCCGGCGCGGCCACGCCGTACCGGCCCATTCGTTCGTGTTGCATGCCGGCGCGCAGCCGGATGCCCAGGGACAGCGTGCCGATCCGCTCGCCGCCGTACAGCTCGCGCGGATCGAAGATACCGCCCGTGATCTCGCGCACGCGGCTCAGCGCGGCCTCCGCGAACGGCTCGACGTCCAGTCCGCGCGCGTTCAACCTGCGTGCGGCCATCGCCGTGACCGTGTTCCAGCGCGTGGCGCCGACGATGTTCTCATCGCCGTGCGGTCGCGCCGAACGGAACGGATCTGCCAGGCGCTCCTCTTCGGGGCGCGTCGTGCGTTCGTAGCGCCCGGCCACGCGCCACGGCCCGCGTTCGAGCGCAGCCTCGGCCAGCACGGTCGTGAATATGTAGGCCAGCCGGCCGCCGGCGTATTCGTGCGTCTCGCCCCACTCGACGAGTGCATACACGTGGCCGACCCCCGCGAGGTCCATGGCGTGGCGGCCGGACGCGCTCCACTTGCGCTGGTCGAGCCCGCCGCCGAGTGCGTGTTCGGGAGACGTGACGCGGGCGTGCGAGACCTGGGCCTCGAGCCCCGGCCGCGGGGCCACCGTCCCGCGGACCGACCACGAGTCCCCCACGCGGGACAACCGGCCCAGATCGCGCGGCCGGCCGGGCTCGTCACCGTTGAAGACGCCGGCCTCGACCAGAACCGGGCCCCGCCGCAGCGCGCCGATCAGGACCAGCCGCTCGAGGATCTGCGACCAGTGGTGGTTGGCCGGATAGACCGCGAACGGCCGGACCATCGGATCGTCCGTCCCGAACGGAACGAACCCCCGGCCCGCCGTGACGGAGCCGCCCACCGCGCCGGCAGCGAAGCGCACGGTCAGGGCCGCCTCGTGCAGGTACGTGTGCGGGTGGCGCCGGTCCACGAAGCCTTCACCCGAATTGCCCGGCGCGGGCGCGCCGTCGGCCAGCGTCCAGCCCTCCAGGTTGAGCGTCCCCTGGAACGTCAGCCGATCCCACGCCGCGCGCGCCAGCAGCATCGGGTGCACGAGGACGGCCTCGGTGCGCGCGTCACCCAGCAGCGCCGGGTCGACACGCGTGACGAGAGCGGCGGCGTGCGCGCCCAGCTCGAGGCTCTGCGCTGCCGCGGCCCCGACCCACGGGAAGGTGAGTACGAGGACGGTCGCGAAGGGTAGCCAGCCCGGGGACTGGCTGCGGCGGCGGGATGCGGGATGGATGCTGGCGGATGAGCGATGGGGGAGCGGACGCACTTCAGGACGCGGCGCGGTGCGTCCCGTGTCGCGGCTGCCAGGCGCGGAACAGACCGTCGAGATCCGGGACCCGCGTGACCGGCGGCTCGCCTCGCCGGCGCCGCCGGAACCGCACGCGCGACGTCGCGTTCGTCTCGCAGCCCACGCGCGCGGCGATGCGCCGCCACGGCACGCCATGCCCGCGGTGCCCGTGCTCGAGCCACGCCTCCATGTGCGCCATCTCGTGTGCCAGCGTGTCCAGCAGGATCCGCTCGTTGCCTTCGAGGAGCAGGTCGACGTTCAACGCGATCTCTTCGACGGCACCTTCCCCGTGGCGGCTCCGGCCGTAGGCCACGTGGCCGAAGCGCCGGGACATGCGCTCGCTCAGGCGCAGCGCGACGGCCGGAAGACGGCCTGCGAAGCGTTCGGCGTTGAGCCGGTCGTACGCCTGCTGCAGCACGGCCAGCTGCCCGGGCGTCCCGGCCTGACGTGCCGGTCCGCCGGGCTCGCCCTCGCACGTGACCTGCGCCTCGCACCAGTCGCGCATCCGCTCGACGGCGCGCTGCTGGGCGGCGGAACCGTCGGGCAGCAGCAGGAACGCCGCGATCGCGTCGAGCACGTCGTCCGGCGCGCCGCGGAAGGACTCGTGCAGATGCAGCGTCTTCAGATCGCCGGACAGGGTGATCAGCCGGGTCCGGTTGGGCTTGAACCGGACGCGCTGGAGTCGCGTTGCCCCGCGCTCCCGCATGGCCTCCACGAAGTCCTGGTCCGTGAGCCAGGCCAGGGTGAAGCTGAGCTGGAACTGGTCGGCGGGCTTCGTGCGACGGCGGGTGGTCCGGGGTCGATGCATGCGTAATTCTAACGAATCGTCAAGCGTGCAACCCGACCGGGCCGGCACGTGTCCCACATCCGGACGCAGGCAGAGGGATCCCGAACCCGCGGGTCGCGTGGACGAAAGAGACCTCATTGAACGGGTGCTGGCCGGAGACGCCGGCGCCGAGCGCGCGCTCTACGATCGCCACGTGGACCGCGTCTACCGGCTCGCTTGGCGGCTGGCTGACGGAGACACGGACCTGGCGGAGGATTTCACGCAGGAGGCGTTCGTCCGAGCGTTCGACCGTCTGGCCGAGTTCCGCGGCGAGGCGGCGCTGTCGACGTGGCTGCACAGCATCACCGTGTCCGTCGCGCTCAACGGCATGCGTCGCGTCCGGCGCTGGCGCGCGCGCGAGACTTCCGGGCTCGACGCGGCCGCACGCATCGGGACATCGACGCGCAGGGCCGAGCCCGACCTGAAGACGAGGTTGCGTCGCGCCATCGCCGCGCTGCCGACCAAGTACCGGGTGGTGTTCCTCATGTACGACGTCGAGGGATACACGCACGACGAGATCAGCGCTGCGCTCAACATGCCGACCGGCACATCGAAGGCCCGCCTGTCGCGTGCCAGGGCGAAGCTGCGCGAGGAACTCTCGGAATTCGCCGGAGAATGGGCATGAACACGGACGACGCGAAGTTCGCCGAACCGCTGCGCGGCGTGAGTCGCGCGCTGGACGCGCCACCGGAGCCGCCGCGCGAGGAGATCTGGGCGCGCATCGACGCCCGGCGGCGCGGGCGGCGAGGGACCGCTTGGACCGGCATCACCGCCGCCCGCGCGTGGCCGGGCATCGGCCTGGCCGCCGCGCTGGCGCTCGGCATCGCGATCGGCCGCCTCGTCGGACCCGCCAACCCCGCGCTGGACACGGTGGCGGCCGCGGCTCCTGACGCCGTGCACGAGGATGTGCCGTTCCAGCTGGCCGCAACGCACCACCTGGTCCGCACGGAGGCGCTGCTCACGTCGTTCCCGCTGGATGCGCAGGAAGGTCGTGCGCCGCAGATCGCGCGCTGGGCGTACGACCTGCTGCTCGACACGCGCGTGCTGATGGACTCGCCGGCCGGCGCGGATCCCCGGCTCGGTGCGCTGCTCGGCGATCTCGAACTGATCCTCGCACAGCTCGCCACGCTGCGTCCGGATGATGCGGCCAGCGAAGTCGGTCTGATCCAGGCCGGCATACAGCAGAACGATGTCATGGCCCGGCTGCGTACGCAGGCCGCGCGGCCGGCCGACGGAATGTGAAATCGAGGGGAGGCATTCGGATGCGCACGTGGATCGTACTCTCGCTGGCCGTGTCGCCGCTCGCGCTGCTGTCCGGCGCGGGGAGCGCGCAGGACGCGCGCCATACGAAGGACATTCTCCACCGTGAACTACGCCACGAAATCGGCGCCCTCGAACGGCACCGCGATCTGCAGCTCCACGAGCTGCAGCGCCACGCCGCCACGGGGTTGCCCGCGTTCGATGCGCGTGCGTTCGAGGAGCTGCTCGACGAGCTCTGGCGTGACGGACCCGCTCCCGGTAACGCCGGCCAGGACTCCGCCGACGTGCTGTGGCGGCAGGGCAGGGAGCACCTGAACGCACGTCGCTATCGCGAAGCTGTCCAGGCGTTCTCACGGCTGCGTACCGGCACGCGCTACGCGAATTCGACGTACCGCGCGGACGCGCACTACTGGGAAGCCTACGCGCTGTCGCGTATGGGCGGTGAGGAGGACCTGCAGCAGGCGCGCACGATCCTCGACGCGCTGCTGCGCTTTCCTCCGGCGCAGCGCACGCCGGACACCGAGGGCCTGATGGTCGCCGTGCAGTCCAGGCTGGCGAGGCTCGGCAACCGCGCGGCGGAAGAGGCGCTCGTCGCGCGCGCCGCCGAACTGGCGTCCGTCGGCGCAGCCGGCAGGGCCGCGTCTGCGGACCAGGCGCGACTGCTCGTGCAGCAGGCGGCCGCGCTCAGCGAGACGTCCGCAGCGCTGGCCGGGCAGTCCGAGCTGCTCAGCGGCCAGCACGCCCTTCTCGCCCCGGCGCTGCAGGGCCTGACCCTGCCCTCCGAGTACATCGGCGGTCTGGTGTGGGCGGGCGGTCTGCCGGGCGCGATCCCCGCGCAGTGCCGCACCGACCAGGAGGAGCTGCGCATGGCCGCCCTCAATGCGCTCGCCCGGCTGGATGCCGCGTCCGCCACGCCCATCCTGCGCGAGGTCATGGCTCGACGCGGCGAGTGCT
>JBFFZF010000134.1:0-13777 GCA_041568755.1 Longimicrobiales bacterium | reverse complement strand
GGCGGCCGCGCTCGCGCTGCTGCAGCGGCCCACCATGAGGCTGACGATCGGGCGGCTGACCGCGCTGACCAGCCGGCGCGCAGCACACACGCTGATCCGCGACTGGGAAGCCGATCAGTGGTGGACGGCGGTGACGCGCGAGTCGATGCGGCTGGGCCAGCCGAACATGACGTGCCGGAGCGATCCGGCGCGCGGGCTGCCACCGCTCGAGGGGTTGGGCTTCTTCGCGTACTCGTACACCACGGATGACGCGCTGAAGCTGCCCGACCCGCGTCCCGCATTGCGCGCGCTGGACACGCCGGCGCTGATCCTGCGCGGACTGTGCGATCACGTGCGCTGGCAGGTCGCGTACGAGTACCTCGATGTGCTGCCCGAGGCCGCGTTCGTCGCGCTGCCCGCGTCCGGTCACCTGCTGTGGCTCGAACAGGCCGGGCTTCAGCAGACCGCGATCCGCGCGTTCCTGCATGGCGAGACCCTGCCGCTCGCGTTCTACCACCCGTCGCCGGCCCGATCCGAGCGCTAGCCTGGCGCTGCAGGGGATTCAGGGTCCGGAAGGTCGGCGGCCGGCTCTCATACGGATCGAATCGATCGCGGCGATGACTTCGCGCGTGGACGCGTGGTCCGCTCCGTTCGCCGCGGCCAGCGCGGCACGCGCTCGTTCCAGCGCCTCACCCGCTTCGTCGTACCGGCCGACGTCGGACAGGCAGCGCCCCAGCCAGAGCCGCGCGTCGGCCGTTCTCGCGTTGTCCTCGCCCAGCCGCTCGACACGGATGGCGATGGCGCGTTCCAGGCCGGGAATCGCCTCCCCGCAGCGGCCCTGCGGCCGGAGGGCACGCCCCATGCCGACGAGGGCACTGGCCGCGTTCGGGTGGCCGTCCGGGAACTCCGCATCGAGGATCGCGATCGCGGCGAGGTTTTCCGCCTCGGCTTCGCGGTAGCGGCCCATCTTCGTGAGCAGGTCGGCCAGGTTGGCGTGGGATTCGGCCACCTGCGGGTGTTCATCGCCCAGCACCCGGCGGCGCCCCGCGAGCGCTTCGCGCAGCACGGATTCGGACGCCGTGAGTTCGCCCGCGGCGTTGAGCGTCATGCCCAGGTTGTTGAGCGTCGTGATCGTGTTCGGGTGATCATCGCCCACGAGTTCGCGCCACTGCGCGAGCACATCGCGGAACGAGGCCGCCGCGCCTGCCAGGTCGCCGCGCCGGTAGGCCAGCACGGCCAGGTTGTTCAGGCTGCCCGCGACTTCCGGGCTGAACGCGCCGAACGCGCGCTGCCGGATCTCGAGCGCGCGGCGGTGCAGGGAATCGGCGGCCGCCAGGTCGCCGCGCGCCTCGGCCAGCAGCGCCATGTTGTTCAGCGTGCGGCCGATGTCCGGATGATCCGGATCGAGGCGCGCGCGCCGGATCGCGAGACACTCATCGAAGGCGCTGCCCGCGCCGTCGTAATCGCCGGCACGCTGGCGCGCGAACGCGAGGTTGCACAGCGTCACCGCCACTTCCGTGTGCACCGGACCGTGCTCGGCCTTGCGCAGCGCGACGGCGTGCGCCAGCAGCTCGATCCCCTCGTTCACTTCGCCCGCGCCGACTTTCAGCAGGCCATAGCCGTTGAGCACACGCGCGACCGCACCCGAATCGCCGGCCAGGCGCTGGATGCGGAGCGCGGTCTCGTACCACGGCGCTGCGGCCTCGTGTTCTCCGCGCGCGCGCAGCGAGCCGGCCAGGTCGAGCGCGACGGCCGCATACGCCACGCTGGTCGCGCCGTCCGCGCGCAGCCGGATGTCGAGCGCCTCGCGCTGCAGCGTCTCCGCCTCCGTGTAGCGTCCCGCCGCGTACTCGAGGGAGGCCAGATCCGTCAGGCTCGCGGCCAGCTCCTCGACGGTCGCGCGGCCCGTGCGGCGCTGCGTGAGTGCGGACTCGAGGTGCGGCCGCGCATCCTCGAGGAGGCCAAGCTTACGGTACACCGTGCCGAGCACGGCCTGGATGCCGGCCCGGACCTCCGGCTCGCCCGCCAGCTCGACGTCGATGCGCGCCGCACCGTTGTCGAGCAGCTCGCGCGCCGTGATCGTCTCGCCGCTCGATGCGTCCGGATCGTTGACCTCGAAGATGCCGACCAGGAAATCGCGGATCCGGCTGGCCTTCTGCGCCTCCAGCGTCGCGGCCCGGGCCTGCCACAGCGTCGCCGCAGACCCGGCCAGAAGCGATGCGGCCAGCAACGCGGACATCGCCACGCCGGCGCGGTGCCGTCGCACGAAGCGGCCCGCACGGTATCCGAACGTCTGCGGCCGCGCGACGATCGGCAGCCGCGCGCGGTGTCGGCGCACGTCCTCGATCAGCGCATCGACGGAGGCGTAGCGTTCTTCCGGTGTCTTGCGCAGCGCGGTAAGCGTGATCGTGTCCAGATCGCCCTGCAGCCGCCGGCGCAGGCGATCCGGCGTCGTGCCGCGTGCGTCCGCTATTTCTGCCGTCCGCGCGTTGCTGGGCCGGTCGGGCTCACCGTCGAGGACGGCCTTCTCGACCGCGCGGGCGCCCGTCCCTTCGACGCGGTAGGGACTGCCGCCGGCGAGCAGCGCGTACAGCAGCACGCCCAGCGAGTAGACGTCCGTCGCCGTCGAGACCGGCGTGCCCAGGAACTGCTCGGGGCTCGCGTACTCGGGCGTGAGCAGCCGGTAGCCCGCACGCGTGACCGGCGCATCCGTTTCACCGGGTTCATCAGTAGCGCCGCCGACCAGCTTGGCGACGCCGAAGTCGAGCAGTTTCACTGCCCCCGTGGCGTCGACCAGGATGTTGGCCGGCTTGAGATCGCGGTGCACGACCAGCTTGCGGTGCGCGTACGCCACGGCGCCGCACACCTGCGCGAACAGGTCGAGCCGCGCGTCGATGTCCAGTCGGTGCGCGTCGCAGTACCGGTCAATGCGCTGGCCTTCGACGTACTCCATCACGAAGTACGGCAGGCCGTCGTTCGTCACGCCGCCGTCGTACAACCGCGCGATGTTCGGATGGTCGAGTGTGGCCAGGATCTGACGTTCGTACTTGAAGCGCGCCGCCAGCTCGGCCACGCCCAGGCCGGAGCGCACCAGCTTGATGGCGACCTGGTGGTGGAAATCCGCGTCCGCGCGCTCCGCCAGGTACACGGTGCCCATGCCGCCCCGGCCCAGCTCGCGCAGCAGCCGCCACGATCCGATGCGCTCCGGCATCGCGGCCGTCGCGGCGGCCGGGTCCGACTCCGGATCCGTCACCGCCTCCTGGAGCAGTTCCGCGACCTGGGCGGCGGCGGGTTGATCGAGGAAGCCGGTGGCGCGCTCCGCGAACGCGAGCAGCCGTTCGGCAGTCGCGTAGCGGTGGTCATCGCCGGCGCAGGCCTGGCGCAGGTACGGCCGGCGCTCCGCGGCGGGCCGTTCGAGCGCCGCCTCGATCAGGTCGCCGACCGCGTCCCAGTCCGCCAGTCGCATGCCCGCCATGCCGATCCTCTCGCAGGAGGGGCCGTGTCGTCGCTGTCGGCGGGCGGCCAGGCGTGTGAGCCGCCAGGGGTTGCAGCGCCGCCCGGTAAGAGAGCAATTATAGGCACGGCCGGCGCCACTGCGCAGCGGCCCCATCACCCCGACGTTATGACCAGGCCGATGCCGGCATGACCGACGACAGGGATCGT
This sequence comes from Longimicrobiales bacterium, assembly GCA_041568755.1. Classification (GTDB taxonomy): domain Bacteria; phylum Gemmatimonadota; class Gemmatimonadetes; order Longimicrobiales; family RSA9; genus JBFFZF01. The sequence continues at coordinate 10,135 of JBFFZF010000134.1, read as the reverse complement.
GTGACGCGGATCCTGCGCGAGAGCCCGCCGGGCGACCGGCAGGCGCTCGACCGCATCTTCCCGATCGTCTACGACGAGCTGCGCCGGCTCGCGCACGCCCAGCTGGCCGGCCAGCCTTCGGGTCGGACGATGAGCACGACCGTCCTCATCCACGAGGCCTACCTGCGGCTGGTCGATCAGACGCAGGCCCGGTTCGAGGACCGCGTGCACTTCTACGCGTACGCGGCCCGCGTCATGCGCACGATCCTCGTCGACTACGCCCGCTCGCGCGGCGCGCAGAAGCGCGGCGGCGGCCTGCAGTTCGTCGAGTTCGATGCGCGTGACCTGCCCATCGAGTCGCAGGCCGACCTGGTCGTGGCCGTCGACGAGGCGCTCACCCGACTGGCTGACGCCGATCAGCGCCTCGCCCAGGTCGTCGAGTGTCGCTTCTTCGGTGGCATGACCGAGGCCGAGACCGCCGGACTGCTCGGCGTGACCGAGCGGACCATCCGCAGGGACTGGATCAAGGCCCGCACCTGGCTGCACGCCGAGCTGTCCGACGGCCCGCGGCCCGCCGGCTGATCAGCTCACCGCCGCACACCGCGAGATCCGGCCCGGCGGGTCCGGCTGCGGGTTGAACCCAAGTGCGGTCTGCGGGTCGGGCAGGCCGAACCGGCCGGCCATGACGCCGCCGCTGCTCGACACCACGATCAGCTGGTGAATCTCCGGGTTGATGATCATGGCCTGCGCGATGTCGGCGGGCATGTGCTCCTCGTCCGTGATGCCCTGCGAATCGAGGAGCAGGATCCCGCAACTCTGCGTCGACGTGTTGAACAGCCGGTAGACCACGCGCCCGATGACGATCGGCGGATCCCCATCCCCGTGTGCCGATGTCGGGATGATGTCCGGGTTGATGATGACCGCGCTGGTGAAGACCTCGTTCTTCGGGTTGAAGATCTTGCCCTTCCACTCGACGCGATAACCTTCCTCGCCGTCATCCGTCAGCTTGAGCTGGACGTGGCCCCACGCCGGCGTCGGCGTGATGTCCGGGTCGATGATCCCGCGGAGTTGCGTGTTCAGCACGTAGACGGCCGGCGAGACCGTGAAGGCCGGGCCGGCTTCCTCGCCGGCGGACAGCACGGTACCCGCTTCCGCGCAGCCCAGGCCCAGCGCCGCCAGCGCCAGCGGCATGATCCGGATCGCGTTGCCTCTCATCGATCGCATCCTCCCTCGTGCGCCCCGAAGGGCGGTTCCCGGACGCCGGCACCCGCGCCGGAGCGTCGCCACGAGGACGAACGGGAAAACGCGGCGCCGACCGGACACGCCGGCTCCAACCCGGGCCGCGTCGTGCCGATACTCGCACGCAGGCACACGTGAGGCAGGACCAGCAGGGAGGCACGCCGTGCGAGGAACAGGGAATCCGGGGATCCGGCGGGTCGTCATGCCATGGTTCATGGGCGCGGCTCTGGCCGCCGGCTGCGTCGATCGCCAGCCGGGGGACGGATCGATCGCCGAGGTGCCCGTGCGCGGCGGCACGGTCGTCATCGCCGGGCCGGCCGACCTGTCCAGCATGAACAGCCTGGTCGCGAGCGAGGCGTACACGCAGGACCTGCTCCGGCACGCGCTCTTCCTGCCGCTCGTCCGGCTCGACGCGGAGATCGACTACGTGCCCGCGCTGGCCCGCAGCTGGGACTGGGAGGCGGATACCGCCGTGGTGTTCCACCTGCGCGACGACGTGCGGTGGCACGATGGGGAGCGGACCACGGCATGGGACGTGGCCTTCACGTTCGATCGTGCGCGCGACGAGGCGACCGGCTACCCGAACGCGCGCGACTTCGATCGGTGGGGGACGGTCACGGTCCTCGACTCGTTCACGGTCCGCATGACGATGACGCCGCACGTCGAGCCGCTCATGACGTGGGCGCTGCTGCCCATCATGCCGCATCATGCGCTCGACTCGATCCCGCCCGCGCAGCTGCGCCAGGCCGCCTTCAACCGCGCGCCCGTCGGCAACGGCCCGTTCCGCTTTGTCGAGTACCGTGCGGGCGACCGCTGGGTCTTCGAGGCGAACGCGGACTTCCCGGAGGCGCTGGGCGGCCGGCCCTGGCTGGACCGCGTCGTGTGGCGCGTCATCTCCGAGAACGCCGCGCAGGTCATCGAACTGCGCACCGGGAGCGCCGACCTGATCCTCGCGCCACGCGCCGAGAGCCTCGTGCAGCTCGAGGCGGAGCCCGGGATTCGCGCCATCGTCAAGCCGTCCCGGCAGTATCATTTCATCGGCTGGAACGGGCAGAAGAAGCCGCTCGATGATCCGCGCGTCCGCCGTGCGCTCACGATGGCGATCGACCGGGACCGGATCCTGCACGTGCTGCGCAACGGCCGCGGGACCCTCGCCGCCGGGCCCATCGGCCCGTTCCACTGGGCGTTCCCCGACAGCGTGACGCCGCTGCCCTTCGACACGACCGCCGCCCGAGCGCTCCTGGCCGAGGCGGGGCTGCGCGACAGCAACGGCGATGGCGTGCTCGAACGGCCCGACGGCAGCACCTTCGAGATCACGCTCAAGATGCAGGCGGCCAACGCATTCAACGCCGACGTCGCGGAGATGGTCCAGGCCGATCTGGCCCGCGTCGGCGTGCGCGTGCTGCCCCGGCCCACCGAGTTCTCGACCCTGATCGCCGACATCTCATCGCCGGCGCGCAACTTCGACGCCGTCATCATGGGCTGGGAGGCCGGCTTCCGCATCGACCTGCGCGGCACCTTCCACTCCGCCTCGCTGGGCGGTCCGTTCCAGCTCGCGTCCTACGGCAACCCCGCCATGGACGTGCTGCTCGACTCGCTCGATGTCCTGCTCGACCGCGGTCAGGCCCTGCCCCGCTGGCACCGCGTGCAGCGCACGCTGCGCGACGAGCAGCCGTGGACCTTCCTCTGGTACGTGCCCAACCTGTTCGCCATCCGCGAGCGCGTGCGCGGCGTCGTCATGGACGAGCGCGGCGCCTTCATCAACCTGCCCCAGTGGTGGGTTGCCGACGCGCAGGTCCTCGCGCAGGCGCGCTAAGTCCGGAATCCACCGCCCAAACTGTCAAAGAACGTTTCACATCCGTCACGCCCCGCGCCGCAGCGCCAAGTTCCGTTACACCCGTCAAGGCCGTAATCAGCTCTCTTAAGTTGTTGATTTTCAATTAGATACGGCGAAATACCCGCATGGCATGTTCGTTGCCCATACCCCTCGCCGATGCGCGGGCTCGGGGCTCGCGATTCTCGTAACCTGTCCGATGAGGGACTGATGAGCGGGATGATCCGGAAGTTCGCGGGCCTGAGTGTGGTGCTGGCGGTGTTCACGCTGGGCGCGTGCGAGTCGAGCCTGCATGGGCCTGAGGTCGAAGGGCCGCAGATGTACATGATGCTCGACTCGGGGACGGACCAGGCTTCAGGTGGCGGCACGTCGTTGAGACTGCCGCGCGCGAAGTCGTATCCGTCGACGACGACGGTCTCGCAGGTGATCGACCAGGCGGGTGGCCAGATCCAGGTGGCCGACTGGGTGGTGTTGAACGTGAGCCCGGGCGCCGTGAGGGAAGCCGCGCGGTTCACGGTCGAAGTCATTCGCAATGGGTACATGGAAGTCCGCCTGACCGCGATCGCGGCCAAGGGCAAAAAGGTCGATCTGGGCGCGGCGGGGTTCTTCGCGCCTGTCACGCTGGGCCTGAACACGAACTACGCGCAGAACGTCACGGACAGTTCGGTCCTGAGCCTGCTGTGGGAGGTGGACGGGTCTCTGAGCGGCCGTCTTTCGCCGGTGCCGGGCTCGCTGCGCAATGGCCACTGGATGGTGACCACGCTCGCGCATTTCTCCGAATACGTGATGGCCTCCAACTGACCGCAACCTGAAACGGAACGGGATCGGAGGCCGGCCATGCACCTCGAAAAGATCGAGGCCGCGCGCAGGGCAGAGCGCGCGGGGCTGTGGCAGGAGGCGCTCGAGCGGTACGAAGAGGCGCTACGCCTGCTGCCAGGCAGCGGAAGTGCGCAGGACGTCGCGCAGGTGCTGCGCTGGATCGGCACCGTGCACCGCGAGCGCGGCGAGATCGAGCTGGCGGAAGAGGTCTACGAGGCGAGTCTGGCCGTCGCGGAGGCCAATGGCCTGACGGCGGATGCGGCGGCGGTGTGGAACTGTCTGGCGATCGCGCGCCAGTACCGCGGCCGGGGCGAAGAGGCCGAGAGCCTGTACACCACGGCCCGCGACCTGGCGGCAAAGGCGGAAGATCTGCGCCTGATGGCGATGGTCGATCAGAACCTCGGCACGCTGGCCAGCATCCGTGGTCGTGAGGCGGAGGCGCTGGCGAGTTACCGCGGCGCACTGGACCGCTACCGGCGTCTGGGCGATGACCTGTCCGCCGCCGGTGCGCTGACCAACGTCGGCAAGGTGTACGCCCGCATCGGCGACACGGCGAGGGCCGAGTCGAGGTTCGCGGCCGCGATCGCGGCCGCCGAGCGGATGGGCGATGCGAGCATCGTCGCACACATCGAGCTGAACCGGGCGCAGCTGCATATCCGCAGCCAGCGCTTCGAGGATGCCCGCGAGCTGTGCGACCGTGCCTTCGCCGGCATGAGCCGCATGGGCTCGAAGACCGGGCTCGCCGAGGCGTACAAGCTGTACGGCATGCTGTACCGCGAGATCGGCCGGACGCACCTCGCGGAGGTCAACCTCTCGCAGGCGCTGTCCCTGGCCCAGATGGTCGAGGACCGGCTGCTCGAGGCCGAGACGTGGACCGAGTGGGCCAACCTGCACTCGGATTGCGGCCGGGCGCGCGAAGCGCTCGTCGCACTGAACAACGCACACCGGTTGTTCCTCGAACTGCGCGCGACGCGGGATGTGCTGCAGGTCGAGCGCCTGTTCGAGGAGATGCAGCCGCGTTTCCTGGTCGCGGTCAACGCGTACGGCGAGCAGGTGGCCGGGTCGAGCGACCCGGGCATCGGCAGCCATTCCCGGCGCGTGGCCAGCTACGCCGCGGCGCTGGGTCAGGCCGTCGGCGTGTCGGGCGACGAGGCGATCGTGCTGCGCACAGGCGCACTGCTGCATGATGTGGGCAAGGTCGTCGTACCGCGCAGCGTGCTGTCCAAGTGCGGCCAGCTCACCGGCGCGGAGTGGGAAGCGGTGAAGAACCACACCGTGGCCGGCGCGGGTCTGGTGACGGACCTCGATTTCGCGTGGGACATCGCACCCATCGCGCGGCACCATCACGAGCACTGGGATGGCAGCGGCTATCCCGATCGGCTGCGCGGCGAAGACATTCCGCTGCTGGCCCGGGTCGTGTGTGTGGCAGACGTGTACGACGCGCTGACGAGTGCCCGGGCCTACCGGCCGGCGCTCGACAACGAAGAGGCGTTCCGCGAGATGGGCCGGATGGCCGGGACCACGCTGGATCCGCGCCTGTTCAGCACCTTCGCGGACATGGCCGCCGATGGCGTGCTCGAAGCGGTCGGCCGGAACGCTGAAATGCTGGTGGCCGCATGAGGGCGCCGATCCCCGGGGGTGGGATGCCCCGTGCGTCCGCGGCGGATCACGACGATCTCGTCGGCCGCCCGCGCATCCAGACCGAGCGGGTCCCGGACTACGACGTGATCGGCCGGCCCAACCGTGGCCACCGCGAGACGATCCGCGTCCTGCTCGTCGGGCACAGCCCCGAGGAAGAGCGGGCCCTGCGTGACCTCGCGAGCCGGCTCGACGCGCCGCGCTTCGAGTGGGCGCAGGTCGAGTCGATCGAGTCCGCCCTGGCGCGCATCGCCGTGCGTGCGCCCGATGTCCTGATCCTCAGGCTCGAGGGCGGCGATGCCACCGATGCCGTGCACCAGCTGGTCAACCGTCACCCTTCGGTCAGTTTCCTGACGGTCGTGCCCGCCGATGGAGAGGCCCAGGGCCTTGCCTCGATCCACATGGGCGCGCAGGACTACCTGGTCGAGGGCCGCGCCGATGCGGAACGGCTGCGCCAGATGATCCGCGCGACCGTCGAACGCAACCGGCTGTGGAGCGCGCTGCGCGAGACGGCACTCGTCGACGAACTGACCGGACTCTACAACCGGCGCGGCTTCCTCGCACTCGCGCGCCAGCAGCTCCGGCTCGCCGAGCGCGCCGGCCTCGATGCGACGCTGCTGTTCGTCGACATCGACAACATGAAGCACATCAACGACACGCTGGGCCACCGCTTCGGCGACATGGCCCTCATCGAGACGGCGGACTGCCTGCGCAGCTCGTTCCGCGATACCGACCTGGTCGGCCGCATCGGCGGCGACGAGTTCGTCGTCCTCGCGCTCGAGTCCGTGGAATCGCCCGTCGAGGCGCTGGTCTCGCGCCTCGAACAGCGCGTCTGCCAGCGCGGACCCGCGGGCGGGCCCTATGCCCTGCGGCTCAGCATCGGCCGCGCCGAGTTCACGCCGGACGCGCCCAGCCCCATCGAGGCGCTGCTCGCCGTCGCCGACTCGGCCATGTACAAGCAGAAGCAGGCCGCACGCGCTGCCGCTGCCTGCCCCGACAACATCGAGATGCTCATCCGCGTGGCCTGACCAGGTCCCCGCGGCCCCGTCCGCCGAGCCCGTCCGCTCCGGCCTCCCCCATCGCGCCGGACCGGGCGGGCTCAGCGCTTTGTGCGCCACGCTCCGCCACATTCCACGTTACCTCGGGTCGCACGTCGATGCACTCGTCGATGCGGGTACAGACTTGCATCGACGCCGATTCCATCCATGTTGGGCTTACAATCCCGGGCAGGAGCACCCATGAGCGACCTCTCCGCTCGCCTCTCCGGCGCACTCGCCGACCGCTACACGATCGAGCGCGAACTCGGTGCCGGTGGCATGGCCACCGTCTACCTCGCGCACGACGTCCGCCACGACCGGAGCGTCGCGATCAAGGTTCTGCGCCCCGAGCTGGCGGCCGTGCTGGGCGCGGAGCGGTTCGTCCAGGAGATCCGGACGACGGCGAGTCTGCAGCATCCGCACATCCTTCCGCTCTACGAATCGGGCGAGGCCGACTCGTTCCTGTACTACGTGATGCCGTACATCGAGGGCGAGACGCTGCGGGACCGTTTGAATCGCGAGAAACAGCTGCCGGTCCACGAGGCGGTCAGGATCGCGACGGAGATCGCGGACGCGCTGGATTACGCACACCGGCAGAACGTGATCCACCGCGACATCAAGCCGGAAAACATCCTGCTGCACGACGGACGTCCGCTCGTGGCCGATTTCGGGATCGCCCTGGCGGTGAGCGCAGCGGCCGGCGGGCGGATGACGGAGACCGGGCTCAGCCTGGGCACGCCGCACTACATGAGTCCGGAGCAGGCGACGGCCGAGAAGGATCTCGGTCACCGGTCGGACATCTACTCGCTGGGCGCCGTGCTCTACGAGATGCTGACCGGCGATCCGCCGCATACGGGGAGCACGGCGCAGCAGATCATCGCGAAGATCGTGACCGAGGATCCGGCGCCCGTCACGAACCTGCGCAGGTCCGTGCCCCCGAATGTGGCTGCCTCCGTCGCGAAGTGTCTGGAGAAGCTGCCGGCCGACCGGTTCGAAGACGCCCGCGCCTTCGCTCGGGCGCTGAAAGACCCGGGCTATGCGCCCGCCCGTGTCACGACCCGCGGCGAGGGGGTCGGTCGAGGGGGCGTCTGGCGCCGACTCGCCGTTTTCGGCGCTGCTGCGGCGTTGATTGCCATGGCCGCCTCAGGCTGGTTGCGACCGGCCCCGCCGTCGCAAGTGATGCACCTCGGCGTCCGGCTCGATCCGACCGAGGCCTGGACGGAGCCCGTCGGGTTTCAACGGACGCTCGCGGTTGCGCCGGGCGGATCGATGCTGGCCTACCGCGGCTCGGATGTCACACGGCAGGCCGGCGACTCGGCCACGGGCATCTTCCTGCGCAGCCTGGATCGGCTGAACGGTGCGATGGTCCCTGAAAGCCGCGGCAATTCGGTGAGCCCGCGGTTTTCGCACGATGGCCGGCGGCTCGCGTTCTGGACTTTTCCCACCGGGATTACCGTCGTGCCGGTAACGGGCGGTGCGGCCGCCCGGTTGCCGGCCGGCGGGGCCGAGTTCGACTGGGGAGATGATGGATACCTGTACATGGTCGACAGCGAGAACCGGCTGATCCGCACGAACCCCGGAAGCGAGATCGCGGACACCCTCTGGCAGTCCGCCCGGCCCGGCGTCGAAGTGCGCGACCCGGCCGTACTGCCGGGCGGCCGCGGCATTCTCCTGAACGTCGTGGACTTCGAGCAGCGAACCATGGAGATCGTCGCGCTGGATCCGGATTTCACCGAACGGCCGGTCGTTCCGGGTGGCACGCCGACGTACGTCCCCAGCGGATACCTCGCCTTCGTCACGACCGACGGCACGCTGATGGTCGCGCCATTCGATCCCCGACGTCTGACGATGACCGCCCCGGCCGTCGCGACCGTCGACGATGTGCGCATCTACGGCGGCGCTGCGCAGTACGCCCTGGGCGACGACGGTACGCTGGTCTACATCCGCGGCGCCGTCCGCGGCCGCCAGCGCCTGGTCTGGATGTCACGGACCGGCGTGCCGGAGCCGATCGACTGGATCGAGCCGCAGCTGTACTCGAGCGTCGCCCTGTCCCCGGAGGCCGACGGTCTCGCCGCGGGCATCGGGGGGAATTTCGGGCGCGGCGACATCTTCGTGTTCGACCTGCTTCGGAGGACGCGCACCCGGATCACATACGACGGTATGAACCACCGACCGCAATGGACGCCTGATGGGCAGCGGGTCTCCTACCTCTCCCGAATCGGTCCCGGGATCTTCCAGGCGCCAGCCGATGGGTCGGCACAGCCATCTCTCATCACGGCGATCCCGGATCACAACGGCGAGCTGCGCTATCCCGGCTCGGGTGGGATTCTGGTCTACCGCGTCTGGGATGCAGGCCCCGACGGTGAGCTGTCGAGAAACGTGTACCGGGTGCATCCGGATTCGATCGGTTCACCGAAAGCCGTTCTTCAAAGCCGCTTCGATGAACGCACGCCGACCTTCTCGCCGGACGGACGCTGGATCGCCTACACGTCCAACGAATCGGGAAGGGACGAGATCTATGTGCAGCGGTTCCCCGAGGGCAGCGAACGGACAACGCTGTCCCCGGCGGGGGGCGCGCTGCCGATCTGGTCCGCGGACGGCTCGGAGATCTTCTACCGTGACGCCGGCAACACGATGGTGGCGGTCGCCGTGAGCGCAGGGGAGCGGTTCGCCGTACGGTCCCGGACACCCCTGTTCTCTCTGGACGGATACCACATCGATGAGCACGCCCTTCGACACGACGTTTCGGCGGATGGACGGCGCTTTCTCCTGGTCACGGATGAGCCGTCCGAGCCGGACGAGCTGGTCATTGTCCGCGGGCTCTTCAACATGGTCGAAGGTGCGTTGCGGAACCGATAGGAGCGCTGAACAGGGGAGGAGCATGATCATGCAGACGATCCGGTGCGGCTGCTGCCTTCGCACGCGTGCCCGAAGCAAGGGCTGATGTCCGATCCCGTTCCCCGTCTGAGCGCGGTGCTCTCTGACCGCTACACGATCCAGCGCGAAATCGGCGCCGGCGGCATGGCCACCGTCTACCTTGCCCACGACCTCAGGCACGACCGGAAGGTCGCGCTCAAGGTCCTCAAGCCCGAACTCGCCGCCGTCGTCGGTGCCGACCGGTTCCTCGCCGAGATCCGCACGACCGCGAACCTCCAGCACCCGCACATCCTGCCGCTCTTCGACAGCGGTGAGGCCGACGGCTTCCTGTACTTCGTGATGCCGTACGTCGAAGGCGAGTCGCTGCGCGATCGACTGGACCGCGAGAAGCAGCTACCGGTCGACGAGGCGATCAGGATCGCGACGGAGGTCGCGGACGCACTCGAGCACGCGCACGCGAAGGGCGTGATCCACCGGGACATCAAGCCGGCGAACATCCTGCTGCACGACGGGCAGGCGCTGGTGGCCGACTTCGGAATCGCGCTCGCGGTCACCCACGCGAGCGGCCAGCGGCTCACCGAAACCGGCATCCCCTGGATGATCTTTCCGAGCACAGCCTGGGCCGTGTTGCCCGGGTACGGGGGTTCGCCCGTCAGCATCTCGTAGAGAACGCACGCGAGCGCGAAGGTGTCGCTCGCCGGCCCGATCGCCT
>JBFFZF010000133.1:0-13847 GCA_041568755.1 Longimicrobiales bacterium | reverse complement strand
CGCGCGCAGCACGCGCGCGACGGCCTCGACCGTCCGATCCACGTCGGCGTCCGTCGTGCGATGGTTGCACACCGACACGCGCATCGCGCGCATGCCGTTCCAGTCCGTCGCGCCGAACCAGGCGGTGCCCTCCGCGCGGATCGCCTCCGTGACCGCATCCGTACGCCGGTCGTGATCGCCATCGTCGGCCAGGAAGCGGACCAGTCCCTGGTTCATGCGGGCGGGTGACAGGACCTCCGCACCGGGCAGCGCGCCGATTTCGCCGACCACGCGATCGGCAAGGCGGCAGGCTTCGTCGACGATGCGGGCGATGCCCGTCCGGCCCAGCGCGCGCAGCGTGGCCCAGGTCACGACGCCGCGCGGCCGGCGCGACCACTCCGGGTTCCAGTTCATCGGATCGCGGCCCGCGCCGTCCGGCGGGATGAAGTAGCCGGCGGTCATCGACATCGATGCGTGGTGCGCTTCGCGATCCCGCACGAAGGCGAAGCCGTTGTCGAAGGGCAGCTGCAGCCATTTGTGCCCGTCGGTCGCCCACGAGTCGGCGCGCTCGCAGCCGGCCAGCACGTGGCGGTGGCGCGGGCTCGCGTTCATCCACAGCCCGAAGGCGCCATCGACGTGCACCCACGCGCCGCGCGCATGGGCGAGGGCGCACACGGCCTCGAACGGGTCGGCCGCGCCGGTGTTGAGGTCGCCGGCCATCAGGCAGACGATGGTCGGCCGGTCCGGTTCGGCATCGAGACGCTGCTCCAGGCTGACGACATCGATGCGGCCGTCCGCGTCGAGCGCGACGTGTTCGAGGTTGTCGGCGCCGATGCCCAGGAACCGGATCGCGCGGATGAGCGACTCGTGGCGGTGCTCGCCGGTCAGGACACGGATGGCGGGCGCGCCGGCCAGACCCTGGCGGCCGACGTCGATGCCACGGTCGCGGAGCAGCCGCTGGCGTGCGGCGGCGAGCGCCGTGAAATGCGCCATCTGACAGCCGGTGACCATGGCGAACGAGCAGTCCGCCGGCAGGCGCAGCACGTCCTTGAGCCATTCGCCGGCCATTTCCTCGATCACGGCCGCGGCCGGGCTGGTCTGGTAGATCGCGCCGTTCTGCTCCCAGGCGGACAGGATCCAGTCGGCCGCGATCGCGACCGGCAGCGAGCCGCCGATGACCCAGCCGAAGAAGCGCGGCCCGCCCGCGCCGACGAGCCCGTCGCGTGCATCACGAAGCAATTCATCGATCACGCGCACGGGCTCGACGCCCTCTTCCGTGAGCGGCACGCCGAACCGGCTGCGCAGCGTGGTGTAGCTCGCGCGGGCCGCGACGTGCGCGTGTTCCAGGTCTTCGTACAACGAGATCGCGTGCTCGGCGGCGGCGCGCAGGACGGTCGTATCGGGCATGGACACTCGCTGGCAAAGGGTGCAGACCGGTCGAACCCAATCTGAGGTCTCCGGCGCCCGCGGTCTATCCGGATCCTGCGTTCGAACGGCGGGCCGGCTTGACGCCCGGGCGCGCCGGCGTCACCGTGCCGGTGCCGTCAGCCCGCCATCCCGCGTTGATCCGGAGGAGGCCACCATGCGCCGTGCGTCCCGTCTGTCCCGCGCTCGACCCGTCGTGCTCGCGCTGTCCCTGTCCGTTGTCGGCCTGACGGGCGCGTGCGGCGCGGACGGCGGACCCGGTACGGACGCGGTCCTGTTCGAGAACGCACGCATCCTGATCGGCGACGGCAGCGCGCCGATCGAGAATGGCGCGTTCCTTGTCGAGGCCGGCCGCTTCACGCACGTCGGCCAGACCGGCGCGATCGATGTCCCGCGTGGCGCGCAGCGGGTGGATCTGGGCGGCAGGACGGTGATGCCCGCGCTGATCAACACGCACGCGCATCTCGGCTCGACGCGCGCCGAGCTGATCGCGCAGCTCGGGCACTTCGCGTTCTGGGGCGTCGGCGCCGTGCAGAGCCTCGGGCACGACTCCGCCGCGATGGCGCTCGAGATGCGCAGCGACACGACACCCGGCATCGCGCGCTACCTCACGGCGGGCCGCGGCATAACCGCGCCCGAGCCCGGCCGCACCGAGACGCCGTACTGGGTGACCAGCGCGGAGCAGGCCCGGGCCGCGGTGCGCGAACTGGCGGCCGCACGCATCCCGCTGCTCAAGATCTGGGTCGATGACCGGAACGGTCAGTACGAGAAGCTCGGCCCGGAACTGTACGGCGCGGTGATCGACGAAGCACACGCCAACGGCCAGCGCGTCGCGGCCCACATCTTCTCGCTCGAAGATGCGAAGGGGCTGCTGCGGGCCGGCGTGGACGCGTTCGCGCACGGCATCCGCGATACGGACATCGACGATGAGGGCCTCGCGCTCTTCCGCGAACGGCCGGACGTCGTGCTGATCCCGAACCTGCCCGACCGCGGCGAGGCAACGGACGTGGGCTGGCTCGCGGCGACGATTCCCGCCGGACAGCTCGAAGAGATCCAGGCGGCCATGACGGACCGGCCCGACGTCCAGCAGCGTTTCGCCATCCAGGCGCGCAACCTGGGCCGGCTGAACGAGGCCGGGGTGCGCATCGCGATGGGTACGGACGGCAGTGCCGCCTGGGCCGCGCACGTCGAGATGGAGGACATGGTCGCGGCCGGCATGTCGCCGGCCCGGGTCATCGTCGCCTCGACGCGGAACGGCGCACGGCTGCTGGGCCTCGAAGACACGGGCACCATCGAAGTGGGTCGGAGCGCCGACTTCATCGTGCTCGATGCGGATCCGCTGGAGGACATCCGCAACACGCGGCGGATCAACGCGGTCTGGCTGCGCGGCGCGCCGGTCGATCGCGCGGCGATCAGCGCCCGCCAGCTCGCCGGGACCTGACGCGCGCCTACACGCCGAACTGACGCAGGTGATGGTCCGTGTGCAGGTACGCCCAGCGCTGCCAGTCCGTGCGGTCCATGGGACCGAAGATCGGGTGCGTGCTGACCGTGGCCGCATCGGGTGCCGCCAGAGCGGCCAGTCCGTCGATCGCGCGTTGGCGATCCTTCTCGAACGTGACGGCCGACACCTCGACGCGCGCCGGCTCCGCGCCGGACTTCACGCCGCGCGGCCAGCGCAGCGGTGCGCGCAACGCCACCCACTTGAGCAGCTTCGACGGTTTCCGTGCGGGCGCGGAAAAGGGTTTGTTGCCGAGCGCGGCCTGCGCACCATCGCCGAGGTGCACGAGCATCTGCTGCGCGGACATGGTGCCCCACACGCGCGACCGGTCCGGAGTCACGGACTCGAGCCGCGCGCGGAGGGCGGCCACGACCTGCGGATCGGCGACCGATTTCATCGTGCCCCCGGGGTCGCGCGCCGGAACGCCTCGAGACCGCCGACCACCGGCAGCTCGAGCGAGGTGGCATCGAGATCGATGGTCAGCGCGGTGCCGGGCTCCGGCCAGAGCGTGAAATCGCGGTCGCTGGAGAAGATCATCAGCGCGATGCGGCGGCCCGCCGGGATGATCTGGTCGTCCGGCTGCAGATCGAACGTGACCGTGACGTACTGGCCCGGCACGAGCGGCTCGCCGCGCTCGATCGAGCGGTGGTTCTGCGGGTCGGCCCAGCCGCGCGTGATCAGCCCGCCGTTCGGATCCTCCCGGGACGGATCGCTCCACGGCAGCGCGACGAGCCAGACCGACAGGTTGGCCGCAGGCTTGCTCGAGGCGAGCCGCACGGTCACACGAGGTGTGCCCGAGATGTGGATGGGTGAGGACAGCACGGCGGTCGCGTAGAGCAGGCGATGCTCCGCCTGTTGCGCACGCGCGAGCGCGGCGCCGTCGAAGTTCACATCGTCGACCAGCGTCTCCGTGCCCTGCCCCGCGCGCTTCGTGACGCCCAGCGCTGCAACCCCCGCACCGCCCGCCTGCGGGTGCAGCACCACCATGGACGCGGCCGGGTTCGGGTAGTCCGCGTACGGCGTCGGCGCCTGGCGCTCATCGCCTTCCCGTACGATCCACGCCTTCGGATCGTTCTCGACGCCGTTCTCGACGCCGTAGAGGTATCGTGTGAACCAGCGGTTCATGAGCGCGAGCGGCGGCGCTCCGCCGTGGCCGCCCTGATGGAAGTACGCCTGTACGGGCACGCCCTTCGCCTTCAACGTTTCATACACGCGCACGCTGTGATCGGGCACGACGTTCCAGTCGTTGAACGCGTGCGCCATCAGCGTGGCGGCCTTGACGCCATCGAGCTGCTCCTGCAGATCGCGTGCCGCCCAGAACGCGTTCCAGTCGCCGGTCACGCGGTCCTTGGCGGCCATCTCGCCGTCACGGTACGTGCGCGTGCACCAGTCGCGCCGCTGCGGGTTGCCGCTGTTGATGAAGTCGAACAGGAAATCGATGTCCTCGCCCAGCCAGCCGCCGGGGTGCCGCACCAGCCCGTTCGACCGGTAGTACCGGTAGTACGAGGTGTTCGGCGCGACGGGGATGATCGCCTCGAGCCCGTCGACGCCCGTGGTCGCCGCGGCGAGCGGCAGCGTGCCGTTGTACGAGGTGCCTGTCATGCCGACCTTGCCGGTCGACCACGTGGCGCGGACTTCTTCATTGCCGTCGACCGTCGTGTACGCCTGCGCGCGCCCGTTCAGCCAGTCGATCACGGCCTTCGGCGCCAGCGACTCGTTGGGACCGCCGACGGTCGGGCACCCCTGCGACAGTCCGGTGCCCGGCGATTCCGAGTGCACGACCGCGAAGCCGCGCGGCACCCAGTCGTTCACGTGCGAGTTCGAGATCCCCGGTCGCACGCGCGTGCGGACCGGCGGCTGGCTCGTGCGCGGCGGCGGCCGGGCGCCGACCTCCTGGCGCACGTCCCACAGGAACTCGCGCGGGCCGGACGTGCCCGAATAGTATGGGCTCGTCTCGTAGACGACCGGGACCTTCAGCCCCTCGGTCTGCGTCTGGCGCGGCCGGACCACGGCCACGTGCATCCGATCGGGCCGGCCATCGCCGTCGGTGTCGAACCCGGTCTCGACCCAGACCGTCTCGCGGATCCATTGTGACGAGTCACCGAATGCCGGCACGACCTGGGCCTGACCGTCGACGAACACCGGCCGGGCCACCTGCGTTTGTGCCAGACCCGGCGCCGCGGTGCTGGCAAGCGCCAGCGCGAATGCGGCGTGCACGAAGGCATGTTTCGTGGCCGCGGCGCGTACTGCGTTCGAGATCGTCATGGACCTTCGCTCCGAAGTCCCGGGAGGGGAATGATGCCAACCGTCACGGACCCGGTCGCGCGAAGCGACCTGATCGCGCGCATCAGCCGGCTCAGCCCAGCCAGCCCGCGCCAGTGGGGCCGCATGGAAGTCACGCAGATGGTCGCGCACGTCGCGGACCAGTTACGCATCGCACTGCGCGATGTTCCCGTGCAACGCGTGCGCGGCCCGTTCCGCTTCGCGCCGCTGCGCTACCTCATCATTCACGTGCTGCCCTGGCCGAAGGGCCGGGCGAAAGCGCCGCCGGAGGCCTTCACCACGGCACCGACACAACTCGACGCGGACCGTACTGCCCTGATCGCACTGATCGAGCGCTTCGCATCCGCGCCCGCTGCGCAGCTGTGTCCCGTGCACCCCTTGTTCGGGCCCGTGACCGCGCGCGACTGGGACGTGCTCTCCTGGCGCCACCTGGACCATCATCTGCGCCAGTTCGGCGTCTGACACGACAGCGATTGCGACCGTGTGGACCGCTCACATCCAGGGTTCCACGGGAAAGTCGGGGTGCGCCCGGACGACCACGAGCGAGCGCCCGGCAACGGGCTCGAGGGTCTCCATGAGGGGGACGAGCCCGCGCCCGCCGCCGGCGGACGCACCCAGCGCGATCAGGTCCGCCGAGCGCCCGGCTTCGACCACGGCCGCGGCGATCGAGTTCGCCGGCAACGCGACCACCTTGCTCCACACGGTGGTGCCGACCAGCGCTTCGAGCGCGCCTTCCGCTTCCGCCCTCGCCTCCGCATCCGCGTCTTCCGGGACCACCGTCGCCACCACCAGCTCGGCCTGCCAGCTGGCGGAGGCCCGCGCGGCCAGCAGCCTGGCGAGTTCGGAGTCGGGACTGCCGTCGGCCAGCACGATCACGCGCCGCGGCGGCGTGATGCCACCGGGCCGGAAAATGACGAGGTGTGCCCGGCTCGTGCGTTCCAGGTCCTCGAAGATCTCGACCTGCCCGGGCCCGCCGTCCGGCCCCGGCTCGGGCCAGCCCAGGAAGAGGAGGGACGCGCGCGCGACTTCGGTCGCGCTCACGATCCCGCGCAGGACCGTCTGTGCCGGGGCGACGTGCGACGTGACACGCACGCCCTTTCGCGCGATGGGCTCGACCGCCGTGCGCAGCAGGGCCTCGCGCTCGCCGATCGCGGACAGGTACCGATCCAGGACCTCCTGCCTCAGGCGCTCCTCGCCGCGCATGACGAAGACGCTGAGCGCCATCACGTTGCCGCGCGACTGCCGCATCACGGCGGCGGCCAGATCGAGCCGCTCCGCTTCGCGGCGCGGGTTGCGCACCGTCACGATCGCCGTGGGCAGATCGTCGGGCGGCGCGCCCCACCGCTCGACGTGCTCCAGCGCCGGTTCGAGCAGACCCCGCCTCAGGAAGAACGGCCAGGCACCCTTGACCGTCGTCCGTGAGCGTGCCCACAGCAGGTAGTGCAGAATCGCGAAGATCGCGATCCCCAGACCCATCACCATCACGATGGGCGGCATGAAGAAGGAGACCGCTGCCGTTCCGGCGGCGCCCAGCAGCGGGACCCACGGATAGAACGGGACCCGGTAGACGGGCCGGTAGCCGAGCGGGCGGGCTCCGCGGAGGATGATGCACGCGATGGCCATGAGCCCGTACATGAGCAGGTGCAGAAGGCCGGCCGCCTCGGCCAGCAGCTCGATGTCGCCGAGGAGGATGACCAGCAGGATGAGACCGCCGGTCACGAGCACCGCCCGGTGCGGCACCAGGAAGCGCTCGTGGACCACGTTCATCCACGGCCACATCAGGTGGTCGCGTCCCATCGCGAAGCTGATCCGCGAGGCCGACATGATGCTGGCGTTGGCCGAACTGACGGTGGCCAGGACGGCTCCGGTCAGCATCGCCGCCCTCCCGAACGTGCCCAGCAGATCCCCCGCGAGGTCCGCCACGATCGTGGGGCTCTGCAACTGGTCCACGGGCCGCAGCATCACACACAACAGTACGATCATGCAGTAGAGGGCCGTCACGCTCAGTACGGACCCCACCAGCGCCTTGGGAAGGTTGCGCCCCGGGTCCTTGATCTCTTCGGCCATCGAAGCGATCTCGCCGAAGCCCGCGTACGTGACGAACAACGTCGCCGTCGCGCCCGCCACCGCGCCCAGGCCGAACGGAGAGAAGTCCGAGGTCACGAGGGAGGGCTGCGCGTCCGGAACGGCCGCCACGATGAACAGCGCGAGTACCAGCAGGAGGAGCACGACGATGATGTTCTGCGCCCGGGTGGCCGCTCCCGTACCCACGAAGTTCAGGACGACGAGAAGGCTCGTCATTCCCAGCGCGAGCACCGGCACGGGAAGCGGCAGGAACGCGTGAACGTACTCGCCGAATCCCACCGCGTAGAAGGCCGTCGCGAACACGAGGCCGAACCAGCTGCCCCAGCCGATCAGTGCGCCCCAGGCCGGGCCCAGTGCGCGCGAGACGACGTAGTAGCCGCCCCCGGACTTCGGCATGCCCGTGGCCACCTCGGCCGCGCTCATCGCCGTGAAGAGCGCGACCAGACCGCCCAGCGCGAACGCCAGCACGGCCGCCGGCCCCGCGGCCCCGATGATGAAGCCTGGCAGCACGAAGATGCCCGCGCCGATCATCGTGCCCACGCCGATCGTCCACGCCTCCATCAACCCCAGGCTCTGGACGAGGTCCGCCTCGCCTCCAGCGGACCCGCCGCCTGCAGCCCGTGCACCCTCGACGGTCGAGGGCACGGCTGGCTTTGCTCCTTCGGCGCTCTTGTCCAAGTTCTCGATCGACGGATGAGGACGTTTCGCGGAAGACCGTCGGGCCGCACTCCTCCCTGCGGCCCGCTCGCTCTCTGGCGCTAAGATCGGGTCGCCCGTGGTGTGCGGCAACCATCACGGGAAGGCGGCCGTTTCGCCTCCTTTACTTGCCGTCGAACGGCCGGCTCGGCTGGCTTGCGATACGGCCTTCGCCGCCTTCGTCCCGGATCACGGCGCCAGCGCGTGGATGATGTCCGGGATCGCGGCTGCCCGCGCGTGCACTTCCTCGAGCGCGGCGAACGCGACGAGTTCACGCACGTGATCCGCGCGCACGGCGCCGCCCGCCAGGATCGTTACGCCGTGCTGTGAAGCACGCACGAGATCGCGCAGCACGGCGCGCCCTTCCCATGCCGTCGGCGCGCCGCCCGATGTGAGGACGCGCCGCACGCCGAGTTCGGCGAGCGTCTCGAGAGCAGCAAGCGGATCGGGGATGCGGTCGAACGCGCGGTGAAACGTCACCGGCAGCCCCGTCGCCGCGGCGACCAGCTCGCGCAGCAGCGCGACATCGATCCGCGCCGAGCGGTCGAGCACGCCCAGGACCAGACCATCGACGCCGAGCGCACGCAGTGCCGCGATCTCCGCCAGCATCGTCGCGCCCTCACCCGGCTGCGCGACGAACGATCCGGCGCGCGGCCGGACCATCGCGAAAACGGGGATACCCGCGCCGTCGCGCGCAGCAGTCACGAGATCACGATCCGGCGTGAGGCCGCCGGTCTCCAGATCGCGACACAACTCGAGCCGGTACGCACCGGCCCTCGCCGCGGCTGTCGCCTCGGCCGGGGTCGTGACGCAGGCCTCGATCAGGACCGGCCGTGCCGGAGCAGCGAACGTTGAGTGCATGGGAGCCCGGCTACGGGTACCGGCGTGGCGCCGGACCGTCCGGCACGAACCGGCCGAGGTGCTTGCGCAGTCTGGCCAGTCCCGAGTCGAGCTGATCGATGAAGCCCGACAGCCTCGCGGCCCGACAGAAGCGACCGATCGGTCGCGTCAGACCCAGCTCGAGCAGCAGCTGCACGCCGCCGCCCGCGTCACCGCGCACGAGCGTGCCATCCGGCAGGACCAGCCACCAGCACTCGGTGCGCTGATCGGCCGGGACGGTTTCGAGCAGGTTCGCGGCTTCTTCGTCTGCGAGGGGGAGCAGCGCCAGGTCTTCACTGCGGTCGAGCCTGGCGACGACCCGCGCCGCGAAGCGGCAGAACCTTCAGCCGCCCGAATACAGCAGGACGGTGCGAGCCGGTGTTCGTGCCTGCTTCGCGCTCATGAGCGCAGCTCCCGCACCCAGATGTTGCGGAAACTGATCGGCGGGCTGGGATCGCCGTGCGCCTGCAGCATGATCGGCGCGTCCCCGTGGGCGCTGTACTGCGGCGCGCCGATGAAGCGCGTGTCGCCCTGCAGCACGAAGTCGTCCTGCACGAGCACGCCGTTCCAGATCGCGGTCACGCGCGCCGGCGAAGCGAGTGTGCCATCGGCATGGAACCGCGGCGCGGTCCAGTGCACATCGTAGCTCTGCCACTCGCCCGGCGGCCTGGCCGCGTTCGCCAGCGGGATCGACTGCTTGTAGATGCTGCCGGCCATCCCGTTCACGTACGTCTCGTTGCGGTACGAGTCCAGGATCTGCAGCTCGTAGCCGGCCACGGGCGAGCCCGGGAACGACAGGAACAGCCCGCTGTTGCCCCGGGCCTGGCCTTCGCCCGTGATCTGTTCCGGGATGCGCCACTCGATGTGCAGCTGGAAATCGCGGAACTGCCGCCGCGTCCGGATGTCGCCGGCCGACTTCACGACCGTCATGACGCCATCCTGCACGGCCCAGCCGGCAGGTGCGCCGTCACGCACGTTGACCCACTCGGAGAGATCGGTGCCGTCGAACAGAAGGATCGCGTCGGGCGGTGGCGCGGCCGTGACGAACGGCCGCGGTGTGACGACCGGCGGGACCGGCGTCCAGACTTCCGTGTCCTCGGGCCGCGGTCGGGTGACGTCCTGCAGCGCGGCGACCGGGGCCGCGATCACGATGCTGGCAGCGAGCGTGATCAGCGCGATGCACCGTGCGCGGGTTGGACGAGAGACGGACATGGCTACCTCCTGCGCGCGAGTGCGGCCGCGATCTCCGGAAGCTCGGACAGGATCGTAAAGTGCCCGTGCCCCGGGAGCACGCGCAACGTCGCCGTTGGAATCGCGGCCGCGGTGTGCTGGCTGTGCGCGATCGGCACGAGCGTGTCGCCTTCGCCGTGCACCACATCCACCGGGACGCGGATGCGGCCGGCATCGAACGGCCAGCCGCGGCTCTCGAGGTGCAGATCCTGCGCGTACCCGGTCACGCCCTGGCGGAACGCTTCGACGCGCGCTGCAGCCGCGGCCTTCGCGTACGCCTCATCCGCGTACAGCGCTGCGTCCGGCGCCGGCAGCGCGAACGGCTGCGCCAGAAACCCGGCCCCATCTTCGCCGAAAACCTCGACGCAACGCACGTATGCTTCGTCTTCATCGGCGCAACGCATGACGGAGATCTCGGCGCGGCCGTCGAGAAATCCCTTCCACGCCTCCGGCCACGCCATGTCCGTCACACCACCGAGCACGGCAGCGCCGAGGATCCGCTCCCCGAGCAGCGCCGCGCACGCGACGGCGTACGCGCCGCCGGACGAGTGGCCGGCCACGACGAAGCGATCGATGCCCAGCGCATCGGCGAGCGCAGCGACGTCCGTCGGCCAGTCCGACACCGACCGCCCGGGCTGTGGCGTGGATCCGCCGTAGCCCGGCCGATCCGGTGAGAGGACGCGCAGGCCGTGTGCGCGGAACGCAACGTCGAGCGGGACGAGTCGCAGCCGGCTGGTGGGCGCGCCGTGGAAGAAGAAGACGCACGCCCCGGCGGGATCGCCAATGTCCGTGAACGCGAGCGTTCGGTCACCCCCGACGGCGATCTGCGTGTCGCGCATGGCGCATTCTCCGGCTACGGCCCGTGGATCCGCGTGCGTGCTCCGCCGCCGTTCGGTCTGTCGGGTCGCTGCGGCGATCCGCGCGCTCAGCGAATCCATTACGACGCGGTACGCTTCGAGACGGTCCCGGAACCGGCAGACGTCGTAGATGCGCAGGGCCAGATCGCCGTCCTCGCCCTGCGCGACACTCTGCCCGATGTTCGATGGCGATCCTGCGCGCGCGCATCAGACCGATCGGCCAGGTCCGTCCGGCGCGCAGGCCGAAACTTCGGGGTGCGCCGTCCAGCGATCAACCGTCGCACCGCCTGCAGGCAACGAGATCTCCGTTGTGGCGCCCGCCGCGAGGTCGCGATCCATGGAGACGGCGATCCAGTCCAGCGACGTGGCCAGGCCGATCGACTGGTAGGCTTCTGCCCGCGACTGGATCGTGTTCTGCCGGACCTCCAGCCCGACGAAGATCAGAGAGCCGATCACACCGATCACGGCGATCGCTTCACCGATGCCCCGCAGACTGAGCTTCCGGGCCATGTTGCTCACTCCTCTAACTGCCTGCCGGCGTCTTTACCGGCGCGTGCGATGCCGTCTGCTACCGTCCGCCCGGCGGCCGGCGTGAACGCACGGGCGGCGGCGGCTCCGCTTTCCGGTCGAACGTGCCGCCCTGCAGCAGCCGCATCGCCTCCTGCACCGCGCGCTCGAGCTGCGGGTCGCGTCCCGCGATCACGTCCCTGGGCGTCATCTCGACCTCGATGTCCGGCGCAACGCCTTCGTTCTCGACCGCCCAGTTGCCATCGAGGTCGAAGAACCCGCCGCGCGGCGCGATCATGCGGCCGCCGTCCAGCAGCGGCGGCGTGTCCCACGTGCCGACCAGCCCGCCCCACGTGCGCGTGCCGACCAGCGGGCCGACGCCGTAATAACGGAACATGTAGGGCATGAGATCGCCGCCGCTGCCGGCCATCTCGTTGATGATCATCACCTTCGGGCCCCAGATCCCGGCGGCGGGCGAGGTGAACGGCCTGCGCTCGCCGACGGGGTTGTTGAAGTAGCCGTGCGGCTTCCGCATCATGTATTCGACGATGTAGTCCGCCGCCGAGCCGCCGCCGTTGAAGCGTTCGTCGATGACCGCGCCTTCCCTGTCCTGCTGCGCGAAATAGTACCGGTTGAAGTTGGTGTAGCCGCCGCCGCCCGTGTTGGGCAGCCACACGTACGCCAGCCGGCCGCCGGACAGCTCGTCGACCTTCCGCCGGTTGCCCTCGATCCAGTCGCGCTGCCTGAGCTGGTTCTCGTTCGTGACCGGCACGACCGTGACCAGCCGCGAGCCCTGGCCGTTCGCGCTGGGCCCGACGCGCAGGATCGTCTGGCGGTTGGCCGTGCCCTCGAACAGGCGGTACGGGTTGCCCGGCGCCGTGAGCGGCACGCCGTTGACCTCGAGGATGAACTCGCCCGCGCGCACCTCGGCGCCCGGCTCGGCGAGCGGCGCGCGCAGGCCCGGGTTCCAGCTCTCGCCGGTGTAGACCTTCGCGACGCGGTAACGCCCGTTCGCCATCTCGAGGTCCGCACCCAGCAGACCGACCGGCACGTTCGGCACGTCCGGCACATCGCCGCCGCTCACGTACGAGTGCCCGATCGCGACTTCGCCCCCCATCCAGTCGAGCAGGTAATTCAGGTCCGCACGGTGCGCGACGTGCTCGAGGAGCGGTTCGTACATCGCCTTCGTCCGCGCGTAGTCCACGCCGTGCATGTTGTCGACGTACAGGTAATCCCGCTGGAAGCGCCAGCCTTCGCTGAACATCTGCCGGAACTCCGCGCGCGGCTCGACGCGCATGCGCACGTTCGCCACGTTGAGCCGGCCCGCGTTCGCGGCCGGCGGCGCGCGATCGCTGTCCACCACACCCCAGTTCTGGCCTGCACGGTAGAGCAGCTTCTTGCGGTCGCCGCTCAATGTCGCGAACTGCACGCCGGTCATGAACTCGCGGCCCTCGCGCTCCTTCACGTTGTAGCGGTGCAGCACGGGCCCGCCGCCGGCCGCACCGCCCCGGCCGCCGCCACCACCCGGCCGCGACTCGATGTAGAAGATCTGGCCCTCGACGCCGGCCATCAGCTGGCCGTAATCACGCTCGGGCAACGGCAGCGCGACGATGCGCCGGTCGATGCCGTCGAAGTCGATGTCGACGGTCACGGCGCGCGCTGCCGCGCCGCCCGCCTGACCCGCCGCGCCCTGTGCACCGGCACCCGCCGCGCGCGCCGGCGCGCCACCGGCCTGCCCGCCGCGGCCGCCGCTCTGCGCCGTGTCGGCGGCGGCCGCACCTTCATCGCTCTTGATCGGCAGGAACGGCGATGCCTCGCCCTGCTTCAGCAGCGCCATGTACACGCCGCGCGTGGCCGGCCGGTCGAACGACGTCATGTCCAGCCAGCCGGTGTTCAGCCCGAAGTCCGTGCCGGCCAGGAAGTAGAGGTACTTGCCGTTCACATCCCATGCGGGCGCGTACGCGTCGGAGAACCCGTCCGTGAGCTGGTGTTTCTGCCCGCTCTCGACGTTGTAGACGAAGATCGCGTGCAGCAGGTTGTTCAATCGCTTGGCATAGGCGATCCAGCGCGAGTCCGGGCTCCACACCGGATCGACGGACCGGGTGGGCACCATCCACGCGTCCGTGTCGACGTGCGTGGCGCGCCGGCTCTCGACATCGACCACCCACAAACGCAGATCCGTGTCCGTGAACAGGATCTTCCGCGAGTCCGGCGACCAGGCGGGTGTGTACTGGTACTTGGGATCCGGGATCGTGATCTCACGCTGCTCACCGATGCCGTCCTGCGGCGCAACGACCAGCCGGTACTCGCCGCTCGCATCGCTGAACCAGGAGACCCACTGGCCGTCCGGCGACCACGCCGGCGTCCGCTCGGCGGTGCCGGGCGTGTTCGTCAGGTTGCGCCAGTCG
>JBFFZF010000132.1:0-13981 GCA_041568755.1 Longimicrobiales bacterium | reverse complement strand
GGCTTCGTGCTGCCGGTCGCGATCGACCGCGACGTCGTCGTCGCGGCGTCCCCGGTGCCGGGCCGGCACGTGCGCGCCTGCGCGGCTGACCTGCGTGAGACCTCGGAGTTCTCGCTGGACGCGCCGGGTGAGGAGCGACCGGCGTGGACCGCCTACATCCGCGGCGTCGCGGCCATGATCGAGAACGCCGGGATCGATCTGCCCGGCGCGGATCTGGCCGTGGCCGGCGATGTGCCGCCGGGCGCGGGTCTGTCGTCGTCCGCCGCGTTCGAGGTCGCGGTCGCGCGGGCGCTCCTCGCGCTCGCGCGCACGGTCGTGCCGGACATGGAAGTCGTCGAGATCTGCCATCGCGCGGAACGCGCGTTCACCGGCGTGCAGTGTGGCGTGATGGACCAGTTCGCCGTCGTCTACGGTCGGGCCGGCCACGCGCTGTTCCTGGATTGCCGGAGCCTGGACTGCTGGCCCGTGAGCGTCCCGGAGGAGGTGGCGCTCGTCACGACGGATTCCGGGCAGCGGCGCAGCCTGAGTCATTCCGCCTACAACGTACGCGTCCGCGAATGCGATGAAGCGGCGAGGCGGCTGCACGTGCGGAAATTGCGCGACGTCGACGTGGCGGACTTCGAGCGCGCCGTCGGCGGCCTGCCGGACCCGCTGGGCCGGCGCGCGCGGCACGTGGTGACGGAGATGGAACGGACGCGGGAGGCGGCGGCCGGGCTGGAAGCCGGTGTGCTGTGGCGCGTGGGCCGGTACCTGAACGAGTCGCACGAGAGCCTGCGCGACGATTTCGAAGTCTCCACGCCCGAACTGGACGCGCTCGTCCTGGCCGCGCGCTCGGTGCACGGCGTCTACGGCAGCCGGCTGTGCGGCGCCGGCTTCGGCGGCTGCACCATTTCGCTCGTCGCCAACAGCGCCGTGTCCGAGTTCCTCGAGCGCGTGCCCGCCGAGTACCGTCGCGCGACGGGGCTGGAAGCGCGCGTCTGGGTTTCCCGGCCCGCCGACGGCGCGTCGCTCGTGCGCGATCCCACCGTTGCCCGCGGGCCCGACGTCTTCTAGGCGGCCCTGGCCTGCCGTGCCGGTGCGGGCCGGGTCGGGCCTGTGACCCGGCGGCCGCGGGGCGCACTGCGGCACGAATGACTGCCGCCCGGCAGCCTCCCGGTACCGCGCCCCGCGCCGCCTGAAGGTTGCCGACGCCTGCGCGTGCGGTCATCTTGTCGGCCCCGGTCGCATCCGGATGATCACCCGGTCTCCCGTCCGTCATGGAACCTGCTCCGGCGCCCACGACAGCGGTCCACGAAGGCGGGGGCGGCTGGACCGAGTTCCTGACGAACCCGATGGGAGTGCAATGAGAGCCACGGAACTGGCCTACGGCCGCTTCTTCCTGCCCGGCCCGACGGAGTGCAGGCCCGCCGTGCTGGAGGCCATGCTGCAGCCGATGATCGGGCACCGCGTCCCCGAGATGGAAGCGCTGATCTCGCGCATCGAACCGGGCCTGAAGTACGTCTTCCAGACGCACCGTCCCGTCTACATCGTGCCGTCCTCCGGGACCGGCCTCATGGAGGCCGCCGTCCGCAATGGCGCACGCCGGCATGTGCTGTCGCTGGTCAACGGCGCGTTCAGCGAGCGGTTCCACCGCATCGCGCTGGCCAACGGACTGCGCGCGGATGCGATCGAGGTCCCGTGGGGTCAGGTCCACACGCCGGAGATGGTGGACGATGCGCTGCGGC
Source organism: Longimicrobiales bacterium (assembly GCA_041568755.1). GTDB lineage: Bacteria > Gemmatimonadota > Gemmatimonadetes > Longimicrobiales > RSA9 > JBFFZF01. Next base: position 12,257 of record JBFFZF010000132.1, on the reverse strand, counting down.
GGGGCATCTACGATGCCGTGACCGTGGCGCATTCGGAGACATCGACGGGCGCCCTCAACCCGATCCACGAGCTGGCCGAGATCGCGCACAAGAACGGCGATGTCGCGATCCTCGTGGACAGCGTGTCGGGCATGGCGGGCGCGCGCGTTCTGACCGACGAGTGGAAGATCGATTTCATTCTGACGGGTTCGCAGAAGGCGTTCGCTCTGCCGCCCGGCCTGGCATTCGGCGTCGCGCAGGAGAGTGTGCTGGAGCGTGCGCGGAGCCAGCCGGCAAGGGGCACGTACTTCGACTTCCTCGAGTACGAGAAGAACATCCTGGGCAATCAGACGCCGAACACGCCGGCCGTGTCGCTGATCTACGCCCTGGCCGAGCAGCTCGAGCACATTCGCGCGGAGACGATCGAGGGCCGCTGGGCCCGTCACGAAGCCATGGCGAAGCGCACGCACGAGTGGGTGCGCTCCATGGCCGAGCGCGGCGTGGCGCTCGATGTGCTGGCGCCGGAAGGTCACCGATCCCCGACCGTCACGGCCGTGCGCGTGCCACCGGGCTGGACCGGTCCGCGTGTGGTGGACGGCGCGCGCGAGCGCGGTTTCGTCCTCGCTTCGGGCTATGGCAAGCTGAAGGAGTCGACGTTCCGGATCGGCCACATGGGTGACAAGACGATGGATGAACTCGAGGCACTGCTCGAGGCGCTCGGGGATGTGTTCGCATGATGAACAGTGACGCGACGGGGTCAGGTTCGATGGCACACACCGCGGAGGATGCCGCTCCGGCAGACGAAAAACCGAGCGCGTCCGGCCGGCCGCGGCGCATGCGCTACCGCGTGCTGGTGCTGGATCCGCTCTCCGCGTCGGGGCTCGCCCCGCTCGTCGATGACGATCGCTTCGAGCTGGTCGAGTGTTTCGGCCTCAAGGGTCAGGAGCTGGCCGACGCGATCGGCGACGCCGACGGTGTCATCGTGCGCAGCGCGACGAAGATCACGCGACCGCTGCTGAACAAGGTGTCCCGGTTGCGCGTGATCGGCCGCGCCGGCGTGGGCGTCGACAACATCGACGTCGAGGCCGCGACCGAGAAGGGCATCGCCGTGCTCAACGCGCCGTCCGGGAACACGATCTCGGCGGCCGAGCTGGTGTTCGCCATGCTGCTGGCGCTGGTGCGACGCGTCCCGCTGGCCGACCGTTCCATGCGGGCCGGCGAATGGAACCGCAAGCTGGGCGGCACCGAGCTGTACGGCAAGACGCTCGGTCTGGTGGGCGCTGGACGCATCGGCAGCGCGGTCGCGCAACGCGCGCGCGCTTTCGGGATGCGCGTGATCGCCTATGACCCGTTCCTCTCGGCGGACCGCGCTCGCTCGCTGGAGATCGAGCTGGCGCCGCTCGAGGACGTGCTGGGCGGTGCCGACATCGTCACGCTGCACGTCCCGCTCACGGAAGCGACGCGCGGTCTGCTCAGCGCGGAACGACTGGCCCTCATGAAACCGGGTGCCGTCCTCATCAATGCGGCGCGCGGCGGGCTGGTCGATGAGGATGCGCTGCAGGCGTGCCTGACCGGCGGGCAGCTGGCCGGCGCCGCGCTCGATGTCTTCGCGTCCGAACCGCTGCCCGCGGAGCACCCGCTGCGTTCGCTGCCCAACGTCGTGCTGACGCCGCACCTGGGCGCGTCCACGCTCGAGGCGCAGGAGAACGTCGCGCTCGAGATCGCGGAGGCCGTGCGCGTCGCCATCGCAGACGGTGACCTGTCGCGTGCCGTGAACGCGCCTGCGCTGGGCGGCGAGGCAATGCGCAGGCTGCGGCCGATGCTGGACCTGGGCGAGCGGCTGGGCCGGCTGGCGTGCACGCTGGCAGCCGGCGCGATCGAGCGCATCGACGTGCGCTACGCGGGCGCGGCCGACGACGGCATCGGCCCGCTCACAGCGGCCGTGCTGGTCGGCGTGTTCGACCAGATCGTGGGGCGAGGTGATATCAACCTGGTGAACGCGATGCTGATTGCGCGGACCCGCGATGTCGCCGTCAACAGCACGCGGCTGGCGCGGCACCCGGACTACGGCGAGTACGTCGAAGTCGAGGTCAGCAGTGCGGGCAAGATCTGCGTGGCGGGCGCGCTGCTCGGTACGGCGCACCCGCGCATCGTCCGCGTGGGGGATTTCCGCGTGGACATCCGGCCGCGCGGCGCGCTGGTCATCCTGCGCAACAACGATGTGCCGGGCGTGATCGGCCGCGTCGGCTCGCTGCTGGGCGCGGTGGGGATCAACATCGCGGAGTATCACCAGGCCCGGCTCATCGAGGGCGGCGAGGCGCTGGCTGCGATCAGCATCGACGGGTGGCTGGACGACGCTAGCCTCGATGAACTGCGCTCGCTGCCCGACGTCCGCGAGGCCCGACAGGTCCGGCTGGACTGAAGCGCGGCCGACGCGTCTTGCTCAGGAAGCGCCGCGGTTCCGGCGCGACACGCGACGAGCCCATTCTCCGACATCGAGCAGTGCGGGACTGCGCAGCCGCGGTGTCGAGTGCATCCAGCCGCGGCGGATCTCGCGGGGCTCCTCGATCGTGATGAACGCGTCCGGGTCCCAGCGTTCGACTTCCGCGATCACGTCGGGGATGCGCCGGCGCGGGACGGTGGAGAAGACGATCTGGACCGGCCCGTGACGACCCTGTCCGACGACCTCCGTGGCACCGCAACCCATCTGGCGCAAACCTTCGGCGAGTGCCGCGCCGGTCCGCGTCGTGATGACGCGCATCGTGGCCAGACCGATCGCGAGCAACGCTTCGATGCGCAGCCCGACGATGGTCCCGGCAGAGAAGCCGGCTGCGTAACCGAGCACGTGCAACGGGCTGTCGAGATGCCGGATGGCATTGCCGGCGGCGAAGACCCAGATGAGGACCTCGAAGAAGCCGATCAGCGGGACGAGCACGTGACGGTTGCGCACGGCGAGCAGGATCCGGATCGTGGACAGGCCGACGTCCACGACGCGCAGTCCGAAGATCACCAGCGGACCGAAGGGCCCGCCGAACAGTGCATCGAGCTCAGGCATGGTTTCGTGGCTGAACGGTCATTTTCTGGTCACGGCAGGCGGAGAATAGCGGGCCCGTCCACATCGCGCCATCCATGGCAGAGGGCGTGCGCGACCGTGCTGCTCATGCTGGCGCTCGCGGCGTGCGAGGCGCCGCCCTGGACCGCGTCCAGCGGGGTGAATGCGCCGCGCCACCGGGACGCGCCGATCGTGCTGCTGCTGTCGTTCGACGCCTTCCCGGCCGCGTTCCTCGACCGAGGTCTCACGCCGCGCTTCGAAGCGCTGGCCGCGCGAGGCGCGCGCGCGGACGGGCTCATCCCGGTCTTCCCGACGAAGACCTATCCCAACCACTTCAGCATAGCGACCGGTCTGTACCCCGGCCGCCACGGCATCGTCTCGAACGGTTTCTACGATCCTGCTCTGGGCGCGACGTACAGGCTGGGTGACCGGACCAGTGTCGAGGACGGCCGCTGGTACGACGGCGAGCCGATCTGGGTGACCGCCGAGACGCAGGGCATGGTCGCGGCTGCCATGTTCTTCGTCGGGACGGAAGCGCCCGTGCGCGGCATCATGCCGACCTACTGGCATGTCTACGAACACGAGCTGCCGGCGGAGACACGGATCCGCACGATGCTCGACTGGCTGGAGATGCCGCCGGAGACGCGACCCCACCTGATCACCGGCTATTTCTCGGTCGTGGACGATTCCACGCACCGGTACGGCATCGATGCGCCGGCGACGGCCGCGGCCGTCGTCGAGGCGGACCGCCTGCTCGGACTGATTCTGGAGGGCATCGCGCGGCTCCAGCACGCGGCCGATGTGCATGTCGTGATCGTCTCCGACCACGGCATGACGGCGACGGGAGCGGGCGAGACCGTCCTCGATGAATGGACCGATCTCGGCGCTGTTCGCGTGATGGCGGCGGGCACGCTGGCGCACATATGGGTGCACGATACCGTCACGGCGCAGGCCGGCCCGGACACGGCCGCCGTCCGGATCGCCGCGGAGCTGGACCGGGCGCCACACCTGAGCGCGTACGTGCGCGAGCGGATCCCCGCCGAATGGCACGTCGCGGACAACCCGCGCATCGGCGACGTTCTGGTCGTGGCCGAGGAAGGCACGCTGCTGCGGCGGGCGGCCGCGCGGCCGTCGGCGGAGCGCGCGACGCACGGCTACGCGCCGACCCGGTCGATGGATGGTATTTTCCTTGCGTCGGGCTCGCGCATCCGGGAGGGGGTGCGGGTCCCCCGGTTCGAGAACGTGCACATCTACCCGCTGCTCGCAGAGGTGCTGGGCCTGCGCCCCGCTGCCGGCATCGATGGCCGGCTGGAGGTGCTCCGCCCGATCCTGCGGGGCCGCCGGTGACGGATGCGATGAAGACCGGGCGTGTGCGTGAGGATCGTATGCGTGTCGAGGCGTCCCGCCCGACCGGGCCTGCCACCGGCATGCCCGGGCATCGGCGGGCGCGCACCGCCGCCGGCCGTGCGCGCGCGACGCTGCTTGTCGCGGTAGCGGCGTGCGGATCGGCGGGCGATGGCGGCCGTGACGCCGTGACGGTCCGCGACAGTGCGGGCATCCGCATCGTGGAGAGTCGCGCCCCGGCCTGGCGGGCCGGCGAGGCGTGGCGGGTCGTGGAACCACCGCTCGTCGAGATCGGGCTGGCGCAAGGCGAGTCGGCGTACGAGATGTTCGATGTCCGGGGTGCGCTGCGCCTCTCCGATGGCAGGATGGTCGTGCTCAACGCCGGCACACGGGAGCTGCGCTGGTACGACGCCGCAGGCCGCCACCTGATGACCGCGGGCGGCCGGGGCGGTGGACCGGGCGAGTTCAACTCGCCCGGCTTCATGGCCCGGTTGCCGGGCGACTCGATCCTGGCGTTCGACCGCCAGCCGCCGCGCGCGTCGATCTTCGACCCCGCGGGCGCGTTCGTGCGGGATGTCGCGTTCCCGCAGCCACCCAGCCGGCGGAGCTGGGTCTCGTTCGAGGTCACCGGACTGCTGGACGCGTACCGGCTGGTGGTCTGGTCCCAGCCGATCTACGGATCGGGCTACCACGCTTTTCCCGATGGCATGAACCGTTTGCCGCACCCGATCGGCGTGGGCGACCTCGAAGCAGCGCGCTTCGACTCGATCGCGACCGCACCGGGCTGGGACGTGTGGGTGGAGCAGCGCTCGGACGGGTCCGCGCAGATGGCCGCGCCGCCGTTCGCCCGGTCGAGCGATGTCGTCGCGACCGGCAACGAGATCTTCATCGCGGCGACGGACGCGGTCGCGGTGCACGTGCTGGACGCGCAGGGGCGGCTGACGCGCATCGTGCGTGCAGCGCACCGGCCCGTTCCCATCCGACCCGCGGACTGGGATGCGTGGGTCGCGGAACTGACCGAGCTGTTCCCCAACCTGACGCCCGCGCAGCGGGCGGAAGGCGATCGACTGCTCGCGGTGATGCCCGTGCCCGCCACGATGCCGGCGTTCCGTGGACTGGATGTCGATCGAGCCGGCAACCTGTGGCTCCACGACTATCCTCGCCCCGGTCTGGTGTCGCCCGGCGCCCGCGTGTTCGATCAGGAGGGGCGCTGGCTCGGCTCCGTCATGCTGCCGCCCGGCATCAAGCGCGACTTCAGCCGCGAGCCGCTGTCCTTCGACATCGGCGATGACTGGATCCTCGGCGTGTGGACCGATGCGATGGGCGTGGAATACGTGAGATTGTACAGGTTGGAAAAGCCCGGAGGTTGAGCCCCCTTCCCCCTTCCCCTTCCCCTTCCCCTCACCCCTCTCCCTGAAACTCTCCCTCTCCCTCTCCCTTCAGTTCCACCCGCACCATCTTCGCCCCGCGCGCCTCGGCTCTGCGCACCATGTCCGAGGTGCCGCCCGGGCCGTCGCCGGTGGAGACGCCGTCCCACAGCGCGATGAGCGTGACGTTGGCGCCGCCGCCCAGCGCGAGCGCCGTGTGCAGCATCCACAGGTTGCTGCGCTGCCAGATGCCGTAATCCTGGCGCTGCAGCCAGTCAGGCATCGCGTCCGTATCCTGCAATACGCGCGGCGGCACGCGCGCACACAGCGAGCGGAACCGCTCGACCCAGACGGGTCCTGCGTCCTGAACGGAGCGGACCTGGTAGTCTGCGGGCGGGATGGCCAGGTAAACGCGCGCCGGGATGCCGAGTTCTGCACATACCTCGTGAAAGAGGATGTCGCCGCCGCTGGCGGCGCCCGCAATGGCGACGATGTCCCGGTCGCCGGCCAGCGCCATCTCGGCGCGGACGACGCGCTCGATCGCGGCGCGGGCGGCGGTCTCCATGGACGCCGGAAAGCGCGGCACGGCGCGATCCGGAGCGTCGATGCGGTGTCCTGTGAACAGCAGGACGCGCGGCAGACGTGTGGCCGGGCGGGGTCGGGATGGCAGGGCCGCGAGCACGTCGCGCGCGGCGGCCAGGTTCGCGGACAGCACGCCGAGCGCGTCGTACAGATCGAGCTGCCGGGTGACGGCGTCGACGTCGATCGGGGCGGCGTGGGCGAGGGCGGTGCGGTATGCGCTGGCCACGGCAGGCGGCCGCTTCGACGTCAGCATGCGCAGGTCGGCGCGACTCACGCCGATCCACAGATCGGGCCGGTTCTCGCGCTCGGCGCGCGCGGCGGCAGCGCGCAGCGACCACTCGACGGCGGCGGCCAGTGTTTCGCGTCCTTCCTTCCGGCGCTCCAGCTCGAGCGGCGCCTCGGCCTCCCGGTCGAACCGCTCGGCCCAGACGTCGGGGTACGCATCGGCCAGTTCGAGCTGCACGGTCAGCAGCGCCAGCGCGTTGAGCCCGGAGTAATAATGGTTGCAGTCCTGCTCGAAGCCGCGGTCGTACTCCGCCCAGGCGTTCTCGAGGTGCGGTGAACGGAGCGCGGCCTCGCGTCGTGCGGCCGGATCGATCGCCATGAAATCATCGGACCAGCGGACTTTCTCGTTCGAGCCGAGCAGTGCGAACGCCTCGGCCCGCGCGTACGCGTCAACACCGCTCTGCTCGAGCACGCGGCGCAGGGCCAGATCGGAGCGGCGGAACAGCTCGAGCCGCTCCTGCTCGTTGGGCGCGTCTCGCGCCAGCCGCTGGTAGACGGTGCCCAGCCGCGTGTTGGCCTCGAGGTCGTCCGGCCACATGCGCAGCATGGCCTCCCACGTCGCGCGGGCGCTCTCCCAGGCCCGCATGCGGAACTGGGCGCGTCCGACCAGGCGCAGCCCCGGCGTCTCCCACGGACAGCCCTGGGCCTCATCGGCGAGCAGTTCGAGATCACCGGCATCGCCTGCAGCCTCGGCCCGCGCGATCCACTCCGCGAAGCCCTTCGGCACGGGCAGGAACCGGGACGGATCCTCCGGCTCGAGCGCGGGCAGCAGCTGGAAGACCGGGCTGTCACGCTGCTTCGAGCGGAGCGTCTCGCCGAGCGCGCGGATGAGCTGCGGCAGCGCGCCAGCCGGATCGCCACGGTCGTACTCGAGGTAGCGGTCCGTGCGCAGATCGAAGGGCACATCGTCCGCGCGGCAGCGCAGCAACAGCGTGTGCCGGTCGCGCAGTGCGTGGCGGATGCCCAGCTCGTAGAAGACGTTGGCGTTGTGGATCGAGATGTCGGCGATGACGACATCGGCCGTGACGAGCAGCTGGAACATGTCGACGCGGATGTTGTTCTGCGCCGCAATCTCCAGCGTGGTGCGGCCGGCGATGCCGTGGTGTTCGAGCGCCGGCCCGATCAGGTCCGTCTCGACACGCTCGAAGTCGATCTCGACGGGCTCGGATCCGGCGGTCCTGCGTGTGCCGAACGGACGGACGATGAATGCGCGCATGCGCGCCTCACGGACTGGCGAGGAAGCTCCCGAACTCGGCCACGTCGACCTTCTCGGCCGCCTTCCTGCCGATGCGTCGGAGGCTGTCGACCTGATCGACGGCGTCCATCTTGCCGATCCTGCCGGTATCGATCCCGTCCAGTCCCATTGCCTTGATGCCCTCCGGGCTGATGTCCGCGTTGTAGCGGGCGTAGAGGAACGCGCGGCCCAGGTCCGTCGACAGCGGGATCTTCTCGCCGTCGGCGTCACGCGGGATGACATCACCGAGTTCCCGATCGATGGGATCGCCGGCGACGCAGCGCCCGATGGCCCGGCAGTTGATGTCCTGATCGACCAGCATGCCGTACATCAGTGTGCCGGGCAGCCCGGCGAGCTGGCCGGGCAGCGCCTTGTCGGGTGAGTCGATGTCATCATCGAGGCTCGGTGCCGCGCCCGTGCCCACCGAGACGAGCAGCAGGTTCTTCTCGCCCACGGGCCAGGCCAGTTTGTAGGCGGGCATGGTCGCCATGCGGAAGAGCAGGAACGCCGGGTTGTTGTAGGGTGTCACGCCGCCGTCGACGAAGACGAACGTCTTCGCCGGGTCGTCCTTGTCCCACTGCAGGGTCTCCGGCGGAAAGAAGATCGGCGCGGCCGTGCTGGCCCGGACCAGCTGCCAGAGGGGGATGCGCAGGTTGCAGTCCTTGCGCGTCGGATCGTTGTACCGGGCCAGCGGGTTGCTGCTGATCGGCCAGGGCGAGTCGGTCGTCACGTTGCGCGTGACCACGAGCAGCAGGCAGCGCAGCCCTTCCGGCGAGAGGTCCGTGTCTCTGCCGTAGACGTCGCGCAGCTTCTTCTCGAGCGGATCCGATTTGTAGAAGCTCTTCAAACGGCTGAGCAGGAACCGTTTCTCGAACATCTGCGCACCCGTCGACACGTAGAACTCGAGCAGTTCATCCGCCGACATGCCGCGCGCCAGGCCCGCGGCGATGATCGCGCCCGTGCTGGTCCCGGCGATGTAATCGAACCAGTCGCAGAGCCGGAACCCCGGCCCGCTGCCCGTCGCTTCACGCAGCTGCTGCTCGAGTTCTTTCACGATCTCGAGCGTGAGTGCGCCGCGGATCCCGCCGCCGTCGAGGGCCAGCATGCGGCGCGGCTGCGGCGTCGTGAACCGGTGTTCCAGAGGTCCCCAGAGAGACACGGTGGCTCCAAGGGAGAGGGAGGGGGAGAGTTTCAGGGGGAGTTTGAGGGGGAGGGGAAGGTGTGTCAACGGCGGGCAAGGGGCCGGGAGAGGGAGCGGTGGCTCCCTCTCCCGGGGGCTGCTCCTACTGCAACCGGACCACCCACATGCGCATGATGCCGGGCAGGATGGCCTCGCTGCTGCCACGCGCGCGAATCGTCGTCGCGCTGCGGCCGGTCCCGCTGACGCGGAAGTAGACGGTCGAGCCGCCGCGCACCTGCGCGCTTTCGGAGAAAGTCGCGAAACTGCGCTGCCGCGGGCGGAGCTGTGCGGAAGGCCGCAGGCGGCTTTCGACGTCCAGGAGGTTCCAGCTGGGGTGCGTCAGCCGGGCGTTGGCGCCGGCCACCCGATCATCCACGTGGAACGAGGCGGCCCACTGGGGCAGCAGCGTCTCCATCGACTCGCCGACGGCCGCCTGGATGTTGGCGAAGCCACGGCTCGTCCCGCCGATCAGCCGGCGCTGCACTTCCTGCCGGCCGTTCGCGCCGAGGCCGGGCCCGAAATGATCGCTCAGCCAGTTGAACAGGAAGGCGGGGACGCCGTACACCTCGCGGCCGGGGAAGCAGGGGCCGTTGTTGCCGTTGGTCTGCAGGTCCAGCCAGCTGCACTGTTCGGGGGTGCCGGCGATGGGTATGTCGCAGTTGCCCGGCACGTTGGGGTCACAGTTGGCATTGAAACCGTAGTACAGCACCAGGTCGATGAAGGACCCGATGAACCATTCATGCGGAACCTGCTCGGCCTCGCGATTGAAGGCCACGTTGAAGCCGTAGTTCTGGCCGAACTGTCGGCTGGACGCGGCAAAGCCGTTGATGATCTCGGCGAACGTGGCCTGGCCCTCGAGCTCCCAGATGGACTGGAACTGCGCCTGCGCCGCCAGCCGTCGCGTGAACTGGATGATGTGCGTCAACTCGTGGGCCAGCAGGATCGGCGCGTCGGCCACGCCTTCCTCGCGCGTGTAGCGGCGATCCGCGGGATCGGCCGGGTTGGGCGCGCGGGCGTAGAAGATGTTGTCGTTGTTGGTCGACGCGCAGTTGGCGTTCAGGTCGGACGTCGACACGAAACCGAGGATCTCGAACTGGTTGATCGACTGTGTGATGACGATGACGATGCGGGCGCCGCTGCCGCCGACCGGCGCGTTGAACCACTCCGCGTTCTTGTCCCAGATGCCGTCGAAGGTGGTGGCCATGGTCTGCAGGTCGGACGCCGTGTAGCCACCGGTCGGGTTCGCGTTGTCCGTCAGGATCACGGCCCGCTGGCTGACCGCCGCCACCGTCGTCGAGATCTGCGTGAAACTCGTGCACAGGTTGGCGTTCCGGTTGGGCACGCGGATCGGGACCGCATCGCCCACGTTGACCGTACCCGGGATCGCGGACAGCGCGGCCTCGGCGCCGGCCGCGCCGGCCACGGGGAAGCGTGTGCCGACCTGCGTCATCTGCTGTCTGCGCAGGTTCATCTCGTCGGCGCGGTGGCGCTGCCAGCGGAGCATACGCCGCAGGTCGACGGGCAGCAGCTGGTCCTGCGCCACGACCTGGGCGGACGGAGGCGGCGGCACCATGCCGAAGTCGGGGCTCGGCCCGGCCGTCGCGGCCGCGACTGTGACGGGCGTCACCGAAGTCACGGACTCGGTAAACGAGGTGACGCCGATGAGGTACGTCTCCGTCGCGTTCGTCGCGTCGAAGCGCAGGCAGAAATTGGCCGGGTTGTTCACGACCGTCTGCGTGCCGACGGCCAGGTTGACCAGCGACCCGGAATTCGGCGCGGGCGCCTGGATCGTGTTGCTGGTCCGGGCGCCGACGCGCACGTTCACATCGGCCACGCCGGCGGTGCACAGTGAGGACGGCACGGTCACGGTCAGGCTGGTCGCGGACGCGGAAGTGACCGCCGCCGTGGTCCCGGCAATGGACACCGTATTGTTGGCCGGCACGTCGCTGAAGCCGGCGCCCGTGAGCGTGGCGCTCTGGCCGGGCACGAGCGGGTTCGGCGTAACGGAGCTGAGCACGAGCGGGGGTGGGGCCGTCACGGTGACGGGATACGAGCCGGTGCGGCCGTCGGTGGTCGCGCTGATCGTGGCGTTGCCGGCGGCCACGCCCTGGACCAGCCCGCTGGGGGAGACGGTGGCGACGCCCTGGTTGTTGCTGGTCCAGGTGAACGTCTTGCCGGCGATGACGTTGTTCTGTGCGTCGCGCGCCGTGGCCGTGAGCTGGATCGACTGGCCGACCTCGACCGTTGCGGCGGCGCCGGCCACTTCCACCGAGTTGACCGTGGGACCGGGTCCCGGGCCGGGCCCGGAACCGCCATCGCCTCCGCTGCACGCGGCGAGGAACGCGAACATGCCGAGGCTCGCGGGCAAAAGGCGACGAGCCGGGCGCCCGCCGGAAGCCGCGTCAGGGGTGGGCGTGAGAGTTCCGGCAGGCATCATGAGTTCTTTCCGGTGGCGATGAAGGCGATGATGATGCCCGGGCACGGGCGCTTGCGCGGCGACCCCCCGGGCAGCCGTCGTCCGCGGGACGACGAAACCGGCGCACCCGTACACGTACCCGCAGCCGGGTCCTCCCGGTTCCGTGCGCGCTGCGCGTGCCGCCGTTCAGAGAACGCACGAGGTGCCCCCGGACGCGACGCCCGACGCCCGACTGGTCGGCCCGACGCACCATCGGCGGGGTGTCGTGTATGTTGAGTTTCGACCGAGGAGGCGGAGACGTGCAGGCTGCAGACGGGCGGGACGGAACGGCGGACGGCGATCGCACACTCGGGCTCGTGCTGACGGGTGGCGGGGCGCGTGGCGCCTACCAGGTCGGCGTCCTCAACTGGATTGCGAAGCGGTATCCGAAGCTCGAGATCCCGGTCCTGACGGGCGTCTCCGCGGGCGCGGTCAACACCGCCTACCTGGCCGCTCACCCCGGCGACCTGCGCAGTCGGGTGGCCGGCCTGGCCGAGCTGTGGCGCACGCTCACGCCGGAGAAGGTGTTCCGCGTGGACGCGCGCACGATCGGCTGGACGGTCCTGCGCTGGGGCTTCCGCCTGGTGTCCGGCGGGTCCGCGCGTACGCCCGACGTGCGCGGCTTTCTGGACACCCAGCCGCTCCGCCAGCTGCTGCACAGGGTGCTCGAGAACCGGAACGGTGAGGTCGTGGGCATCGCGGAGCGACTGGAACGCGGCGGGCTCGATGCCGTCGCGCTGACGGCGACATCGTACACGACCGGACGCACGGTCGTTTTC
>JBFFZF010000131.1:0-14181 GCA_041568755.1 Longimicrobiales bacterium | reverse complement strand
GGCGCTCGCCGCGGCCTCACCCGCCGCGGCCTCGCCGGCACTCGTGTTCGTACACGGCGGCTGGACGTCGCGCGTGGCCATGCGACTGGCTGCCGCCGGCATGCGGCTCGATTCGGTGGAGACGGCGCTTCGTCAGAACACGACCTGTGCCGTGGAGCAGTGGGTCACGGCGCGCGAAGCGGGTGCGCCGGGCCCGCCGCCGCTCGACTTCGTGCCGCGCGCATCGTCGTTGCCGGCCGCCGTCGAGATCTCGCCGGGCAACCGGATCCGCACGCGGCCGGGCGAGGCGATGCCGGCGGTGTGCGCGCGCGAGATCGCCGCCGATCTGGATGGCGTGATCGACGTGGCAACGCTCTTCTGGCGCGGCGACCTGCCGGGCAGGCCCGGTCACGGCATCGTGTGGGTGCGCGATCTCGGGCCGGAAAGGAATGCGCGCCTGCTCGAACGCTTCCGCGACCGGCAGGCCTGGTTCCTGGTCCCATCGGCTCCGGACGGGAAGCCGGCGCTGCTGCCCTACGACGAGGGCGTGGCCCGGACGTGGGCCGCGCCGCGACCGCGCGCCTGACATGCAGACGGTGACGATGGAACGGGATCAGACAGCCCCGGTCGCCGCGCCGGCCGGCCGCAGCGATGCATCCGGGACGCACACGCGCCGCGTGTGGCTCTGGCTCGTGCCGATCCTGCTGCTCTCGATGACGGCGACGGTGGCCGCTACGCTGCGCACGTCGACCACCTTCGATGAACTGATCATGATGGCGGGCGGCGCGCGCGGCTGGGAGACGGGCCGGTTCGACATCCAGCCGGAGCACCCGCCGCTGATGCTGTACCTGTAGGGGCTGCCCGTGTACCTGTCGCAGCCCGCGTACCCGCCGTACGCTGAAGCACCGCGCTGGCGGGCGGAGGACGGCCAGCCCGCGGTGCGCGATTTCGGTTTCCGCTACGGCTACTCGCGCTCGTTCCTCTGGGAGTCGGGCAACGACCCCGTGCGCATCGCCTTCCTGGCCCGCCTGGTCGGCGCGCTCTGCGCCGCGGCGCTGGTGCTGCTCGTGTTCGCGTTCACGCTGCGCATCGCCGGGCCGGTGGGAGCCGTCGTCGCCGGCGCGAGTGTCGCGTTCCTGCCCGACATGCTCGCGCACGGCGGCGTGGCGTACAACGATGTGCCGCTCGCGCTCGGCTGGTTCGGAGCGCTGTGGGCGGCGGACGTCGCGATCCGCCGGCCCTCGATCGCGCGCGGCGCGCTGTTCGGCCTGTGCGCGGCGCTCGCGCTGTCCGTGAAGTTCAGCGCGGTCGTCCTCGCCCCCGCGGTGCTGCTCCTGCTCCTCGCAGAGGCGGTCGCGCGCGGGCGCGATCCGCAGTGGTGGCGGGGCGCGGCGACGGCCGCTGCGGCGGCACTGGTCGCGACGTACGTCGTGCTGGTCGCCGTGTACCGGGGCGATGTCGCGCTGGCCGAGTTCCGTTACGGCCTGGAGTACACGTTCGGCCACGTGAACCGCGGCCACGGCGCACCGGCCTACCTGCTGGGCGATCTGAGCCGGACCGGCTGGTGGTACTTCTATCCGGTCGCGTTCCTGTTCAAGACGCCGGCGGCGCTGCACCTCCTGCTCGTGGTCGGGCTGCTGGGCATCGTGCGCCGCGCATCAGATTCGCTGGCGCCGGTGTCAGCCCCATCGCGCGTGCGGCGTGTGCTCGAGCGCGTTCGTGCCGCGCTGCGCTCGCCGCTCCGCATGCCGGTCATCGGCGCCGCCATGTTCGGCGCCGCGCTCCTCTCCGCCAGTCTGGCGATCGGGTTCCGGTACGCGCTGCCCGTGCTGCCGCTGCTGTGCGCCGTCGTGGGCGCGGGCTGTGCCGCGCTGTGGACACGCGCCGGGCGCGGGCTGCGCGTCGCGATCGTGGCGCTGCTGTTGTGGCATGCGGGATCGGCGCTGTCCTTCTACCCCCATTTTCTGGCGTACACGAGCGAGTACGGTCCGGGACGCGACCACGGCCACCGGGTCCTGCTCGATTCGAGCCTGGACTGGGGCCAGGGTCTGCTGGAAGTGCGCGACTGGATGCGCAACGAGGGGGTCGACCGCATCTGGTTGAGTTACTTCGGTTCGGGCATGCCGGGCGGCTACGGCATCGACTACGAACCGCTGCCCAGTTTCATGCCGCTCGCGCCGTCCGCGGCGCAGGATGCACCCGAGCCGCGCTGGATCGTCGTGTCCGCGACGAACCTGCACGGCATCTATCTGCCCGGTGATCCGATGTTCCGGCTGCGTGCGTTCGAACCGGACACGGTGCTGGGCCATACCATGATGGTGTACAGGATCACGGAGTGATCATGCCCGCTGCCCCGGACAGGATGCCGGCTCCGCCGGAAACGTCGCGCGAGATCGCCGCATGGAACGAGGCGATGGTCGACCGCTACGACATCGAGCGCTACTACGAGGACGCGCACCCGCTGGTGCGCTGGGTGGAGCGGCACCGGCTGGAGGCGTTGCGCCGGCTGGCGGCCGCACAACCCGGTGAGCGGCTGCTCGAGGTCGGCTGCGGCGCCGGCCATGTGCTGGCCCGCTTCGAGGGCGTCACGCGCTTCGCCATCGACCTGTCGTCCGCCATGCTCGCGCGCACGAAGCGGCGACTGGCCGGCCAGGCCAGGCTCGCGCAGGCGTTCGCCGATGGGCTGCCCTTCGCCAGCGGGTCGTTTGACGTGGTGCTGTGCACGGAAGTGCTCGAGCACACGGCAGACCCGGCTGCCGTGATCGCGGAGCTGATGCGCGTCGCGCGGCCGGGCGCGCGCGTGATCGTGTCCGTGCCGAACGAGAAGAACATCGACCGTGCCAAACGGTTCATCCGCCGGATGCCCGTCCTGAGCCGCATGCTGAGCACGCTGGCTGCGGAAGGCAACGAGTGGCACCTTCACGATTTCGACCTGACGCTGCTGCGCCGGACCGTGGCCGGCACCGCGCACATCGCCGAACTGGTCGCCGTGCCGGGTCGGCTGCTGCCCGTCCGGTACGTCGCCCGTCTGAGTGCCGCCCCGCGCGGCGGGAGCGATTGATGGGAACGCGCAAGAAAACGCTGCACGTGGCCCGGCCCGACGCACACGATGCGACTGTGCCTCAGGTCTCGGTGGTCGTTCCCGTGTTCAACGAGGAACTGAACGTCGGTGAGCTGTACGACCGGTTGAGCGGCGTCCTGACCGGCGACGATGCCGAGTTCATCTTCGTCGATGACGGCAGCACGGACGGCACGGTGCGCGTGCTCGAGGAGCTGTCCGCACGGGACGCGCGTGTCCGACTCATCCGCTTCCGGCGCAACTTCGGCCAGACGGCGGCGCTGTCTGCGGGCATCGATCATGCCCGTGGCCGTACGATCGTGCCCATGGACGGCGACCTGCAGAACGACCCGCGTGACATTCCGCGGCTGCTGGCCAAACTGGACGAGGGCTACGACGTCGTCAGCGGCTGGCGCGTCCACCGGCGGGACCCGCTGCACCGCCGCATTCCGTCGCAGATCGCGAACCGGCTCATCTCCATGATCTCCGGAGTCCGCCTGCACGATTACGGCTGCTCGCTGAAAGCGTACCGGCGCGACGTGCTCGAGGACGTGCGGCTGTACGGCGAGATGCACCGCTTCGTGCCGATCTACGCGAGCTGGCAGGGCGCGCGCGTCACCGAGATGCCGGTCGATCACCACGCTCGCACGCGCGGCAAGTCGAACTACGGCATCGAGCGTACGCTCAAGGTCGTGCTCGACCTGGTCGTCGTGAAGTTTCTGTCGTCGTATGCGACCAAGCCGATCTACGTTTTCGGCGGCTTCGGCATCCTGGCCTTCGTCCTGAGCGCGCTGGCCTTCGGTCTCATGCTCTACTTCAAGTACCTGGCGACGCCGCCCAAGACGTTCATCGAAACGCCGCTGCCCATGGCCGTCGTCATGTTCGGTCTGGTCGGCTGCCTCAGCGTCCTGCTCGGTCTGGTCGCCGAGTTGACGGTGCGCACCTACTACGAATCGCAGGGCAAGCGCACCTATGCGGTCCGCCCGGCCGGCGCCGGACCCGCAGACCGGACCGCGGACGCCGACTGAGCGATGTGCGGGATCGCCGGATACGTGGCCCTCGACGTGCGGCGTCCGCTCGATACGGATGCCGTGGCGGGCATGCTGCGGCGCGTCGCGCACCGCGGTCCGGACGACGAGGGGACATTCACGGACACCGGCATCGTGCTCGGCCACCGCCGGTTGTCCGTGATCGATGTGACGGGCGGGCACCAGCCGCTGTTCGGCGCGCGTGATACGACGGCGATCGTCTGCAACGGCGAGGTCTACAACTACCGGGAACTGCGCAGCGAACTCGAGGCGCAGGGGCACCGCTTCCGGACAGCGTCGGACACGGAAGTCGCCGCGCACGCCTACGACGCCTGGGGCGACGCCTTCCTCGATCGCCTGGATGGCATGTTCGCGCTGGCTCTGTGGGACGGGAAGCGCCGGCGCCTGCTGCTGGCGCGCGACCGCATGGGCGAGAAGCCACTCTACTGGACGGTCGCCGGCGGGCTGCTGCTGTTCGCCTCCGAACTGAGCGCGCTGCTGGCGCACCCCGCGGTCGAGCCGGAGATCGATGCGCCCGCCCTGAGCGCGTACCTCGGTCTCGAGTACGTGCCGGCCCCGGCGACGATGATCCGGGGTGTGCACAAGCTCGAGCCGGCCACCCTCCTGTCGCTCGAGAACGGCGCTGTCACGCAGCGCAGCTACTGGCGGCTCGATCCCCGCGTGAAGGACGCACCCGCATCCTACGCGGAGGGGGTCGCCGAACTGCGCGGCCGACTGGAGAAGGCCGTGCGCTCGCGTCTGGTCAGCGACGTGCCGCTCGGCGTGTTCCTGTCCGGCGGCATCGACTCGAGCACGGTCGCGGCGCTGGCGGCCCGCGCCGGCGCGCTGGAGACGTTCGCCATCGGCTTCGACGAGCCCAGCTTCGACGAGAGCGGGTGGGCGCGCGAGGTCGCACGACGCATCGGCAGCAACCACCACGAACACGTCGTGCGCGCGGCCGACATGCCGGACCTCGTGCCCCGCCTGGGCGCGCTGCTGGACGAACCGATCGGCGACGCGTCGATTCTGCCGACCACGGTGCTCAGCACATTTGCACGCAAGCACGTGACGGTCGCGCTGGGCGGTGACGGCGGCGATGAGCTGTTCGCCGGCTACTACATGCACCAGGGCCAGCGCGTGGCCGGGCTGGCGCGCGCGCTGCCCGGTGTCGTGCGGCGGGGTATGGCGGCCGCGGCCGCTCGCCTGCCGGGCTCGCACCGCAACTTCTCGTTCGGGTTCCGGCTGCAGACGTACCTGCGCGGCGCCGCGCACGCACCGCCGCTCAACCACGTGCTCTGGATGTCGTCCTTCGCGGGCGAGGAACAGCAGCGGCTGCTCACGGCGGACGCGTGGCAGGCCGCCGGCGCCGGCAGCGGCATCTTCGCGGCCGCGCACGACGCGTGGGCCCGATCCGCGGGAGCGCCGCTGCTCGCGCGCGTCACGCACCTGGATGCCCTGACGTATCTGCCCAACGACATCCTGACGAAGGTCGACCGCGCGAGCATGTCCGTGGCGCTGGAGGTGCGCGCCCCGTTCCTGGCGCGCGACGTCGTCGAGTTCGCGTTCAACGTGCCCGACGCCTGGCGCATGCGCGGCCTGACCGGCAAGCGCATGCTGCGCGATGCGGTGCGCGACCTGCTGCCGCCCGGCGTCCTGCGCCGCGCGAAGAAGGGGTTCGGCATGCCGGTCGCGGCGTGGATCAACGGCGCACTCGCGCCACTGGTCGATGAGGTCCTGTCCGTGGACCGGCTGCGCGCCGCTGGACTGTTCCGCCCCGCAGAAGTGCGACGCTGGATCACCGAGCATCGCGCGGGCCGGGCCGACCACCGCAAGCGGATCTGGACGCTGCTCGTGTTCGAGCTCTGGCGGGCGCACCACCTCGAGGCGCGCCGCGAGGGCGCCACGGCACTGGGGGCGGCGCGCGCGTGAACTCGCCTGAACCGGTCCGGCCGCGTGCATCGGTCGCCGGACTGACCATCGCCGTGATCGCGCTGGCCGTCTTCGCCGGCACGCTCTCCAACGGCTTCGCGTACGATGACATCGTCGTCATCGTCAACGACGCGCGCGTCCACGGCTTCGACCTCGGGGCAATCTTCGCCAACGGCTACTGGCAGGACGCCGAGCTGGCGCTGTACCGTCCACTCACGACGCTGAGCTTCGCGCTCGACTGGTCGCTCGCGCCCGCGTCGGCCGCATGGTTCCACCTGACGAACGCGCTGCTGCACGCAGCGACTGCGGTCCTCGTCTTCATGCTGCTCGGGCCACTGTTCGGCACACCGGCTGCGCTGGCGGGCGGACTCGTCTTTGCCGTGCACCCCGTGCACGTCGAGGCGGTCGCCAACATCGTGGGCAGGGCGGAGCTGCTGTCGGCCTGTTTCGTTCTGGCCGCGTGCGTGCTCTGGCAGCGGCGCAGCGAGCGGGATGCGCTGCACGGCGCGGCGGTCGCGGGCTGTTTCCTGCTCGCCCTGCTGGCCAAGGAGAGCGCCGCCGTCCTGCCCGCACTGCTCGTGCTCCTCGATGCCGCGAAAGGCACGCTCCGGCCCGGGACGCTGCGCCCGTGGCTGCGACAGCGCGGTCCGGCGCTGGCCGCCCTCGTGGTCGTGTTCGCAGGTGTCGTCGCGCTGCGCACGGCTGTGCTGGGCGGTTTCGGCCCGAGCCGCGTCGATCCCATCCTCGAGGTCGCGGCCACGCCCGGTGCGCGTGTGCTCACGGCCCTGCAGGCGTGGCCCGTGTGGCTGCGCCTGCTGTTCGTGCCCGACGTGCTGCTGGCCGATTACGGTCCGCGCATCATGATGCCGGCGTCCTCGTTGACGCTGCCGGGCACGATCGGGCTGCTGCTGGCGGGTGGGCTGTTTTCGGGCGGCGTGTTCGCCTGGCTGCGTGGCCAGGGCCGCACGGCCATGGCGCTGCTCTGGTTTCCGGTCGCCATCCTGCCCGTCTCGAACCTGGTCGTGCCGATCGGGGTGCTCGTCGCCGAGCGCACGCTGTATCTGCCGTCCGTGGCGTTCTCCTGTCTGGTCGCCGGCGCCGCCGCGCTGCCCGCGTGGCGAGGCACGCTGCGCGCCGCCGGGTTCGCCACGCTGGCCGGTATCCTGCTCATGTTCTCGTACCGGACGGTGACGCGTGTGCCCGACTGGGCTTCGACGGACTCGATCATGCTCGCGCTCGTGCGTGACCGCCCGGACGCATTCCGTGGCGTGTGGCACACAGCCCGCATGGCGCGCACCTCCGGTGCCGTCGATGCAGCCGTGCGTCGCTACGCGGCGGCCGTCGAACTGTGGCCCCACCGGGCCGGTCTGGTCTACGAAGCGGCGGCGTTTGCCGCCGAACAGGGTCTCGGAGCCGAGGCGTACCGGTACGCGCGACTGGCAGCCGGCCAGTGGCCCGCCGAGCTGCGGGCGCAGCGCCTGTTGGCGGGCGCGGCACTGGACGTGGGCGACACGACGACGGCTCGGGCCGCACTCGCCGAGGGGTTGCGCATCGACGCGCGCGACGAGCTGCTGAACCGCATGCGTGCCGCGCTGGACTCCTCGACGGCGGGGCGACCGTGAGACGCGAGCGGCTGCAGCAGGCGACGGTGGCGGCCGCCGCACTGCTCACCTACGCGAACTCGCTGGCCAACCGGTTCGCGGTCGACGACGATTTCATCATCGTCTACAACCCGCGCGTGCACGAACTGGCGGACCAGGCTGCGATCTGGCTCACGCCGTACTGGCCCGCGTACGGCGAACAGCTGGGCCTGTACCGCCCGCTCGCGATCTTCGCGTACGCCGTCCAGTGGGCTGCCGGCGGTGGTGCGCCATGGCTGTTCCATCTGGTCAGCGTCCTGCTGCACGCCGGCGTCTCGCTGCTCGTCCTGGCGTTGCTGCGACGCGTCGGGCTGGCTGCGGGTGCGCTGTTCGGTGCGCTGCTCTTCGCCGTGCACCCCGTGCACACGGAAGTCGTGGCGAACGTCGTCGGGCAGGCGGAACTGCTGGCCGCGCTGGCTGTCGTGGGCGCGTGCGTCGTGTACGCGGCGCGCCCGCCGGACCGCGCGCTGACGCGGGCGCGCACGCTCGTGCTCCTGCTGCTGTTCGCGCTGGGCCTGCTGGCGAAGGAGGGCGCAATCGTGCTGCCCGCGCTGCTCGTCGCGATCGACGCGGCGCAGGGCCGTATCGGACGCGGTGCGGGTGGCCGTTTGCGGGCGCCCGGCCTGTTCGGGACGCTCGCCGGACTCGGCGCCGTCGCCGCGGGGTGGTTCCTGCTCCGCCAGCGCGTGCTGGGTTCCGTGGTCGGCAGCGATGCCGCGCCGTGGCTGCCTTTCCTGCGCAGCGACGATCGGATCTGGTCGGCGCTCCGCGTGTGGCCCGAGTACCTGCGCCTCATGGTCTTCCCGGTCGACCTGTCCGCGGACTACTCGCCGGGCGTCCTGCTGCCCGCCGACGGGCCGTCCGCCGTCGTCGTTCTGGGTGGCGCGCTGCTCGTGGCCGTTACGGCGCTGGCGGTGCTCACGCCGCGCCGGCCGAACGCGGGTCTGCCCGCCGCGTGGTTCCTGATCAGCGTGCTGCCCGTTTCCAACCTGCTGTTCCCGATCGGCGTGCTGATGGCCGAGCGGCTGCTCTATCTGCCATCCGTGGCCCTGGCGCTGGCCGGGGCCGCGCTCGTGGCGCACGCGCGCGTCGTGATTGCACCGGTGCAGCGGCAGACGGCGGCGGCCATCGCCGTGCTCGTCATCGTGCTGCTGGGCGCGCGGACCGTGATCCGCAACCCCGACTGGCGGGACAGTGCGGCCTACTACCACGCGCTGCTGCGCGACCACCCGGAATCGTACCGCGCGCAGTGGGGTGAGGCGGCGCGCAGGCTTTCGCACGGCGATCGGGCGGGTGCGCACACCGCCATGGCCCTGGCGTGGCGCATCTGGCCGCACGACCCGCAGCTTCTGAACGAGTTCGCGTTGCTGCACATCTGGGATCACGCGTACGCGCGCGCGGTGCCGCTGCTGGAGCAATCGACCGGGTTGAACGATCGCGCGCGCCACGTCTGGATCAACCTGTCCTACGTGTACCTGGGCGTGGGCCGTGGCGCGGATGCGGAGGCCGCGGCGCAGCGCGCGGCCGCCCTCGGCGCGAATCGATCGGAGACGGGTGCGCTGACCGCGCAGTCGTTCGAGCTGCGCGCGCGCTGGCAGGACGCGCTGCAGGCGTGGCAGGCGACCGTCGCCGTCGAGACGGGACGGACCTGGACCTACTGGAGCGCGCTGGCCCGTGCCCTGGCTCGCGCGGACCGGCCGGCCGACGCGGTGGCCGCAGCGGACACCGCGCGCCTGCTCGCGCCGGAGACCGGCGCGGGACAGGTCGATGCGCTGCGCGCGGCCATCGCGCTGGGCTGCTACGCCGGCGCGATGGTCTCGAAGAATGCCGAATGCGCCGATCCGCTCGCCGACTGGGCCATCATCACGGCGGTGAACGCGCTGCCGCCGGATGTCACGGCGGGGGAGACCGCACGGGCACCGTCGCAGGGCAGCACGCACGACGCGGCGTCCAGCCCGGCACCCGCCGCCCGGCCCGGGGGGGCGGGCCGCTCGTGAGCCCGACGCGCAGGTGGGCGCCCCTCGCGGTCGCGTTGACCGCCATCGCCGTGTACGCGAACACGCTGCGCAACGGATTCGCGTTCGATGACGAGTTCCTGATCACGGGAAATGCACGCGTGCACCAGCTGGCCGACCAGGCGTCGATCTGGCTCACGCCCTACTGGCCGGACTTCGGCGCCGAGGCCGGCCTGTACCGCCCGCTCGCCGTGTTCGCGTGGGCCGTGCAATGGGCCATCGCCGACGGTGGCGCATGGCTGTTCCACCTGGTCAGCATCGGGTTGCACGCGCTCGTTTCCGTGCTCGTGTTCCACCTGCTCCTCGCGTTCGTCCCGTTCCGCGGCGCCGTGGCGGGTGCGCTGCTCTTCGCCGTGCACCCGGTCCACGTCGAGGCTGTCGCCAACGTCGTCGGCCAGGCCGAGCTGCTGGCCGCGGCCGCTGCGCTCGCGGCCTGCCTCCTCTGGCTGCGGTCGCCGCAGGAACGCACCACGTCTTACGCTTCGATCGCGCTGCTGGCCGGCCTCATGGCCGCGGCCCTGCTGAGCAAGGAAAGCGCGATCGTGCTGCCCGCACTGCTCCTCGCGCTGGACGCGGCCCGCGGCCGTTTCGGCAACGGACTGCGCGCGTACGTGCGGGCGCGCGGGCCGGCCGTGGCGGCGCTCGCCGGGACGGTGCTGCTGTACAGCGCGCTGCGCGTGCGGGTGCTGGGTTCATTCACCGGCGGCGATGCGGCGCCCAGTTTGCCGTTCCTGCGCACGGGACAGCGCGGGCTGGTCGCCCTGCAGACGTGGCCGGAGTACCTGCGCCTGATGGTCTGGCCGTTCGATCTGTCCGCCGACTACTCACCGGACGTGATCGTGCCGGCCGCCGGGTGGACGCCGGCCGTCCTGCTCGGCGCGCTGCTGCTGGCGGCGGTCGTGCTGCTGGCCGTGCGCACGCATCGCCGGCCGCTCAGCGGATTGCCGGCGGCCTGGTTCCTGATCGCGATCCTGCCCGTGTCCAATCTGATCCTGCCTGTCGGCGTGGTGCTGGCCGAGCGGCTGCTCTACCTGCCTTCGGTTTCCATCGCGCTGGCTGCCGGCGCGCTGATCGGGCACCCCGCAGTCCTGCGGTCCGGGAAGTACCGGGGTGTGCCGGTCCCGGCCGCCGTGATGGTGACGCTGCTGTTCGCGTTCGCGCTGCGCACGGCCGTGCGCAATCCGGACTGGCGTGATACGCCCGCGTACTGGAACGCGCTCGTGCGCGACCACCCGGAGTCGTACCGTGCGCAGTGGGGCGTCGGCGCGCACCTGGTCGCGAACGGGGACCCGGTCCGCGGGCTCGGCTGGATGACGCGCGCCGTGGAGACGTGGCCGCACGACGCGGCGCTGCTCGACGAAGTCGGGCTGCTGCAGCTGCGCAGCGGACAGGCCGGGCAGGCGGTCGAGACGCTGGAACGCGCTCTGGCGCTGCCGGTCGTCGGCCGCGACACGCGCCAGCATCTGGCCGAAGCGTACCTGGCCGCAGACCGGCCGGCCGACGCGCTGGCCCTGCTGGCCCCGACAGACAGCGGTCCGCCGGTGCGGCTCGCGCTCCAGGCCCAGGCGCTCGACGCGCTCGGTCACAGCGAAGACGCTGCGCGCGCGTGGACGCTCGCCACGGGCACCAGTGCACGGCTCACGTGGCGGCACTGGGCGCTGGCGGCACGCGCCTTCGCCCGTGCCGACGATCCGGACCGGGCGGCCGCGGCCGTGGGCAGGGCCGCGAGCGATGCGCCCGACGCCGATGCGAGGGCCGCCCTGGACCGGCTCGCGCTCGCGATCCGCGGCGGCTGCTATGCGCGCGATCGGCGCGGTGCCGCCTGTGAGGACGCACTCGATGGCTGGCTGCTGCTGCCGTCCGCGGGCGTGTACGTGAACCGCACCGGCCAGCGTGGTGCCGATCCGGAGGGGCCGTCGTGAACGGGCGCGTGGATCGCAGCCGGCTCGCGCTCGCGCTCGTCGTCCTCGCAGCCGTCGCCACGTTCGCGAACTCGCTGTTCAACGGCTTCGCGCTCGACGACAACTTCATCGTGGGCGCGAACCCACGCGTCCATCAGCTGCGCGATCAGGCCTCGATCTGGCTGACGCCCTACTGGCCCGGCTACGGGCGCGAGCTGGGCCTGTACCGGCCGCTCGCCATCTTCGGGTACGCCGTGCAGTGGGCCGCCGGCGGCGGAGCGCCCTGGCTGTTCCACGCGGTCAACATCCTTCTGCACACGATGGCCAGCGTGCTCGCGTGGGCGCTGCTGCGCAGGCTGACCACGCCGGGCGCGGCCCTCGTCGGTGGCCTGCTCTTCGCCGTGCATCCCGTGCACACCGAGGTCGTCGCCAACGTCGTCGGCCAGGCCGAGATGCTGGCGGCTTGCGCGGTCTTCCTCGGCGCACTGCTGTACGCCGCTCGGCCGCTGGACCGCGCGCCCTCGCCGGGCCGGATGCTGCTCATCGCCGCGATCTACCTGCTCGGCATGCTGGCGAAAGAGGGCGCGGTCGTGCTGCTGCCGCTGCTGGTCGCGATCGATGTCGCCCAGAGGCGTGTGCTGCTCACGCCGGCCTCGCTGCGCGCGTACGTGCGCGCCATGCGCATGCCCCTGCTCGCGCTCGGGGTCACGCTGGCCGGCTACTTCGCGCTGCGGATTCACGTGCTCGGCTCGGTGGGCGGCGTGGACGCGGCACCGCAGCTGCCGTTCCTGCAGCAGGAGCACCGCGTGTTCTCCGCGCTGCGCGCGTGGCCCGAGTACGTCCGGCTGCTGGCGTTCCCGCTCGACCTGTCCGTCGACTATTCGCCGGGCGTCATTCTGCCGGCGGACGGCTTCACGCCCATGGTCGTGCTCGGACTCGTGATCCTGCTGGCCACGGCGGCGCTGGCCGCCATGACCCCGCTCCGTCCCGCGGCCGGGCTGCCCGCCGCCTGGTTCTGCATCACGATCCTGCCCGTGTCCAACCTGCTGATGCCCATCGGCGTGCTCATGGCCGAGCGCATCCTGTATCTGCCGTCGTTCGCGGCGAGCCTCGCTGCAGCTGCGCTCTGGGCGCGGTGGGAAGCCGTGCCAGCCGCGCGCCCCCGGCGTCTGGCCACGACGCTGGCCGGCCTCGTGCTCGTCGCGTTCGCCGTGCGTTCCGCCGTGCGCAACCCCGACTGGGACAGCACCGAAGCCGTGTGGGATTCGCTGCTGCGCGACCACCCCGAGTCGTACCGCGCGCCGTGGGTGCAGGGCGTGCGCGTCTACCGCGACGGCCATCTCGAGCTGGCGCGCGACTACTGGGAAATCGCCTACCGGATCTGGCCGGATGACCCGGAACTGCTCAACGGCCTGGCCGCCCTGCACCTGCGCCTCGAGAACGAGGCGCGCGCGCGCGAGCTGCTCGAGCGCTCCCGGTCGATCACCGGCTTCGTCGGGCGCACGCACATCCTGCTGTCCTTCGTCTACCTGCTCGAGTCCCGCTTCGAAGCTTCGCTCGAGTCGGCCCGGCGCGCCGCCAGCCTGGATGGCGACCGGGCCACCGCCCTCGCGCTCCAGGCGCAGGCCATGGAAGGACTCGACCGCCACGACGACGCCCTGCTCGCGTGGCAGGCCACGCTGCATGCCCCGCGGGGCGATGCCTGGACCGTATGGGGCATGTACGCCCGTGCCCTCGCGCGGGCGCACCGCGAGCCGCTCGCCCTTGCCGCCGTCGATTCCGGGCGCGTCCGCGCGGCCAGCGATACCCTCGCCCTGCGCGACCTCGACCGCCTCGCCCTGGCCATCCGCAACGACTGCTACACGGCCGGCCCGGCCGCCCATGGAACCGCCCCGCAGCCGGCCG
The DNA here is from genome assembly GCA_041568755.1 of Longimicrobiales bacterium. GTDB lineage: Bacteria > Gemmatimonadota > Gemmatimonadetes > Longimicrobiales > RSA9 > JBFFZF01. Next base: position 726 of record JBFFZF010000131.1, on the reverse strand, counting down.
CACCCTCCTGCGACGATCCCCTCCTGGCCTGGGGCGTCGTCGTTCCCGTCACTCCGCAGGAAGTTGCCACCGCCTTGCAAAATGCAATGGACGAGGGCGGCTGACGGCGCAGTCCGGATACAGGAACGATTCACATAAAACGTTGATTTACATGTAGTTGCGTCTCCAGGCCCGAGGGCGGATGACCCGGGAATGGCTCTTGCTCCTGACCCGCGGCGGGACAACCTGCGTGTCGATCCCGGTCCGTAACACTCTTATCTGGAGGACGCTGATGTTGAAGTCGAGGAAGGGTTTCACGCTCATTGAGCTGCTGATCGTCATCGTGATCATCGGCATTCTGGCCGCGATCGCGATCCCGAAGTTCAGCAAGACTCGTGAGAAGGCCTACTTCAAGGCCATGCAGTCCGACCTGCGCAACCTCATGTCGCAGCAGGAGATCTACTACTCGGTTCCGGCCAACTCCTACACGTACGCTTCGGCCGTGTCGGCGTTGACGGACTTCGCGCCCTCGACGGGCGTGACGGTGGGCCTGGTCGGCGCGACGAACGCCGGCTGGGGCGCGACGGCGTCGCATGCGGCGCTCGCGAGCACGCAGACCTGCGCAGCGTTCCAGGGCACGGTGGCCTCGCCGCCGGCTCCGGCGCTGACGTCGGGCATCATCGCCTGCACGGGCGAGTAAAGGCCCCGCCACGGATGACCGCGTGGAGGGGCGGCCCGGCCGCCCCG
>JBFFZF010000130.1:0-14353 GCA_041568755.1 Longimicrobiales bacterium | reverse complement strand
GAGCGGCTGCGGCACGCCCGTGGGCACGACCGTCGTATTGCAGTTGATGATCGAGTCGCGGAAGTCGTTCGCGCCCGTGTTGTTGCCGATGCGCCACGGGTAGAAGAAACCGCTGACCGGAGCGTTTCGCGGGTCCTGGACCTTCAACCGCAGCGGCAGACCGTAGTCGTCCGTGATACCCATCCCGTTGCCGTTGCGGTACCCGCTGCCGTATCCCGTGGCCGGGGGAATCGTGACCCCGGGACCGTTGTAGCGCTGGTAATAGTCGCCCGGGTTGTTGCCGTAGTTCCAGGCCTCACCCATGTCCCAGTTGCGGTTCCCGTTCAGGTCTTCGTTCGCATCGTTCCACAGATCCGGGACGGCGAACGGGGCCACACACTGGGCGGCGGATGCCGGCATCGCCGCGGCGGCCGCCGCGGCATTGACGGTCGCGACGCTGCGCCCGAACAGGCGCGCGAACCAGAGTCCGATGTTCTGGCGCTCGATCCGGACCCAGACCTTGGACTCCGCCGGCAGGACCTGGATCGTCACCTCCGTCGTGTCGATCAGGATGTTCCGGACCGCGTTGCGTGTCGCGTACGACATCGCCGAGTCGTAGGCCGGTCCGACTGCCGCTGCGGGAGTCGACGCCGTCAGGAACTCCTGCGCTCCCGCGAGCGCGGCGGAATCCGCCGCGCGCTGGGTCTCCCGTCTCGCCGTATGCAGCATGCCCAGGTCGACCGCCAGGGCGAGCATGGATGTGACGCCGGCCACCATGACCGCCATCAGCGCGAGAGACTGGCCACGCTCGTCGCGCCACAGACTCCGGATCGGTGCGCTCATGAGTCGGGGTTCCTTCCCGGCGGGCCGGGCGGCTGGCGGATCGTGTCCACACGCAGCGAGCGGTCCCACTTCCACGTGCCGATCTCGCCCGTCGGGATGGGCAGCGGCACGTTGGACGGCTCGACGATGTGCGGCGTCACGATGACCAGCAGTTCCGTGCGCGCCTGCGAGTTGTTCTTGTTGCGAAACAGGGCTCCAATGATCGGCAGGTCTCCCAGCAGCGGGATCTTGTCGACATCATCCGTGAGTGAATTGTCCAGCAGCCCGGCCATCGCCAGATGCTGGCCCGGCCGCAGCTCGACGGCGCTGCTCGCTCTGCGCGTGAGCAGGCTCGGGATCTGGAAGCCGGAAATCGTCAGACCGTTGGCGAAGTCCAGGGACGAGACCTCCGGCTCGACCTGCAGCCGGATCGCACCGTTGTTCGTGATCGTGGGCGTGAACCTCAGGCGCACGCCGAATTCCTTGAACGTGATCGTCACCGCGCCCTGCGTCCCGCCACCCTGCTGCACGGTGGGGAAGGGGAACTCGCCGCCCGCCAGGAACGACGCCTCCTCCCCTTCCAGCGTGAGCAGGTTCGGCTCCGCCAGGCTGCGGAACTCGCCACGCGTTTTCAGCGCGTTGATCACGGCGTCGAGCTCGGCGTCCCGGCCGATCAGGAACAGCCGCACGATGCCTTCCGACAGCGTCTCGATGGCAGCCGTCGAGCCTTCGCCGAACACCTGGTCCAGTGCGCCGACGTTGCCTGCGAACAGGTCGGCCGAAAGGCGCGTGGACGCCGTCCGCCGGACCTCGGCGAAGCGCACACGCAGCAGGATCTGCTGCGGCGGCGGCGCCTGCAGGTTGTTGATGACGCGTGCCCCCGTCTGCGTCGCCAGGTCGATGGCTCGTCGCGCGACGACCGGGTCGCGAATCACGCCCGACAGGATCACCGCCTCACCGCTCGTCGTCACCGTGAGGTCACTGCCCGGGAACAGCGTCGCCAGCTGATTCTGCAGCGATGTCGCGTCCGCCACCACCTCGATGTTGTACAGCCGCGGCACGTTCGCGGGGTCCCAGACGATCAGCGTCGTCGTCCCGACCTGGAACGCGTTGATCAGGAACTCGCGCGGCGTCGTCGGATTGATGTTCGCGATGGTCGAGTCACCCAGCGCCATGCGCGGCGGATCGTACGGCAACCGCAGGACGGCCGTCTTGCCGCGCTCCAGCCGGATCGTCTCCTCCGCCTGGCTGACCACCGTCTGCGCGGCCGCCTGCTCCGGAACCGACACCTGGACCGCGGCCAGGATCATGCCGAGGATCAGGCTCCTCGCCGCCACCGCCCGTGCGGCCCCAGCTTCCCGCTTGATCATGTGCCTCCCAGCGCTAGTAACGGATCAGGGCGCGCTTGCCGCCCTTGAAGATCTCGAGGACCGTGCCCGCCTCGGCGTTCGCCGTGCCTACGGAAGCCTGGCGCGGCCGCGCGCCCGCGACCGGCCCGAGATCCAGCAGCCGGCTCATGCGCGCGCCCTGCGTGCGCACTTCCCTGACATCGATCATGTTGCGCAGCGCCAGCTGGATCCGGCCCTGCGTGGACGCCAGCGTCAGCTGCTCGGCCTCCTCCGGTGTGACCAGCATGGTCACGACCGTCACGGTCATCGGACGGCCCTCCGGATCCTTCTCGATCTGCTGGCCGCGCGCGGCGACCTCGATGTTCTGCAGGATGATGCGGCTCACGAACTCGCCCTGGGCGGTGGGCGGGTTGATCGTCAGGACGACGTCCACGCGTGTGCCACGGTCAATGAAGCCGGCCACACCCACGATCTCGTCGACGCGCACCGCCAGCGCGCGCATCCCTTCCGGGATCACGATCGGCAGCCCGCCAAAGCCGTTGCGATCGGCCATCTTGCTGTCGAGCAGCGGCTCGTTCATGCGCACCGTCTGCATGAGGCCGCGGCCGATCACGTCCGGCAACGTCCGCGCGTACCCCTCGGGCACCGCGTCCGAAGGCCAGCCCACGGCGCGCACGTCGTCTTCGCCGACGATCGAGCCGACGGGCAGGTCCCGGGCTGCGACCACGATCTGCGTGGACGATCGCGGCTCCGCCGCCAGGAGTGGAGCGGTCGGCCGCTGGAACAGCTGCAGGGCCGCATATCCGGCGATCGTGCCCGAGGCCAGCGCCAGGAGCATCACGATCAGCGTGCCGGTTCTCATCGAATGGATCCTTTCACTACTCGTTCCGGAACGTGACGTTCGAGTTCATCGTGAACGAGGCCTGCGCGTTGGTCCACCCCATGAACGGCCGCAGCCATTGCAGCGTGTAGGGGTAGGCGATGCGGACGTTCACCGGCGTTCCGGTCCCGGCCCGGAATCCGGTCACCGTCTTCACGGCCTGTGCCGTATCGAGCCCGCCCGCGAACATCAACCGGTTCATGCGCGCCGCCACCGAGTCGATCGTCATGACGGGGTTCGCGACCGCCGCCACACGCCCGCCCTCGCGGGCGGAATCGACAATGATCTGATACGTGTTCCACGCGCGACCGAAGTCGATGATCGCCATGACCAGCATCAGCATGATGGGCGCGATGAGCGCGAACTCGACCAGCGCCTGGCCCTCGTCTCTGCGTTTCGTGCGATTCCGGCTTCGCTTCACCATGTTGCGGTCCCTCCGAGCAGAAGCCATGCCGCGACCGAGCCGATCGCGATCGCCGCACCGTACGGGATCGTGATCGCGCCCGGTGTATCCAGTGTGGACCGTGCACCCGCCTTGCCGAGCGTCAGGCCGTGCACCGCCAGGTCCTTCGTATCCAGCAGCACGGGCAGGAGCACGCCCTTCCGAATCGCGCTGCCCAGCCCGAGCACGCCACCGACCAGCGCGGTCGCGACCAGCGCAAACAGGAAGCCCATCGGCCCCATGAACGCGCCGACCGCGCCCAGCAGCTTCACGTCGCCACCGCCCACCGCCCGCAGCGCGAAGAGCGGTACGGTGATGAGCAGCGCAAGGCCCGCGCCCAGCAGTCCGGCCGCGAGCGCCGGCCACCCGGCACCCGCGCGCAGTGCCAGGCCCGCGCCCAGGGTCATGAATACTAGAACGTTCGGAATGCGTCGCGTCGCAACATCCCAGGACAGCGCCGCGAGCATCAGCCCGCAAAACACCAGCGTCACCACAGCTGGCCCCCCGCCGCACCCGTCGGGGGAGACGCACCTCCGCCCCGTCGCCACGCGCTGCGCCCCTCCACCCCTATATGCGCAGGCGAGCCGGCGCAGCGGTCACGCCGCGTCAGGCATCGGCCGGCTTCGGCCCGGTCGGGTTGTGCGAGGTGGCTGGCGCGAGGACCGGCGGGTGGGACCGACCCGGTCAGCGGGCCATGGCCACGCTGACCGGGCGCCCCGCGGATCGTCAGCTCGGCGTGTACGGCGCGCTCGGCGCGTTCGACAGCTGCGAGTTGACGTTGTCGAACGTCTGCCCGATCTGGTTGCGGAACACCGTCAGTGCCAGAACCAGCCCGACGGCGACCAGCGCGATGATCAGGATGTACTCGACCAGGCCCTGGCCGGACTCGTCCTGGTGCAGCCGCTGCAACAACTGTGGCAACCTCGACATCGGTTCCTCCTGTGAGCCGGGGCATGCCCGGTCGCGGGTGTGGGTACCTGGGGTTGGTCCCCCGGCGCGCGGCGAGCAGCCCGGCCGGCGGGTCAGCACACCGCCGGCCGGACCCGCAGTTATGCCGCGTCAGCTCGGCGTATACGGCGTGCTCGGCGCATTCGACAACTGCGAGTTGACGTTGTCGAACGTCTGCCCGATCTGGTTGCGGAACACCGTCAGCGCCAGAACCAGCCCGACGGCGACCAGCGCGATGATCAGGATGTACTCGACCAGGCCCTGGCCGGACTCGTCCTGGTGCAGGCGCTGGAACAACTGCTGCAACTTGGTCATGGAACCCTCCTCTGGGCCGGGGGGGATGCCCCGGCGGTGAATGACGCGCCGCGCGCACGGATGCCGGCGTCTCGCGACCCACGCCGCCACTTCGCGGGTGGGTGGTCCCGCCGGAGACGTGCTCTGCCGCCACGCGGGTGCGCGTGAGGACAGACAAGCTCCGTGCCGGCGGTTCGAACATTGTCAAATCCTTCAGAGACAACAGTTTATCCGTTCCACGCCCGGTGCTGCCGACGGACGGCTGCAACACGCTGTAGCGCACCGGTCGGTCCAGCTCGTTACACATCAGCGCAGCAGGCCCCAGCCGGTGAACGCGCCGATTACGAAGCGCACGTTGTGCACCGGCCCGAAATCGGCCCCGGTGATCGGGTCGAACGGGGACGTCAGCATGACGTGGTCCACGACCTCGATGCGGATGCCCACGGGGTCGCCGTCCCAGCGCAACCCGGTCAGGATGTCGACGTTCAGGCCGCCTGCCGCCACGAACCGGGCCTTGTCGTCGCCCGGATAGGCGGCATTGGCCGCCTCGAAGAAGCGCGGGTCGCCCTTGCCCAGCTTGTAGCGGACGACGCCGGCGCCCAGGCTCAGGGACGCGTTGGCCCGGCGATCCGGTTCCGGCGCCAGCAACCTGAGCAGCAGGTCGAAGTCGGCGAACCATATGCCGGTGTCCCGCTTGCCGCCCGGCAGGCTCAGGGGGCGCTCCGACACGGCGCCGTTGATGCGCCATCCGGTCCGGCCGCCGCCCAGCCACTGCTCGAACTGCAGACCCACGACCCAGCCCGGGTCGAGCTGGATGTCGGCCGGGCTGACGCCTTCCACGGACGCGGCGTTCGTGTTGAGCGGGCTGAACCACGCCCCGCCGGCGTTCCACGCCGCGGCGAAGCGGTGGTCCTGCGCCGCGGCCGGCCCGGCCGCGGCCAGCAGGGCAACCAGCCCGGCCACGACCAGCACCCGACGGCGGCCCGTCACGCGATCGAAAGCAGCTTTCCTCATCGGATATCCCTGGCTCGCACGTCCACGATCACGACGGTTCCGGCGTCGGTCACGCCGTACAGCTTGGCGATGATGCAGTCGGGGCCCGTACATCCAGCGGCGTTGTCCGAGGGCAGGGGCGGCGAGACGCGCAGCGGGCCGCGGATCCGGTCGCGCGTCTCGATCGCACCGCGTTCGGCGAAATGCACGGTGTCGACGACGCGGACGCGCGTCCCCTCGGCCACGAATGCGAGCGTATTGGCGCCCGACGGCGGGAAGCCCGCATAACTCGGATGTTGCGGGTGCACCACGGCGCCGGATCCGGTCGACGTGATCGGCGCGGCGAAGTGGCCCTGCAGCCGCAGATCCTCCTTGAAGAAGTAGGCGGCCTGCGCCCCGCGGGCCGCGCCGAGCGAGCCGTCCAGGTTCAGATCCAGCCCGAAGATCCGCTCCGACGAGTTGCCCACCAGATCGGCCACGGTGATCTCGTTCGAGATCGATGCCGTATTCGCGTTCCACATGATGATCCGCCCTGCCGCCTTGTCGCCCTCGCCGAACGCGATGCGCGTGCGATCCGTCGATGCCGCGACGTACGTCGTGTCGCTCAGCCCCAGCAGCTCCATGACATAGCGACCGGGCGCCCACGTCATATCGGAGTCGGGGTTGTTCTCGAGCGCCTGGATCGCCTGGAACAGGGGCAGCACGCCGCTGGTGATGACCTGGCTCGGGAATCCCTTGACGTGGTCGTAGATCTCGATCATGTCGCCGGCCGTCGTGCTCGAGAACACGCGCATGCTGTCGACGTTCAGAATCGAGATGTTCGTCGAGTCGGCCTCGAAGATGCCGCGGCCCAGCAGCAGCCGGACTTCCGGCTGCTCCCAGCCCGGCGCATTCTCCGCGACGCGGATCGTGCCGCTCGGCGCCGCGCCGGTCGGCAGGGTCGAGTACAGCAGCCGGCCCACCGCGTCCTGCGCGATGAACTGCGGCCGGTCGCTGAAGTCGAAGAAGCGGACCTGCAGCCGCTCGAAGAGGTTGATGTCGACCTGCCGTTCCACGGTGAACAGCACCGCGTTCGGCGTCCGGATGCGGCGCGAAACGACCTCCGCCGGCGTGCCCTGGATCGTGACGGAGGAGATGTTCGTGCCGCCGGAGTTGGCCACGATCAGCGTGTCGCCGCCCCGGTTCAGCGCCAGCCCCCACGGCTGCGAACCGACCAGCACGGGGCTCATGAACGCGCGCGTGCGCAGGTCCAGCGTCTCGACCCGGCTCCGTCCCAGATTCGACAGGTAGAGCCGCTCCCGGAACGGATCCGGCACCGCATCGGCGATGTTGCTCGCGGCAGGCAGGACGACGCTCCGGCCAGCGGCGACGACGGTCGACACGACATCGGCGATGCCCGTCGCGACGATGTGCTCGCCCGCGCCGTCCACGTAGGCCGCGCAGCGCAGCCGCTGCTCGGTGGCCCGCACCGCGGCCGCGCAGTTGGACGCCGAGTCCACGGCAAAGCCATGGAACGCGAAACGCAGCGTGCGCGGCAGGGAACGATCATCCACGAAGGGCGGCACGAACTTGAACTCGACCGCGACGGCACCCGTCTGCGGCTGGGAGAACGTCGTCGCCCTCTCGAAGACCAGCGTGTCCGCCCCGGCGGACGTCGTGACCAGCGCCGTGAAGCCCACGCGCACCAGACCGCTGCCGCCCTCGTTGTCCCGGGCGACTACGCGGACGCGGATCGTGTCCGTCAGCTCCAGCCGCTGCGGGACCTGCGTCTCGATCGCGACGTTCGGGATGATCGTGTCCCCGCGCGTCACGTTGACCAGCACGGGCGCCGACCGGCCCAGCCCGCCCTGCCCGTTGCGCGACGATGCGCGCAGCTCGAGCCGGCCCGTCGACGACGTGTTCACCGTGATGGACGTGTCCGCCACGACGCTCGTCCGCGGCGGCACGTAGGAGAAGCGGATCACGCCGGACGCGACGCCGCTCCACGTCAGCTCGATCGCCGCGACACCCAGCGAGTCCGTCGCGACGATCCGGACCGGGATCACCCGGCCCGGCAGCACGTCGGCGCCGCTGGCTGGTCGCTCGATCGAAACGGCCGGGCCGGGCCCGCCCTCGACCTCCGCGTCGTAGAGCGTTTCACCGTTGCACGCGGCCAACAGCGCGGCCGCCAGCAGGAGTCCCGCGCGCAGATCGCGCCCGCCGCGGCGCTCGAAACGTCGCATCATGGCTCGAATCCGGGTGGTGTTGCGCCGATTCATCAAGTGATCAATCCATGCCGTGCAATCATCCGATCCAGGCGGGGCCGTGAGACCCCCAGGATCTGTGCCGCCCGGCTCTTGTTGTTGCCGACCTGCGTGAGGACGCGCTGCACGTGCGCCCGCTCGATCGTCTCCAGCCTCTGGTCGCCGTCGCCCGGCATCATCCGTTCCTCGGTGACCCCGAGCTGCAGGTGTTCCAGCGCAATCGTCGTTCCACGGGCCAGGACCGCCGCCCGGACCAGCGCGTTCTCGAGTTCGCGGACGTTGCCCGGCCAGTCGTAGGCGAGGATCTCGGCCATGACCTCGTCGGAGACGCACAATTCGCGCCCGACGCTATCCGATTGCATGGCAACGAAATGGTCGACGAGCAGCGGCAGATCTGCGCGACGGTCGCGCAGCGGCGGGATGGAGATCTCGACGACGCGCAGCCGGAAATACAGGTCCTCCCGGAACCGTTCCTCCTCGACGAGCCGCTCGATCGGCCGGTGCGTCGCGGCGATCACGCGGGCCGCGGACCGGCGCGGAGATTCGCTGCCGACGGGCGTGTATTCGCCGTCCTGCAGCACGCGCAGCAGTTTGGCCTGGGACCCGGGCTCGGTGTCGCCGATCTCGTCCAGGAAGATCGTGCCCTTGCCGGCCACCTCGAACCGGCCCCTGCGGTCGCCGACAGCACCGGTGAACGCGCCGCGGACGTGCCCGAACAGTTCCGACTCGAGGAGGGACTCGGGTACGGCCGTGCAGTTGACGGCCACGAAGGGCGCGTCGGGATCCGGGCCGTTGCGGTGGACCAGCCGCGCCACCAGCTCTTTGCCGGTCCCCGTCTCGCCGCGGATCAGGACGGGCGTCCTCGAGCCCGCCACCGCACCCACGGTCTTGTAGATCTCGATCATCCGCGGGTCGCGCCCGATCAGCTCGAGGTTCGCGGATTCGGCGGGCCGGCCGTTGGCCGAGGGGCGGGCCAGAGCCTCGTCGACGCAGCGGTGGAGCACCTCGTCCAGCCGGTCCAGATCGAGCGGTTTGGTCAGGTAGTCGTAGGCCCCCAGCTTCATCGCGTCGATGGCGTCCTGCATCTCGCCGTACGCGGTCATCACGATGACCGGCGTCTCATCGGCCAGCCGCTTCACATGCCCCAGCAGCTCGAGTCCGTTCATGCCGGGCATCCGGACGTCGGTCAGGATCAGGGCCGCATCCGCTTCCGACAGCACACCCAGCGCCCGCTCCCCGGTCTCGACGGCCAGCACATCGTACCCGGACCGGCGCAGGTGCCTGGCCAGCGTCTCGCGGTGCGTGTCATCGTCTTCTACGACCAGGATTCGTTCGCTCATGACGTGACTTCGCTGGTTTCGACCGCGGGAATGGCTCTGTCCTCAGTCTCGGCGGCCGCCGCCGCTGACTGCGACCGCCTCGATCGCCAGCGGGGACGCCCCGTCTCCAGGGTACGCCGCTCGTCTCCTTCGCGGATCGGCAGCGCCACGACGAACTCGGCGCCCGGTTCGATTTCGGAGCCCTTCTCGAAATACAGGCGGCCGCCGTGCGCGCGGATGACCTGCGAGGCCAGCGACAACCCGATCCCCGAGCCCGTCGGCTTGGTCGTGAAGAACGGCTGGAAGACCAGTTCACGCAGCTCCGGCTTGACGCCCGGCCCGCTGTCCGCAATGTGGACCCGCACCTCGCCCTCGACATGCCGGGTCTCGACGCGCAGGTCGCCGCCCTCGGGCATGGCATCGATCGCGTTGATCAGCAGGTTCAGCAGCGCACCGCTCAACTCCGCCGGATCTCCCACGACGTGATCCGGCCCGCCCGCCTCACGCCGATCCACGCGGATCCCCTGCCGTTGCAGCCGCGGCTCGAGCAGGTCGAGCGCTTCGTCGAGCAGCCGCTCGATGCGGCAGGCCTTCCGTTCGATCGAGCGCGGCCGGCCGAAGTCGAGCACGCTGGTCACGGCGTCGTTCAGCCGGCTGATCTCGCGCAGGCACACGCGCAGCACCGCTGGCAGATCCACGGGCACCGAGCCGGCCCGCACCTCGCGATCCAGGCTCTGCAGGTTCAGGCGGATCGAGCTCAGGGGGTTCCGGATCTCGTGGGACAGCTGGGAGGCCAGCTGCCCGACCACGGCCATCTGCCGCGCCTCTTCGTTCTGCCGCATCATCGACTTCAGACGTCCCAGCATCGTAGCGAATGCCGAGGACAGCTTGCCCGCTTCGTCGTCGCCCGGCGGCGGCAGCCAGGGCGCCAGATCGCCATCGCCGATCTGCTCCGCCGCAGCCGTGAGCTGCGCCAGTGATTGCAGGAACCGCCCCACCAGCAGCAGGAACGCGCTGCCCGCAGCCGCGACGATCAGCAGGACCAGCGACAGGTACAGGATCTGCGCCTGACCGTACGGCCGCGTGAATTCGCTCATGTCGACCGCCGCGATGACGTCGTACGGCTGCTCCGCAACCGGCGCGGCCGCGCCCGTCATCATGCGCCCGCCCTCTTCATAGCGGATCAGCGAGCCCGGACCCGCCCGTTGCAGGTCCGCCAGGAACTGACCCTGCCCGGACGGTACGGCCTCGCCCGTCAGACACCGGCCGTCGAAGATCACCTGGCCACTCGCACGGTCGATGATCAGCGTCTGGCCCGTCCGCCCGAGGCGCACCCCCAGCGACGTCTCCTGCAGCAGCCGGGCGATCGGCGTGTACCCGACCAGCGCCACACCCGGGCCGGCGGCCGACAACGGAGCGCGCACGGCGGCCAGACCCTTCGGCAGACAGGCACTCTCCGTTTCGAACGCCTCGCTCGATGCGAAGACGCGCTGGCGGGTCCCGTCCGCACTCTCGAAGTCGATCGTCACGAACGCCCGCTGCAGGCTGGGACCCAGATACGCGGGGAGACGTGCGTCGAGGACGCCGCGACCGGCCTGCTCGCCGAACTCCGTCATGGCAAGCAGCCGCAGGGATGCGCCGATGTCGCGCTGCCGGTCCGCGATCTCGACCGCTGTCTGATCGCTCAGACTCTGCAGCTTGCCCTCGACCAGCGCGGTCAGCGAACGCAGCGACTGGAAGTAGCTGCCCGCGCCAACAATGATCATGGGCAGCACCGCCAGGCCCAGGTAGAGCGCGATGATCCTCGACCGTAGCGTCGTCAACACGGACGACACCTCTCCGGGGGACACGTCACCTGGGAAAGCGTCAAGGTCGGCATCAACCGGTCAAGCGGTAAGTTGGACGGAGCGCCTCCGTGCGCACCGTGCGGTCTCAGGTCGGCCGGCAGCGCCCTGCGGTCGAAGCGAGGCCCGTCGCGGATTGTTGCTCGGCGTCTACGATACAGGAGTGCCAACCTCATGCCATCGGCGCCCGGACGCAATGGTTTCGCTTCAACTCGCACGCGTGTACGAGGAAGGCGCATGGCGGGGCTCCGGCCCGCCGGCGCCGGACGGCGCTCCGTATCGATTCGTATAAGCTCCTTCTACACAATCCGTTACGGGAACGATCCCCGCCTCGCCGCCGAGGCCACCGAGTGCGGGGCCGTCGCGACAGATCGTTGCACCCGCGGGACACCCGCCCGTTGCGCGGGTCAGCTCACCAGCCCGCCCCGGTCGGATCGGCGATGAAGGACCTGGCCGGTGGCCCGTTGCCCCGGCGCCGCCTCCACCACCGGCGAGGCGCGGGTCGGGCGGCTTGCCGCGGGGCGGGGCACGGGTTAGAACGCAAGCACGCTCGACGCTCCCGTCCCCGTACCTGGAGGCCGCGATGGTGACGATTCCGTCGTTGTGGCTGGGCATTCTGCTCGGAGCCGTGATCGTGTTCATGGCCAGTTCCGTGATCCACATGGTGCTGAAGTACCACCGCAACGATTTCGTGGGCGTCCCCGATGAAGACGGTGTGATGGCCGCGCTGCGGCCGTTCAACCTTCCGCCCGGCGAGTACGTGGTGCCGCGGGCCAGCAGCCCTGAAGACATGAAGGCGCCCGAATTCCAGGCCAAGGTCGAGAAGGGCCCGGTCCTGTTCCTCAACGTGCTTCCCACGGGCATGCCGACGATGGGTGCGAGCCTTGTGCAGTGGTTCATCTACTGCGTCGTGGTGAGTGTCTTCGCCGCATACGTGGCCGGTCGGACGCTAATGCCGGGCGAGGCATACTGGCCGGTGTTCCGCGTGGCGGGGACCGTGGCCTTCGCCGGCTACGGGCTCGCCCTCCTGCAGAATTCGATCTGGTACAAGCGGGCGTGGGGCACCACCGCCAAGTCGGTCTTCGATGCGTTCCTCTATGCGCTGCTCACGGCCGGGGCAATTGCTGGATTCTGGCCGGAGTAGCGACAGAACTCTGAACGGCGGGAATGGGGATGGGGCGGGATCGGGATGGGGACGGATAACGGACGCTGGTGGGTGTCGGGATGGTGTGTGGCGGGTGGGGAACGACAGCTGCGGCGTTCGCCCAACCCGACCGGCCGTCCCCACCCCGACGCCCCACGCGCCTCCGTTTCCCCTGACCCGGAGTCCGCATGGCTGACCTGAAGACGAAAAAGACCAGAGCCAGCGTCACGGCCTTCCTGAACGGGATCGAAGATCCTGACCGCCGCCGTGACTGCAAGGCGATCGCGGCCCTTATGCAGAAGGCGACGGGCGAGAAACCCGCGATGTGGGGCGAGACGATCGTCGGCTTCGGCTCGTACCACTACAAGTACGCGAGTGGCCGTGAAGGCGACTGGATGCTGACCGGATTCTCGCCGCGGAAGCAGAACCTGACGCTCTACATCATGGCGGGGTTCGACCGGTACGACGATCTGCTGAAGAAGCTCGGCAGGCACACCACCGGGAAGTCGTGTCTCTACATCAAGAGGCTCGACGATGTGGATCGGGACGTGCTCGAGGCGTTGGTCAGCGCGTCGGTGGAACACATGAGGAAACGACACGGCGGGTAGGAGGATGGGGGTTGGGGATGGAGGATGGGTGAACGGAGCGGGCTCCAGCGCCTGACCATTCTCGATCGAACGCCTCGACCACGGCCACCGCCGACCCGCATCCGCGTCGTCAACTTTCCCGTCCGCTGGTACGGCCGACAACGACAGGTCATCCTTGGGCAGGGGCGTCCGCCCGGCCGCTCCGTACCGTGCCATGGAGGATGACCATGACGTTCGATCCAGCCCGCGAGATCCAGGACTTCCTCGTGTTCGGCGAGTTCGGGGACGTCAATCCATCGATCTGTGATTCGTCGACGTACACGTTCCTGAGCGTCGAGCGGATGGAGGAGCTGTTCGACCACGATGTCGAGGGCTGCTTCCTCTACTCGCGCCACTGGAACCCGACGAACCGATACCTGGCGGAAGCGCTCGCCCGCATGGAATCGGGCGAGGCGGCACAGGTGATGGCGTCGGGGATGGCTGCGATCAGCACGACGCTGCTCGCGCTGTGCTCGAGTGGAGATGAGATCGTGTCTGCCCGGACCATCTACGGCGGCACGTACGCGCTGCTCAAGAACCTGCTGCCCCGTTTCGGCATCACGACGCAGTTCGTCGACATCAACGATGCCGCCGCCGTCGCCGGGGCGATCACGCCCCGGACGCGCGCGCTCTACTGCGAGTCCATGAGCAATCCGCTGCTCGAGGTGGCGGACGTCCGCGCGCTCTCGCGCATCGCGCACGATCACGGGGTCCCGCTGATCGTGGACAACACGTTCTGCCCGCTCATCCTGTCACCGCTGCAGCTGGGGGCGGACATCGTCGTGCACAGCATGACCAAGTTCATCAACGGGACCAGCGACTGCGTGGCGGGCTGCGTGGTGTCGACCGATGCCTTCATCCACCGGCTCAACGACGTCAATGCCGGGACGAGCATGCTGCTGGGGCCCGTGCTGGACTCGGTGCGCGCGGCCGGTATTCTGAAGAACCTGCACAGCCTTCACATCCGCATGCGCCAGCACGGCGCGAACGCGGCCTGGCTGGCCGAACGCTTCCACGCCGCAGGACACCGGGTGTACTACCCCGGCCTCCGTTCCCACCCGCACCACGCCCTGCTGGAGCGCTCGATGAACCCGGGGTTCGGATGGGGCGGCATGCTCACCGTGGACATGGGCAGCCGCGAGACAGCCAGCCGCTTCATGACACGCATGCAGGAGGAAAAAGTCGGTTACCTCGCGGTGAGTCTGGGCTACTTCAAGACCCTCTTCAGCGCGCCAGGACAGAGCACGTCGTCCGAGATCCCGGCGGACGAGCGACACCGCATGGGCATGGGCGATGGGCTGGTGCGCTTCTCGGTCGGACTGGACAACGACATCGATGACACGTGGGAACGGATTGCCGGATGCCTGGAGGCGGTGGAGAGCGAAGCAGTCGGATGAGAAACGGCGGGAATGGGGATGGGGGCTGGGGATGGCGGGTGGGGCAACGACACGCTCCCGATCCCGCCCCCGG
>JBFFZF010000129.1:0-14384 GCA_041568755.1 Longimicrobiales bacterium | reverse complement strand
GTGGGTCGCGAGCATCTCGCCGATCCGCTGATCGAGGCGTTCGTCGAGGAGGTCGTGCGTCGACAGGTTCACCGCGACCCCGAGGTCGTAGCCGGCCGCCGACCACCCGCTCGCGGTGCGCATCGCAGCCCGGAGCACCTGGTCGGTCAGTTGCTTGATGAGCCCCGACTCCTCGGCCACCTGCACGAAGTCGATCGGCGGGATCCAACCGCGGCTCGGGTGGTTCCAGCGGACGAGCGCCTCGACGGCGCTCAGGCGGCCATCGGGCAGGGTACGGATGGGCTGATAGACGAGGATGAACTCGTTGCGCTGCAGCGCGCGGCGCAGTTCGTTCTCGATGTGGAGTCTGCGATTGATGGCTTCACGCATCTCCACGTCGAAGACGACGAAGCGGCGCTGGTTCTGCTTGGCCTGATACATTGCCGTGTCGGCGTCGCGCAGAATGTCCTCGACGCACTCGTATGCGCCGGTATCGACGACGGCGCCGATGCTGGCTGCCACGAAGACGTCGCGCTCGCCGAGCTTGTAGCTGCCGAGCACCTCGTTTTCGATGCGTTCGATGGTGTGTTCGAGATCCGTAGCGCTGGTGACATCCTCGAGTACGACGACGAATTCGTCACCGCCCTGGCGGGCGACGGTGTCGTTGGCGCGCACGGCCAGCTGGAGGCGGCGTGCCACCTGAACGAGCAGCTCGTCGCCGGCGTGATGGCCCAGACTGTCGTTGATGATCTTGAAGCGGTCGAGGTCGAGGTACAGCAGCGCGAAGGAACCACCGTGCCGGGCGTTGCGTGTGAAGGTCCTGCGCAGCCGGTCGAGCAGCAGCATCCTGTTGGGCAGGCCGGTCAGCGGATCGAACACGCCTCGCCGCGTCATATCGGTCATCGAACCGGCCATGCGGACGGCCCGGCCGCGCTCATCCCGAAGCGTGATGCCCCGCGTCAGGACCCAACGGTAGGATCCGTCCTTGTGGAGCATACGGTACTCATCCTCGAAGTGCGGCGTCAGCCCCTTGAGATGATCGATCAGGTTGCGGCGCACGCGCGGGGCGTCTTCCGGGTGGATGCGGCCGGCAACGGCCTCGACTTCATCGAGCATCTCGTCGTCACGGTAACCGAGTATGCCCTTGAAGCGCGGCGAGCAGAACACGCTGCCGTCCTCCAGGTTCCATTCGTAGACGCCGTCGTTGGCGCCTTCGACGGACAGCCGGAATCGCTCCTGACTCGCGCCCAGCGCCCGCGCTCTGCTCTCCGCATCGAAGCGCAGCCGGTCGGCCCGCAGGAGTGCGCGGAGGCGGACGATGTGTGCACCGAATGCGATGACGACGGCACCGAAGAGGTGGAAGAAGAAGTGGATCCAGAACTGCGACGGCGGACCGGTCCAGGCGATGACCAGCCAACCGACGACGGTACCGGCCATCACGGCGCTGAGCCACGGCGTGGACAGGAAGGCCAGGCCGGACCCGATCACGATGAGCGACAGATTGGCCGTGCGCGCCGGATCGCCGGTCAGGGCGAGAAGTCCCAGGCCGTGCGTGAGTGCGAGCACGGCGACAGCGGTGGCAAGCGGGTGCGCCCAGCGGTATGACGGCTTCCAGCGGCCCAGCAGGATGGCCAGGAGGACGAGGACCGTGGCCGTCGTGGTGGCGAGCCCCACCATGAGAGCCCGTCCGGCCGGCGCCATGACGGCATTGTGCTCGAGGGCATAAACGACGTGCAGCGCCGCCAGGCCCACGGCCACGGGGCGGATCAGCTCGATGACTGATGTGTCGAGCCTGACCCGGAGATCCGGTTCGATATGGGGAACGAGACTCAGAAGCGACCCCGGTTCTTCTGATGTTTGACGATTGGCAGAGAGCCCGACGCCTGCTTCCGGCGCAGACCGGGTTCGCGCATCCGCTGGAGATAGCTTCGGCACGTGGTGCGGCGGACGTGACTGGGGGGCGCCGCGGAGCGGGTCTCGCGTCCCGAAGCGCCGGATCGGCCGGGCGGGGCCGGGCTGGCCCCGTCCCGCCCCGGCCGCCCATCAGGGGCTCACGGATTGAGCCAGTAGGTCGCCTTGATGATGAAGATGTTGTCGGGCCGCAGGCGGAACAGGTCGGCGGCGTCGCTCCCCAGCCGGAAGTGCCCCACACCCTCGGCCCCGGACAGGGGGGTCAGCTGAGCCGCCCTCGACTGCTGCCAGACGAGGAAGAGCGTCGACCCCGGCCGCCATTCCCAGCGCAGCACGGCGTTTCCGCGCAGCGACCGGAAGTCGAAGTCCCGGTCATCGAGCGTGAACGCGGCCGCCGGGCCCGCGCCATCGGGGTCGATGTCCACGTAGCCGTCCCCCCGGCGTACGAGCGTGCCGGCGTCGATGCCGTACCTCGTGAACATGAACGTGCGGGGGGCCTTCAGCTCCTTGATCGCTCCGTAGTCACCGCTGGAGACGAAGGGCTGCGCGTACAGCTCGAGGGTGAGACCGGGCTGGAACGTGATGTTGATCCGCGTATCGATGCTCAACGTGGTCTGCTCGAGCTCGGCGAAGACGTAGCGGCGACCGGCCGTGTGCAGCGCCGTAGCGTCGGTGACGCGTGTCAGGTACTGGGCGACGGTGCCGCTGCGCGAGAAATTGGGCCCGACCTGAAAATCGAGGTTCTCGCCCGGCCGGAATCCGACATTGACGTTGACCGAAGTGCGCCAGTCTCCCGCGTCGCTCCAGTTGCCGCTCAGCGAGAGGCGGCCCGTCGTGGAACGGCGCGAGTCGGTCGACAGGAACAGGAACCCGGAATTGCCCGCAGGCTCGGAAGCCAGGACGCCGCCACGCGTGAGACGATCGTCGAGCGACTCGAACTCGTGTCTGAAGTTGTACCCGAAGTTCCAGAAGTTCATGAACTGGCCGTTGCCGCCACCCCCGATCGACGTGCCGATCCGGTCCCCGTCGTAGTTCCATTCCAGGTCGGGACCGACGCGCAGGCTCCAGCGGCGGAAGATCCGCCCGGGCCGGGTCTGCTCGTAATTCATGTTCCCGTCGAGCGAGATTCGATCGGCCGAGGTCTGGAACCCGATGTCGTTGATCTCGTAGCCCGGGCTCGTCGTGGACAGCGCCACGTTCCCTCGCCACGTGCCCGCGCGCTTGCCGACGTCGATCCGGCCGGAGAACCCGCTCATGGACGTGGCCATCGAGTCCACCGACACGTGGCCGGCGTCCGCCCGCTGGTAGTAGCGCGTCGACGCCCGCTGTGTGGCGATGAGCACCGCCGAATCCCCGCGGATGTGGCTGCCGGCCAGGTACCCGTTCACCGACCACGCGCGGTTGTGCCACTCGTGGCGGAAATCAGCGCCCCCGGAATACGCCGACGAGCGCAGACGGCTGGCCACGGCCGCGTCACTCACGTCCCGGTTCACCGCCGTGGCGAGCACGCCGAGCGTCGTCTGACCCGCGCGCAGATCGCGACGGATCCGCCCCGCCAGGTAGTTCGTCAGCGGCTCGACCTCGGACACGCTTTCCGCGCCGGTCCTGTCGACCCAGCGCGCCCGTTCCCGACCGGTTACCGCCTCCATCACACCGACCGACCAGCCCCCGGACGTCCTGGCAAGAACCTTGGCCGCGCCCAGAATCGTCGTGGCTTCGGGCACGTCCGCGTACGCGGCGCCGCTGCTCACCCCAACCTGCGGCGCCCGCCCGATCCGGCGCGAGTACAGCAGCGAAGAGGGGCCACCGCCTTCGCCCCCACCACCCCCGAAGCCGCCGAAGCCGCCACCACCACCGCCGCGGCCGAAGCCGCCGAAATCGCCGCCGCCGAACCGGAACAGGTCGGAACCCTCGACGAAGAAAGGCCGCTTCTCCTGGAACCGCGTTTCGAAGGCCGTCAGGTTGATGACGGCAGGATCGACTTCGACCTGACCGAAGTCCGGGTTGACCGTCCCGTCGATGGTCAGATTCGATGTGGGGCGGACCTTCAGATCCAGGCCGAAGCCCGCGTTGCCGCGGGAGCCGTCACGGAAGGGATTGGAGAAATCCACGCCCGCCGCTGTCGGCACGGCACGGTAGTCGGCACGCGCCAGCAGGTAGGGCAGGAGTTCGACGCGCTGAGCGCTTGCGGACAGGCCGCTGATGCCGTCCATGTGGCCGTAGCGCGCGACACCGCCACGCACCGTGCGAGGCGTGAAGGCAAACACGACGTGTTCGTTCTTGCGGCCGATGCGCCGTTCGATCTGCACGCCCCACGTCTGTTCCTCGTCCCTGCTGAACCGAAGCTGCGACAGGGGAATCCGCATCTCCACCGTCCAGCCGGCTTCCGTCACCCGGGTTTCCGCTTCCCAGACGGGGTCCCACGTGTCATCGCCGCCGAACATCGAAGTTCCGGTCATCACCTCGTCGCGCTTGACGCCGGAGGGGTTCACGGCGAAGCGGTACGCGGTCAGGTGGTCGTGGTATGTGTCGAGGGATACGGCAAACCAGTCGGAATCGGGCAGGTCCGCGTCTCGCCTTCCCAGGCGGGACGTCGGGGGTTGGGTGTCGTGGAGCGTCGCACCGATGTAGAGGGCCCGGTCATCGAACACGAAGCGCACCTCGGTCCGCTCGGTGGCCGGGGCACCCTCCACGGGGTCCAGCTGCGTGAATTCGGTCGCAAGCCTCGTCTGCGTCCAGACCGCCTCATCGAGGCGGCCATCGACAGCGATTCCGCCGGTGGCGCGCGTCGCGGTGGTCCGGGGTGCAGCCTCGTGCGAGTTGGCCATCGAGGCCCGCGCCGCGTCGGCGCTCTGGCCGCGTGCGTTCTGGGCCTCGATCGACTGCGGTCCGGCGAGCAGCGCGAACAGCGCCACCCACCGGAGACTGTTGATCCTCACGCCTGCGTCTCCCCCTGTTCAGCGGCGCGGCCGCCCAGCGCGGCCGCAGCACACTAACCTAGAAAGACGCGTGGATCAGGGGAACCGTTGGGGTCGAGCCCGGAGCACCGCCCGGGGCCGTGCCGAACCACCGACACGGCCCCGGGCACGGCATGAGCGCGGGGCCGCACTTCGGAGGAGCAGCCGGCGCTCAGTCGCTCGCGTGTCGGCAGCGTTCCTCGATCTCGCGCCGGGCCCGCCGTTCGTCCGAGATGATTTTATAGAAGTCCTCGATGTAGTCGCGGGCCCGTTCGGCGTTGCCCTTGTCGAGCGGCAGCGACGCGATCAGCGCCTCGATTTCGGGCTGGACCTCCAGGAAACGGCCGTATACCGCGGCGTAGTCCACCTCATCCCTGCACACGCCGCGGTACACGCGCTCCCGCACGTTGCGCACGCCGACCTTCGGATCCGGCGTCGCGTAGCGCGCGGATACGAGACCCGTCCAATCGAAATCGTAAGGGATGGACAGATACCGTCCGTTCGCCTGCACTGCGACGACGTTGTGCAGCATCATGGACGACATGTCGGTGTTGCCGACCATGTATTGAAAGACGGACATCAGCGTCGTCTGCTGCGGATCGTAGGCTCGCGGGTCGATCTGCGGCAGATCCATCACTTCCCCGCCAATGCGCTCCGCCATGTCGTCGTCGTCCTCGATCATGAACGCCCACGATGTCTCCGGCTTCCGCTTGCCACTCGTATCCGCGTAGGTGACGTGTGCCAGGCGGACACGGAAGCTCTCGTCGGTCAGCAGCCCGTAGAGCCGATACGCCAGGTATTCCTTGATGACGTACTGTTCATACGTGTCGTTGTCCCGGCACCGGACGACGAGCTTGATGCGGTTCTGGCCGGCAAACACCCCCAGATCGGGATCATCCTTGTCGAAATCCAGCCGGATGGGCGGGAACGCGCAATTGCTCTTCTGTCGCCTGAAGTTGCCGCGCACCCAGAGCTTGAGCGGGATCCCCGGCTCCGCACCCCCCTGCATGACCAGACGACCGGCGTGGGGAATCGTGTCGTCGCGGTTCGAGCGGAACTCGTCGAAATCCGCGTGCAGCGTGAAGGCCAGCGGCTCATGGGACGCGAAGAGCGGCGCGGGCGTGGGCGCAGCCTGCGCCGTCGCGCGGTGGGGAACGATCACGATCGTCAGGGCCACGATGGCGCAAAGGACGAGCGACGCCGGGGCGGCGGGCCGTTGCATGCCTAGCCTCCGCAGTTCGAGGGTGTGCTCAAGTGTTACTTCATCGACGTGGGACGCGTCAAGCATATCGTGGGCCGGCCACCCCTCGAGAGGGCCGACCCTTCGTGGCAGGACGGCCAGGGGAGGCGGCTCACGGATCACGCTCGAAGTCCCGCCCGATGTTGGCCTCACGGTACTGAGCCAGCGCCGTGCAACCGGATCCATCGCCGATTCCCTCATCCGGCGCTCGCACGCGGAAGAGCCAGGTCCTGGCCGGGAAGAAGGCCAGAGCATCCAGCGAGCCGCAGTTGGCCTCCAGCAGGTCCAGGATGCGCCCGGGCTCATTGATCTGGAGGCTGGCGAGCAGAACGTATGCGACGCCCTGCTCGCGCAGGCCTGACAGGAAGGTTTCCTCCGCCGTGGCGAGGGCGCGCTTGAAGCCCGTCCCGCGGCGGCCCGTGTAGTAATAGAGCGGCTCCGGTTTGGCCGAGAAGATGACGGCGTCGTCGGGCGTGTTCGCCCTGATGTAACGCACCGCTTCCATCCAGCTCGCCTGGTCTCGCAGGA
Source organism: Longimicrobiales bacterium (assembly GCA_041568755.1). GTDB lineage: Bacteria > Gemmatimonadota > Gemmatimonadetes > Longimicrobiales > RSA9 > JBFFZF01. The sequence goes on along the minus strand of JBFFZF010000129.1, from coordinate 7,769 downwards.
TGCAGGCGGGCGGCGGCAGATCATCCGTCTTCTCGCACCGCATCCGCTCCGCTGCGCGGCCCACACTCATCGAGGCCCCGCTCGCCACCAGCACGACGGCGACGAGGCCTGCGGCGGCGAGACCCGCGCGGCGACCGGCGCGGGCGAACACGGCCTGCGCGCCCAGCAGCAGCGCGGGCACCAGGACCACGAGCAGCGGGATCACGAAACGGTCGGCCAGCCAGACCCACACCGCGAGCAGTCCACCATACGTGAGCACATAGAACGCCGCTGGCCGCCATCGTCGCCAGAGTACCCAGAGTCCGGCCAGCAGACACGGCCACAGGAGCGCGGCCGCAATCGCGTTGTCGATCGGCGTTCCGGGCACGGTGGGCACGGCCAGGTGCGTGGGAACGCCGCTCGACGCGTATCTCCAGATCATGCCGGGCACGCGTTCCATGATGGGCGGAATCCATGGCGTCCCGCCCTCGACGGCCCGGATTTCGGCCACGTAGGAAGATCCCGTGAACTGCTCGGCCGCCATGGCCGTAAACGCCATCCACGGCAGGATGACCGCCGCGGCCGTGACGGCCGTCACGGCGCTCGCCGCCCAGCGTCGCTCGGAGAGCCAGTACAGGACGATCGCCAGCACCAGCGTGACGCCGATGCTGCGTGTCATCGCCGCCGCGATCGCGGCCGCAGCGACGAACCCGACGGTACGCCACGTCATCGGCTCGCGCAGGAGCAGGACCAGCGCGACGACGGACAGCAGCATGTAAGGCGTCTCGGACCGGACGCTTCCCGCGAACGCGATCAGGGAAGGGTTGACTGCGAGCACGAGAAGGGCTGACACGGCGACGAGGTTGCCGAACCTGCGGCGCAGCCCGGCGTGCAGCACCGCCAGCGCTGCCACCGACAACAGGATGGACAGGACGATGATCGCGTCGAAGCTCCCGCCCGTCACGAGCTGCCAGATGGCCAGCAGAGCCGGGTAGACCGGCGGATACTGGTCGTGCAGCGGGCTGTCGACACGGAAGAGTTCGTGATAGCCGCCCCTCAGCAGCGAGCGGGCAAGCGTGATGTAGACCGCGTCGTCCTGGCGCGTGACCATGCCAGGCTCGCGCGCCAGCCACGCCAGGATCGCATGTGCGAAGAGCGCGCCCGCGACCAGCACGCCCGCGGTGCGTGATGGGGCCGGCACCGGCATCGCGTCGGCCGGCATCGCTGGATCGCTCGAATGACCTGCCCGCATCATCGCTTCCGGTCGTTCGGGGTGAACCGCGCACCGCAGGCCGCCGGTGGCGAGGCGCGGAACGCAACCTCACGGGAAATGCGCGGAGCACGCGTCGCCCGGGACGCAGCCAACGTGAAATGCAACGGAGGGCCGGGGATTCGAACCCCGATGGGCTTTCGCCCGGCGGTTTTCAAGACCGCTGCCTTACCAGTTAGGACTAGCCCTCCCGGATGACAACAAACGTAGCCGCGCGCCGGGCGGCATGGAACCGGAAGCGCACCGGACCTAGTGCCGGAACACGCGCCGGCCGGTGAGGATCATGGCCATGCCGTGCTCGTTGGCCGCCGCTTTCACTTCCTCGTCACGCACGGAGCCACCCGGCTGGATCACCGCGGCGACGCCGTGACGGGCGGCGGCATCGATGCCGTCGCGGAACGGGAAGAACGCATCCGAGGCGAGGACACAGCCGGTCAGGTCCACGCCCTGGTCTTCCGCCTTCATGACCGCGATGCGCGAGGCATCCACGCGGCTCATCTGACCCGCGCCAATGCCGACGGTGCGGCCTTCGCGGGCCAGCACGATCGCATTGGACTTGACCGAGGCCGCGACGCGCCAGGCGAAGCGCAGGTCCTCCCGCTCGGCTTCCGTGGGCGCGCGCCGGGTAACGACCGACCACGCTTCCTCCGGAAAAGCCATCGACATTCTGCGTTGCACCAGTACGCCGCCACGCACGCGCTTGACGTCCAGTTCCTCGTCACGGCTCTTCGCGGCCGGCAACGCGAGCACGCGCAGGTTCTTCTTCCTGCGCAGCACATCGAGCGCGGCTTCGTCGAAGCCCGGGCCGACGATGATCTCGAGGAACGTATCGACGAGCATCTCCGCCGTGGCTGCATCGACCAGCGTGTTGAACGCAACGATTCCGCCGAACGCGGACACCGGATCACAGGCCAGCGCCCGGGCGTACGCGTCACCCGCGGATGAACCGAGCGCGACACCGCATGGCGTCGTATGCTTGACGATCACGCAGGCCGGTCGGTCCTCCCCGTGCCAGGCGGACACGGCCATTACCGCGGCATCCACGTCGAGCAGATTGTTGAAGGACAGTTCCCTGCCGTTGAGCTGCTCCAGCCGCGGCAGCGAGCCGGCCGGCGCATCCGGTTCGCCGTAGAACGCCGCCGGCTGGTCCGGGTTCTCGCCGTACCGAAGCGCCTGCATGTGACGGTACGGCAGCACGAGGGTCCCGGGCCAGGCGACGGCGGGCGTGTCCTCTCCCCGGCGCAGCGCCGTGACCCGGCCTTCGCCTGCAGCCCACCGGTCCATGTACGTCGTGATCGCCGCATCGTACGCCGCGGTGTGGGCGAACACCTTGGCCGCGAGCGCGACGCGGAACGGGCCATCTGCGGCATCGCGCGCCAGCGCGTCGAGAACGCGCGGGTAGTCCGCGGGGTCCACGACGACGAGAACGTCCGCATGGTTCTTGGCCGCGGAGCGGAGCATGGTCGGCCCGCCGATGTCGACCTTCTCCATCGCCTCCGGAATCGGCGCGCGCGCTGCCGCCGCCTCGTGGAACGGGTAGAGATTCACGCACACGATGTCGATCGGGCCATAGCCGTGCTGCGCGAGCGCTTTGAGGTCGTCGGCGTATTCGCGCCGCGCCAGGATGCCCGCGTGGACGGCCGGGTGCAGGGTCTTGACGCGTCCCTCCATCATTTCCGGATGGCCGGTCACTTCGCTGACATCGGTTACTGCGCAGCCGGCCTCACGCAGCGTCCGGGCCGTCCCGCCGGTCGACACGATATCGAACCCCAGATCGACCAGCCCGCGCGCGAAATCCACGATCCCCGTCTTGTCCGAAACGCTCAGCAACGCCCGGCGATTCACGTCGCGCCCTCCTTGTCGAGTCCGATCAGCCGACGCAGCCAGGCCCCGCCGACCGCATCGCTCCCGTGCCATACGAAACTGCCCGCGTCCGCATCGAAGCCCCAGCCACGGGCGCCCCACAGCAGCTGCGTCATGGAGGACAGATCCATGCCGGACGCCACCGCCTGCGCCGCCACGTCGACGGCCACCGGATACACCACGTGCTCGACCGCCAGCACGCGCGCGGCGAGCGTTTCCGGCGTGTCACCGCGCAGCACAGGCACGGGCCACTGGACGAGCGGCTTGCCCTCGTCGTAGCGCTCGGTGACCAGGTGCACGGTCACGCCAGTGACCAGGTTCCCGGCCTCCAGCACGGCGCGGTGCACGCGCATCCCGTACATGCCCTTGCCGCCGAACGCGGGCAGCAGCGCCGGGTGGATGTTGAGGATCCGACCGGCCCAGCGGTTCACGACGCCCACCGGCACGAGGCGCAGATAGCCGGCGAGTGCGATCAGTTCGATGCTCTCACCCTCGAGCAGGTCGACGATGTCGGCTTCCACTACGCGCGGCTCGCGCCCGGCCACGTGGACGACGGCGGCGCGCACACGCGCATGGCGGGCCCGCGTGAGGGCGCCGGCGTCGTCCCGGTCACTGACAACCAGCGCGATGCGCCCGGCGGCGCCGGCAGCACTGTTGAAGTGATCCAGCAGCGCTTGCAGGTTGGAGCCGCCGCCCGACGCGAAAACGGCGACCCTCACCGTCATGCCAGGCCGCCGCCGTACTGCGGGACCAGGAACGGGTTCGTCGCCCGCTCGTGGCCGACGGTCGTGGGTGGTCCGTGACCGGTGTACAGGGTGGTCTCGTCCGGCAGCGTGAAGACCTGGCTGCGGATGCCGGCGATGAGTTGTCCGAAATCGCCGCCGGGCAGATCCGTCCGACCGATCGACGACCGGAAGATCACGTCGCCGACGAACGCCAACCCCTCGCCTTCCAGCACCAGGATCACGTGACCCGGGGCATGGCCGGGCACGTGACGGACCTCGAAGACCAGATCCGCCAGCTCGAGCCGCTGCCCGTGCGAGAGTTCGTGATCGACCGGCGGCAGCGGTGCGATGCGGAGCCCGAACATCGCGGCCTGATCGGCCGCGCGCGTGTACAGCTGCGTATCCCCCGGGTGCAGCGAGACAGGCGCCGGCGCGCGCCGCACCAGCTCGGGCAGACCTTCGACGTGGTCGACGTGCGCGTGCGTGAGCAGAATGGCTTCCAGGCTCAGGCCCGCTTCATCGAGGGCGGCCACCAGCGCCGGTGCGGCGGCGCCCGGATCGATGGCGACGGCCGACGTGCCATCGGTCCGCCAGACCAGGTAGGCATTCTGCTCGAAGCCCCTGCCCACGAAGCTGCGGATCTGCACGTCGTTCATGCCGGGGCGATCAGGTTCTGGTGGGTTCGCGCGACGCCGGTCGAGCTGCCCGCTGCACGGAGGCTGCGCGGCTCAACCGCAGCCGCAGCCACTGGCCCGGACACCGGCCTCTTCCAGGCGCGCTTCTTCATCCGTGGGCGCGCGCCAGCCGCCGGACAGTTCGAGCATGCGGCACAGTGCCCGCTCGGCGCGCTGCCGGACGTCCTCATCCAGCGTGACGTCGTACGCCTCGTGATCCAGGCACCAGGCCAGCTTGGCCAGCGTGTTGACCTTCATGTTGCCGCAGATCGCGGCGCGGGAAAGCGGCACGAGCGTCTTGTCCGGATAGAGCTGGTGCAGCCGGTCGACCAGCCCGCGCTCGGTGCCGATGATGAGGGCGTCGTGTTCCCTGGCCAGATCCGCCATGCCGGAGGTCGAAACCACGAAGTCCGCCTGCTCCAGCAGATCGCGTCGGGCCTCCGGGTGAATGACGACCTTGGCCTCCGGATGCGCAGCGCGCGCCGCTTCGAGTTCCTCGAGCACGAGGTCGTCGTGGACGTAGCAGTAGCCCTCCCACGCCACGATCTCACCCGGATCGCCGCTCTCGACGGGCGGGTCCGACAGACTGCGGAACGCGCGTCCGGTCCGCTCCGCCACATACCGGGCGAGGTTGCGGTCTGGTACGAAGAGGATGCGGCGATCGCGCGGGATCGACTCGACGATGAGCACCGCATTCGAACTCGTGCAGCAGATGTCGGACTCCGCCTTTACTTCGGCCGTCGAGTTCACGTAGGTGACCACCGCCGCTTCCGGCATCGTGGCCTTGACGGCCCGCAGCGAGGGCCCCGTCACGAAATCGGCCATGGGACAGCCGGCGCGCAGATCGGGCATCAGGACGCGGCGACCCGGCGACAGGATCTTGGCGGTCTCCGCCATGAAGTGGACGCCACAGAACACAATGACGTCGGCGTCCGTGCGCGCGGCTTCCTGCGACAGCCCGAGCGAGTCACCGACGAAATCCGAGACTTCCTGCAGATCGCCGCGCTGATAGTTGTGACCGAGGATCACGGCATTCAGTTCAGCCTTGCGCCGACGGATCCTTGCCGTCAACTCCTCGCCCGACAGCTTCGCATAGTGCAAAGCGGTCGGCAGGCGGCTCGTCATGATCATCGCATTCAATCAGCTGTTCCCTGGAGGAAGCAAAGCGGGCCCGCAGGTCTCAGCCCGCGGGCCCACCACGTTCGCGAAGCCTCGGGGCTGCGGTCAGACCGTGAATGAACTGCCGCAACCGCAGCCGCCGGAAGCGTTCGGGTTCTTGAACGTGAACCCGGCGCCCATCATCGTCGTCACGTAGTCGATTTCGATGCCGTCGAGATACTGCCCGCTGAACGGATCCACGAAAAGACGGATGCCGTTGACCTCGAAGATGTCGTCGTCTTCCTGGGCCTCGTCCTCGATGTTCAGCCCGTACTGGAAGCCGGAGCAGCCACCCGGCAGCACTGCCACGCGCAGGCCGGCGGCCTCCGCTGCACCCTGCTCCTGCATGAACCGCTGAACCTCGGACGCGGCACCCGCCGTGACTGAGATCGTCATGTCCCCCCTCCATGCGTTCTACGGACGGCCTGTTGGTACACCCACCGGCCCCCCCGGGTCCGCCGGAACGGGTCCGGAAAACCGGGCCGGCCAACGATACCCGGTCGGCTAAGTCAATGTCAACCCTTGCAGATCGCCGCTGCAGCAGCGGCCAGATCCGCCGCGACGGAGAGGCCGGGTGGCGGCGTCCCGCGCAACGCGAGCCGGCCCGTCCCAACCAGCCAGCCCCGCCCGCCCAGCGCCAGCGCCGGCTCCACGTCCCGCATGCGGTCGCCCACCCAGACGGAGCTTCCCAGCGCCAGCCCCAGAGTTTCGGCCGCCTCGAGGAACAGGGCGAGGCCGGGCTTCCTGCAGCTGCATGGGCCGGTGAACGCCGGGTGGTGCGGACACATGTACACGCCGTCCAACCGAATGCCCGCTGCGGCGAGCACCTCGACCAGCCTGGCCTGCACCGCCTCGAAGTCGGCCATCGTGAGCAGCCCGCGCCCGATGCCGGACTGGTTCGTCACCAGGACGAGGGCGTAACCGCACTGCCGCAGCCGAGTCAGTCCCTGCGCAGCACCCGGAGCGAGCTCGACGCCCATCGGGTCCGACAGGTAGTGCTTTTCGACGATGATCGTGCCGTCACGGTCGAGGAAGGCCGCCGGTCGGCCCGCGCCGCTCATCCGGGGTTCACGGCTGAGGTCACGACTTCGACGAGGGATGTCTCCTCTGCAGGATCGACCGTGCGCGGATCGATGCACACGTGGTCGTCGACCAGCCGGGCGATGACGGGTGGGTGGCCGGCGCGCAGGCGCCGTTCGATGACCTGCGCCGGGTCGGCGCCGCGCATCCGCACCAGCCGGCTGGGCAGTCGCGCGCCGGGGAAAGCGCCGCCACCGACCGCCGAATCGCCGGCGGCGGTGTCGGCGAGGACGCCACGGGCCCGCAGCGCGGCCGCGATACGCTCCGCGCGGGCCTCCAGCTCGGCTGCCGGCATCGTGAGCATGCGCAGCACCGGGATCTCGCGTCGCGCCTGCTCGGGATCCAGGTACAGCGCGAGCGTCGCCTCGAGTGCAGCGAGCGTGAGCTTGTCGACGCGCACCGCGCGACACAGAGGGTTGCGTCGCATCCGCTCGATCAGCGGTGGCGCTCCGAGAACGATCCCGGCCTGCGGCCCGCCCAGCAGCTTGTCCCCGCTCAAGGTGACCACGTGGGCGCCGTCGCGCAGCGCATCCATCGGCGTCGGCTCCTCGGGCAGACCCAGCGTGCCGCTGTCGACGAGGAGCCCGGAGCCCAGATCGCACACGAGCGGGACGTCGCTTTCGCGCGCCAGCGCAGCCAGGGTCCGTGTCGGCACGTCGGCGGCGAACCCTTCGATGCGGAAATTGGAACGGTGCACCTTGAGGATCACACCTGTGACGGCGCCGAGCGCGTCGGCGTAGTCCCCGATGTGCGTGCGGTTGGTCGCGCCCACCTCACGCATGCGCGCCCCGCTCCGGGCCATGATGTCGGGGATGCGGAAGGAACCACCGATCTCGACCAGCTCGCCGCGACTGATGATGGCGTCGCGGCCGGATGCCAGTGTGCTCAGCGCCAGGACGAGGGCCGCGGCGTTGTTGTTGACGACGAGCGCGCCCTCGGCGCCGGTCAGACGACGGAGCAACGCGACACAGTGGCTGTACCGTGAGCCGCGCGTGCCGGCCTCGATGTCGTACTCGAGGT